>JAJZWG010000037.1 GCA_021846795.1 bacterium
ATACTAACAATTTGAGTTGAATTTTGTGCTTCAGTTGAAGTAGTCTTAGTTTCGTTCATAAGTGTAGCTTACCTAAATAAATATTAATTATATAATTTATAATTTTAATTGTCAAGTAATAAATATTTTATCATATTTATGACTAATATACCTATTATATGTTCTTGGAGTATTATTAGTCAATTATTTTTACTAATATTCAAAAATATCTATTTCTTATGTTTAAATTTACTAGGTTTATGGTTAATTAATTCTAGGGCTTTAGGTTGATCAATCTCTGAAATTTCAAGGTTTTTAGGTATTTTTACGTTAATTTTTCCATCAGTAATATATGGTCCATATCGACCATCTAAAATTTTTATACCATTATCAAATTCTTTTAAGTTTTTTTTCTGGTCAGCTTCTTTTTTTTGATTAATCAGTTTAATAGCTTGAGTTTTGGTGATATTAAAAGGATCAGCTCCATCCTTAATGGCATAAAACTTATTTTGATATTTGATATATGGCCCAAATCTACCAATATTAACAATTATTTCGTTATTGTTTTGGTCTAAACCTAAAGAGCGAGGTAATTTAAACATTTCTAGAGCTTCTTCGAGTGAAATGGTTTCAATAGTTTTGTTTTTTGGCATTGATGCAAAAATAACTTTTTCTTCTTTATTGTCGCTTTCACCAATTTGAAGTACTGGACCATATTTACTAAATCGGGCGTAAACATTTTTTTTAGTTTTGGGATCAACTCCGAGTAATTTGGATTGATTAGCTTCTTTTCTGGAAATTTGATCACTTTTTTCAACTAAAGGATGGAAATTTTGATAAAAATCATTGATCATTTGATGCCATTCGATTTTATTTTCGATAATTTTGTCGAAATTTTCTTCAATTTTAGCAGTAAATTGATAATCAACAATGTCTGGAAAGTACTTGACTAAGAAATCAGTGGTTACTTCGGCAATTGAAGTTGGAACTAATTTATTTTTATCGTTACCTACAATAACTTGATTAATTGATCGATTAATTGAAAAATTGGTTAAATCAAGACTAATAGATTGCAATTTAACTTCTTGACCGATTATATCTTTTTTTTCAATATAGCCACGAGTTTGAATGGTTGAAATAGTCGGAGCATAGGTGCTTGGTCGACCAATGCCTAATTCCTCTAATTTTTTGACTAAAGTAGCTTCAATATAACGAGCCGGCAATCGATTAAAGGTTTCATTGGCTTCTAGCTTATGACAAATCAATAAATCGTTAGGTTTTAAATTTGGCAATAATTTATCTTCGATTTTGTCTTGGTATACTTTTAAGAAACCATCAAATTCGATAATTTCACCTTTTGAAAAAAAATATTCTTTTTTTTGATTGATAGCAATATTAATTTCAGATTTTAAAACAATAGCTGGAGACATTTGGGATGCGATAGCTCGAGCTTTAATTAATTGATAAAGCTTATTCATACTTATATCATCGTTAATGACATTAGTATTAAAATTAGTTGGTCTAATAGCTTCATGAGCTTCTTGAGCGTTACTATTTTTAGTTATATATTGCTTGTGGCGATAATATTGTTGGCCAAAGTTTTTTATAATATATTCTTCAGCTAGATTTTGAGCTTCTTCAGACAAAATAGTGCTATCAGTCCTCATATAAGTGATATAACCTGCTTCATAAAGTTTTTGAGCTAAAATCATGGTACTTTTAACTGAAAAATTTAACTTTCGAGAAGCTTCTTGTTGGAGAGTTGAGGTGGTAAACGGAGCATATGGTTGTCTGGTTGATTTTTTATGTTCAATTGATTTAACAATAAACTTATTGTCAGGAGTTAAACTTTTTAACCATTTTTCGGTTTGTGTTAAATCATCAAAACGTTGGTTTAATTCACTGGTAAAATTAATAGTTTTAGCTTGATTAGAAAAGTCACCAATAATTTTAAAGAAAGTGGTTCTTTTGGCTTGTCTAATTTCTCTTTCTCGTTCGACAATTAATCTAACAGCAACCGATTGGACTCTTCCGGCGCTTAAGCCAGCCTTTATTTTTTTCCATAAAACTGGTGATAATTCATAACCCACTAGTCTATCTAATATTCTTCGAGCTTGTTGAGCGTTAACCATATTCATGTTAATTGTTCGTGGATTTTTAATGGCTTGATCAATCGCCTTTTTAGTTATTTCATGAAATACAATTCTTTTTGTTTTTTGGGGATCTATTTTAAGAATTTGACTTAAATGCCAAGCAATTGCTTCACCTTCTCTATCCTCATCGCTAGCCAACCAAACATTTTTATTTTTAGCGATTTTTTTTAATTCATTAACTATTTTCGTTTTATCGGCTGGTACTTTATAAATCGGCTTAAAGTTATCTTTTATATCAATATTGAGTCCTTTTGACGGTAAATCCCTAATGTGTCCAAAACTACTTTTAACTATAAAATTATTACCAAGAAAATTTTGAATTGTTTTCGCTTTAGCTGGGCTTTCAACTATAATTAAATTTTTATCCATAAATATTTACTTAATATTATTTTACTTAATAATGCAAATTATATTTTTGTGTTTATTTTAAATTAAAGGTAGTTTTGATAAAATTTATAACCAATCCATACACCTAAAATTCCACCTATCGTACCAAATAATATACTCCATCCTCCTAAAAAATTACCATTATCTAATGCGTATTGACCGATTAAACCACCTAATGTACTAAAAATTAATATGCTAATACTTATAGTCAGTTTCATTAATGAATAATTGTAACATATTATAAGCTTATGCTTAAATATTTAAAATTTAAATTTGTAAATAATGCAATTTTATTAATTAGTATTGACATTATGTCATTTTATTGCTAATATATCAAATTGTGAATCCTGTTTGATAGGATTCTTGCACATTATCCCCTTATCTAACAGATGTTAGATTGTTTTAGAGAGATAATTATTTAATAACCCTCTGTTAAATAATTATGAAAAAAACTCTCTAAAACATACTAACCCCTTTAACTATCAGACATTTGTCTCCCCGTTCAATACGAGTCTAAATGATGGCTTTTTAAGTCGACACGATTATAGATTTATATATTTTTTATCGATGTTTCGTGGGGTGGGTTGAAGGGTTTAGAGATAATTTAAATAAATTATCTCTTTAAAGAGTCTCCGGCGGTGCCCACCCCCTCCGGAGACTCTTTTTAGTTTAAAAAACTTTTAGAGTGTTTGATAAAATAGTGGTTGATTCGCCAAAAATAAGTTCGTTAATCAATACAGTTATTTCGTTATAGATTAAAATTAAATTATTTCTTTCAGCTTGATTAAATTTTTTTAAAACCAATTCAGAGGCGTTTTGAATATTTTCTTGTCGGATGCCAACTTTAATACGATTAAAATCTTGATTGTTAGTTGTTTGAATAATTGAATCTATACCTTTATGGCCGGCACTACTTCCACCAAATCGGCTTCTAATGCTTCCAAATGGTAGATCAAAATCATCGTATATAATTATAATTTTTTGATAAGGAACTTTATAAAAATTACTAATCTTTTGAACGGCTTGCCCACTATTATTCATAAAAGTTTGGGGTTTTACGGCTAAAATTTTTTTATTAATAATATAACTACTACAAATTTCAGCTTGAAGATCTTTTTTTAATATCCATGGACTAAAGTCATTATTGTTAACAAAATAATCAACAGCCAGAAAACCAATATTATGTCGAGTGTAATCATATTGTTTACCGGGATTACCAAGACCAATAAGTACCCAGTCAAAATTACCTTGATTATCAGTAAAATTATTGACAATTGATAGATTAGGATTTTGTCGTTTTTGTAAAAGACCCATTATTTTATTATAGGATAATTTATTTTTTTTGATAGTTTTCGGTCTGGTTGAGGTTTTTTTTCAATAAACCAGAATTTAATTGCTGTTCCGTCAAATCCGAAAGTTTTTCGTAAGCTTTTTTCTAAATATCTTTTATAACTCCAATGAATATATTTAGTTTGAGTTGAAAAAATCTGGAATGACGGTAAATTCATTTCATTTTCTTGTATCATGTAGTTTAATTTTGGTGTTTTGTTTTTTAATCCAGCTGGTGGATGATTAGAAGTGGCTTCATGCAACCATTTATTAAGCTTACTGGTCGGAATTTTTTTTTGTTGATTATTATATATTTCCAAACTAAGATCTAAAATTTTTGTAACATTTTGACCAGTTAATGATGAAACAAAAATAACTGGTGCCCAAGGAACAAAATCAAAATTAAATTTTAATTGACTAAAGATTTGATCTCGACTAAAAGCCGTTTTATCAATTAGTGTGTCCCATTTTGTAATTGTAATAATTAAACCCTTACCAGCGTCTTTGATCATGCCAGCTAATTTTTGATCCAATTGAACATTTAATTCGTTGGCATCTAAAACTAAAAGACAAATATCAGCTTGTTCGATTGCTGAGACAGATCTTAAAACTGAAAATTTTTCAATTCCAACTTGTATTCGACCATTTCTTCTGATGCCAGCAGTATCAATTAGTTCAATATATTCGTTATAAAATTTAACTTCAGTTTTATTAATATCTCTGGTTGTTCCTGCTTGATCGGCTATAAGTGCTTGTTGTTTTTTGCTGATAGCATTAAAGAGTGATGATTTACCAACATTTGGTCGTCCAATTAAAGCTAATTTAATAGATTTATTTTGTTTAACATTAGAAATTTGCGGTATTAATTTAATCGTTTGATTTAATAAGTCATTAACTCCCCTTTTTTGAACCGTTGAAGTTTCTGTGATATTTTTTAGACCAAGTTGTTTGAAATAACTTTGATCATTTTTATTAGCTTGATCAATTTTATTAATAATTAAAATAGTTGGTTTATGGCTTTTAAAAGCTAATTTAGCAATTTTTCTATCATCATCTGTAATTACGGTATTGGTTTCAACTAAAAACCAAATTATATCAGCATAATCGATAGCTTCTTTAATTTGTTCTTGAATAGTTAACTCAAATTCATCTATAGGGTCTTTGACGCCAGCTGTATCAACTAACCAAAAATTATGTTTATTATATTCAGTTAATTCAATAATACTATCACGAGTAGTTCCTTCTTCTTTAGCCACTATAGCTCTTTTTTGACGAATAATAGCATTAAAGAGTGATGATTTACCAACATTAGTTTTACCTATAATTGCGACCACTGGAATTTTTTTCAACATTTTAAAAGTATAACATTATTTTGGATGAAAGATTTTTGTTGATCCTTGAGGTAAATTATCTAGTTTAAATTGACCAAATCTGATTCGATGTAATTTAATAATTTTATAATTTAATGCTTCAAAAGTACGTCGAATTTGACGATTTTTACCTTCATACATAGATACTAAAAATTCATTTTCATGATTGTTAATATTTTTTAAGTTGAGTTTTGAAATACCAAAATTAAGTTTTACTCCAAGATTGGTGATTTGATAAAAATCATTTTCCGATAAGTTTTTATTTATTTTAATTTCATATTGTTTAATTTTTTTGAATTGAGGATTGGTTAATTGATCAATTAATGCTGTATTGTCAGTTAAAACTAATAAACCGGAAGAGTTTTTATCTAATCTGCCGACATAATTAAGGTTTTTAAAATTTTTGGGTAAAAGATCATAGATGGTTTTTTGCCCTTGCCCATTTTTGCTAACAATATATCCTTTCGGTTTATTAAAAAGAACAATTATTTTAGACTGTTTTAAATTGATTACATTATTATCTAAATAAACAGTATCATTATCGGTAACTTGATCAAATAATTGAGCAAATTTATTATTAATTTTAATCCTTTTTAGATTAATTAAATTATCAGCTTCGCGTCTTGAAAAATCTGTATTTTGAGCTATATAGCGGTTAATTCTCATTAGAAGATTGATTGTATGGCGATGGTGAATC
The DNA here is from genome assembly GCA_021846795.1 of bacterium. Taxonomy (GTDB): domain Bacteria; phylum Patescibacteriota; class Saccharimonadia; order Saccharimonadales; family UBA4665; genus JAJZWG01. The sequence continues at coordinate 5,916 of JAJZWG010000037.1, forward strand.
TTCTGAATTGGTGGTTAAAAATGAACGATTGCCCGAGATGGGATTTATAGTTTTTTGATTAGCGTTTTGTTGATTAAAACTTGGAGGTGATAATGGTTGAGTATTAATATTGTCAGGACTTAGTTGCTCGTTAGCTTGATTGATTAACTGTTGATTGTCAACAGTTAATGGTTCCGCTGAATTAGTGGTTGAGTTATCTACTGACTCATTATTAGTCACTGGCTGCTCAACAGTTGTTTCGGGATTACTAACTGTATTTTGATCATCAACTGGTTG
>JAJZWG010000038.1 GCA_021846795.1 bacterium
CTACTAATAGTAGCATTGGTAGGGCTACTAAGAGTTGAACATACATTGGAGCCAGCTACAATATCGCCAGACTGAATCTGAAAATATGGTTTATAGTCACAGGTGACTGTGTTCGAATTAACGGTATTGGATGATCCAAACTCTTGAACCGGTACCGTATATTGTCCAAGATGCCAACCTGTTGAATTATGATACCAATAATAATACGTCTGATTAAACCAATAATTATAACTAGTTGTAGCAACATAATTATAGCCTCCCGGTGGTGGGTTTTGACTATGTAAAGTATTTGGTGTCACAAAAGTAATTGGATTATAATTATAATTCTGATAATAAAAACTAACCTGACCATTTTGATAATATTTATTAACAGTTACTGAATAAGTTGGATTATAAGCACCTGAAGGTAAACTAGGAAAAGTATAATTTAAAATACCGCTCACTGGTCCAGCTCTACCGTTACAGGTAGATGTAAAATTACCACCACCACCTCCACTAGGTGGTGGCGGTGGTAAAATAGGTGATGGTAAAGTTAAAAAATTAACCACAAAATTCATAGTTTGTTGACAGGGTCCTACACAAGCAAAAGATGGTTTATGGTAAAAAGTATTATAGGGATTAAAAGTAACTGAAATGTTGACTGATGTTACATAACTTGGTACAGTTGAAGAATTAAAAGTCATCGAACTCGAACCAGCAAAATAAATACTGTTCGGGATTGTATGAGCTGGACCATTAGTACTATAATTTAATGTAGTTTGCGGTAAACCACTCACTGATCCATAACTAGCCGATACATTCGTAACATTAAAAACAGTTGACGTATTAGGATTAGGTCCTTGGCTAACCGGATCTAAAAGATAACTATTTGGATCTATAATTTCACTATTAATTGCAGTTGAATTAGGAAAAGTAATTTCACTACCTGCTGTTGCATCGGTTGCAAAACAAAAAACAGTTCCGGTGTTTAGTTGAAAAGAATAATTTTGACCTCTTGGTAAATTAATTGAACCTACTATTTTTGTTGTTGGTTGTCCTGAAGGTGATAACCAAAAAGTATTAGCTTCGGTTGACGGAGCACCATCATCACATTCACTATTTGGATTAGAAGTAACCGTATCATAAGTTTGAAAATAATTATATACGCTACTAGGAAAATTATAAACGGCCAAACCACCATTAACTTGACTTTGAGCCGCTACTTGATGTGATAAACTACTAATTAAAAAAATACTAAAAAACAAGACTGCATTAAAAAAATAAAAGCTTGGTTTAAAAATTTTTTTTATTAATAACATCTGGTTATAACTTTAACATAATCACTTACAAAAAATAAATATTTAAACCAAATAATTCATTAAATTTAAAAACTCTTTTTCATTAATAATACTAGTCTTATAAAACTGAGCTAATTGTAATTTATTATGTCCGGGTTGATCTCCAACAATCAAATAATTGGTTTGTCTAGTAACATTAGATTGTAATTGACCACCTAATAATTTAATTTTTTCTTCCGCCTTTAATCGACTCATAGTTTGAAGAGTACCTGTAATTACAAATTTTTTATCAGACAATAATGCATTTTGTGATCTTAAGACTGGTTTAACGCCTAACATAATAAATTTATCAATTAATTTGGTATTATCCAAATCATAAAACCAGCCTAAAATTGATTCACATACAATTTGACCAATACCTTCTATCTGATTTAAGTCATTAGCTTCAATTGTTTTTAAACGATCTATTGATTTAAAGTTTCTAGCTAAATCAAGTGCTAATTTAGTGCCAACATGCCTAATGCCCAAACCAAAAATAAATTTATCTAAATCTGGTTTTTTAGACTGATTAATAGCATTAATTAGTTTTTGAGCGGACACATCAGCAAATCGATCAAGTTTTAAAATATCTTCAACTTTTAAACGATAAATATCAGCTAAATCAGATACTAAACCACTGTCGACTAATAAATTAACATTTTTTTCACCCAATGTATTAATATCTAAAGCTTGTTTAGAAGCAAAATGAATTAAACTTTTTTTTAAAATAATCTTATTGTCTAAATTAACTAATCGATAAACCGCTTCATCGTCTTTTCTAATAAAATGTAGGTCTGGGTATTGTTGATGAAGAGCATTTTCGATATTGAAAGGCTGTGAATTATTAGGTCTTAAATCTTTAAGAACTCTTTGAACTTGAGGAATAATATCACCAGCTTTATAAATTATAACTGTATCACCAATTCTTATATCTTTTTTAATAATTTCATCGATATTATGTAAAGTCGCATGTTGAATGATTGATCCAGCTAAAGGAGTTGGTTCAAAAACGGCTATTGGATTAGCACTACCCGTACGACCGATACTTAAAATAATATCCTTAATAATTGCTGTACTTTCTTCAGCCGAAAACTTGTAAGCCACCACACCTCTAGGAGCTTTACCAACCACACCCAACTGTTCAAATATTTGATGATCATTGATTTTAATAACTAAACCATCAATATTAAAAGCTAATCGATCTCTTATTTTCTCCAGTGAATTTAAAACTTTTTTTAACTTTTTAAAACCAACCACAACTTGACGTTCTTGATTAACCGCAAAACCTAATTCATATAAAATGTTATAAATTTGATCAAAAGTTCGAAAAGATTGATAATCGTTTTTAATCAGATCATAAGCTCGAAATCTTAAATGTCGATTAGCGGCAATTTTAGGATCTAATTGACGAATACTACCAGCCGCTAAATTACGAGGATTAGCATATAAATTTAAACCCAGTTTTTCTTGTTGTAAATTGATTTGTTCAAAATCAACTTGATTTAAATAAATTTCACCTCTAATTTCAGTTCTACCAGTTTTATAAGGTTTTAAATTTATTTTTAAAGGAATCGACTGCACCGTTTTAACATTACTTGTAACATCTTCGCCAACAAAACCATCACCCCTAGTGACTGCCTGATTTAAGTAACCGTCTTCATAAATTAAACTACAAGCCAGTCCGTCCATTTTTAAATCAACAAAAAATTCTTCTGTTAATAATGGTTGATTTTTTTTTAATCGATCAAACCAAACTTGAATTTCTTCAAAATTAAAAACATCATTAATACTCAACATACGACTTTGATGTTCAACTTTAACAAATTCTTTTAATGGTTGTCCGGCTACTCTTTGAGTGGGACTATCAGGAGATATAAGGTCGGGATATTGTTGTTCTAATTGACTTAATTCATGTTTTAAACTATCAGCCGCCGCTTCCGACATAATAGATTGATCTAAAACATGATAATGATATCTATAATCATTAATTTGCTTTTTTAATAACTCAATCCGTTGTTTAGCTTGCAAGTGATTCATTAATTAAATTCCTATAAAGCACGTCAATAAAAACAATTATAATTGGTAAAATTAAAATAGTTAACAGATAATAAATCCAAGGTGCAATAATACTAAAACCAATAATTACAATCAACATAGTAATTAAAGCAATTATAAAAATTAAAATTAAAAAAATTAATAAATCAAGCATTACAATAAAACGCCTATTTTTAACTATTTTTTTAGCTTGTTTAATGGCTTGTCTTGGCATCAAAGCTGGTTGATTAACTGTTACCACCAAACTAATTAAATGTGCAACTAACAAATAAAATGTTAGTAAAATTCCAGCTATAAAAATAATAAACCAAAGAATCTTTTCAATAATGGTTTGATCAATGTGAAAATGACTAACTTGAGAATAAATATAAACCGTGATAATGGCTGGTATAAAATCTAGAAAAATAAAAATAATAATAATCAACAACGGAACCAATCTATCAATTCCTTGATAGATGGCTTGTCGAACAGAAATCTTATTTTGCTCAGCAAAATTTTTTAACGACCATAAAATAATAGAAATTAAAAAAACCGTTAAAAAAAAATTAAAAACTTGTGATGATCCAGATGACGACTGATTTAATAATAAATTTAGAGAAGAAAAAGTAGTTTTTAAAGTTTGATTAGATTGTCCGGTGAAAACTTTTTTAAATTCCTGATTAGCGTTACCAACATTAATACCACTAGCTAAACCCCGAACAAATAAAAGATTAAAAAATAAATACCAAGCCATTAAAAATCCCCAAAATTTTTTATGATTTAAAAAAATTTTAAAAGTTTGAAAAATCATTGCAATCAATTTTCGAACTGATTGGTGACGAAATTGTTGATTAATATGCTCAGCTTTATTTTTGGATTGTAATGTCAAATTTTGTCGATTGGCATTAAGTTTTTTTTTAGCCATAAATTAAACAGTCATTTCCATTTCTTTTAATTTTTTAATCCGATCTTTAATTGGCGGATGAGTTGAAAACAAGCCAGTAATTTTATGACCTTTCAATGGATTAGCGAAAAAAAAATGAGCCGTGGCAGTATTCACATTATTTAATCCACTGCCAGTTCGATCAATTTTCTGTAAAGCACTGATTAAACCTTCTGGATATTTAGTCATTAAAGCACCTGAAGCATCAGCTAAATATTCTCTTCGTCTAGAAATAGCTAGCTGAATTAAACTAGCAATAATTGGTGCTAAAATAGCAGCTATAATACCTAAAAATATAAAAGTTGTTTGGTTTTCTCCCTCCATATTACCTCCTCCTCGACGACCACCATAACCACCCATACCACCAAAAAATGCTAAATTAATCATAAAATCAGCTAGTAAAGAAATAATTGAAGTTAAAGCAAAAGCAATCATATTAACCCTCATGTCATAATTTTTAATATGACTAATTTCATGAGATAAAACCGCTTCGAGTTCTTGATCATTCATAATGTCTAACAATCCACTAGTGACACAAACCGACGCTTTACTAGGATTACGACCAGTAGCAAAAGCATTGGGTGCCGGATCATTCATAACGTAAACCTTGGGGGTTGGTAAACCATCTTCAATTGATAGATTTTCTACAATCCGATACAATCGTGGATTTTGTTCTCTGGATACGGCATGAGCTTTATTAAGAGCTAAAGACATACGCGAACCAACAAAAAACATAATAGTAGCGTAAACTAAAGAACCAATCATAGCACCTATAAAAATACCGGTTCCACCGTTAAAAAATTTTACTAGAATAAAAACAATAATAGCTACAAACAAAAAGAAACCAATTAAAATATATAACGTTCTTCTTTTATTGGCTGCAATTTGAGAATACATTTTATATCTCCACTAATTAGGATTAACGTTATTAAAATCAACCTTAACTGGTTCTTGAGCACTAGTCATGGCAGCATCATCTAATTCGAAATATTCTTTATCTTTAACAAAACCAAGTCTAGTGGCGAATATTCGAGCTGGAAAAGTTTTTCGTCTAGTATTAAAAGCCATGACTATATTATTGTAAAATCTTCTTGAGGCTTGAATTTTATCTTCAGTATCGGTTAATTCGGTTTGTAGTTCAATAAAATTTTGACTTGCTTTTAAATCTGGGTAATTTTCAGCTACAGCAAATAAACTTTTCATAGTTTGTTGAAATTGATTTTCGGCTTGGCCAGTTTCAGCTGGACTTTGAGCTTGAATTGTCCGAGCTCGAGCATTAGTAACATCTTCAAAAACAGTTTTTTCATGAGAGGCATAACCTTTAACAGTATTCACTAGGTTAGGGATTAAATCAGCTCGACGCTTTAATTGAACCGTAATATCACTCCAAGCTTCATCTGATTCCTGATTTAACTTGACTAAACCATTATAAATACTTATGGCTATAACAGCCAAAACAACCAAAACAACAATTATAATTACAAATAACAAAGTCATTATATTCCCTCTAAATTCTATATTAATTTTAGCTCAATTATAGCACAATTTTATTTAATCAATTTTCAGCTTAATTTTCTTAAGTAAAATTTAAGTTGATTTAACGACAATGTAAACTAGTTAAATTTTATAATTAATCATATAATTAATTTATGGCTAGTGAGATAACCAATCGAAAACCTCATAATAAAAAACATCTTTTTTTAAAGATTTTTCTTGTTTTAATTGTTGTCATTTATTTTGCTATTAATATGTCAATTAATTTAAGTTACGCAGTTCAACCTTCTAAAAATCTCAATCATAACTTAATTTTATCTTTTAAACCTAAAAACCAACCAACTTGGATTAATAATGTTGAAAGTGCTATGACTATTAATGGTCA
>JAJZWG010000039.1 GCA_021846795.1 bacterium
TCCTTTCTATTACATTATGTATTAGAAAATATTCAAAAAGAGTTTTTTAATATATTTCCCAAAATAATGTGGGCTAGATTTAGCACCGTTACAACTATTTTAATAAAATAGAAGGTTGCTGGCAGGTCATCGAGCTAGTTCTCTATCTGCACTCTTGATATTTAAATTGTTAATTCTATTATCTTAACATAAAAATTATTATATTTAAATTAGTGACCATATAAGCTTATTTTTGTAATTATCTCTATAAAATTCTACCGATATCTGTTAAACTTTGTTGCGACTATTTACTGTTTAAATTCATAAGCCTTAAATATATTTGTACCTCTAATTGCTAAATTATATTCTTAATTATTACTATTTAACATAACGTTCTTTTGTAATAAAGATTAAACATTAAATTGTGCGCGAATTGAATAGAAAGTGGAACCGTTTTAAGACTAATTTAAGATCATTACAAGTTAAATTAAGTAACTTAGGTTTAATACTCAAAGACAATGAAATTATTTATCTTGAAGACGAGGTAAATTATCATACTTAAATATTTAACTACTGTCAAAAAATAGTAATGCCGGATAGCTCAGATTTGTTTGACAGTAATACTTTTTACCCAAGATTAATAAAAATCTCAAAAAATCACTTAACGACTATTAACACCTGTGAGTATATACTCCTTAATAAGAGACTGATACGGAACATTGGTCTCGTTGGCCTGCTCCTTAACACGGTTTAGTATAGAATCTGGTATTCTTATGGATATTGGGCGAGCAGTTGGCTTGAGATTAGGAAAACTGACTTGTTCAAAGTCATTAGAATCAAAATAATCACCTAGCTCTACTTTATTCCAAAATTCACGCTCTTCATCTTCATTATTAAACTTTGGTATCTTAAGCTGCTTTTTCATATAGATCAATCTCCCTTCTTTTAGTAATATCTCTAGCAGATATTACTCTTATTTTATCGTTTCTTATGATAAATACTAGGTAAAGCAATCTCTCTCGCCTCGTTTTACCTAGCAAGATAAATCGATTCTCTTGTCCAGAATGTAACTTATTCTTTAAAATAACCTTTTTAGTATCAATAAATACTTCTTCACATTCCCAGTATTCTACAGCATGACTCAACATATTCTTGTCTCTGTTTCCAGAGTCCCATTCAAATTGAATTGCTTGTAAGTTAACCTTCATGTATATACTGTATTATACATAATTAAAGCATTAGGTCAATATTTTTGATCTATAAAATTAGTCATTCTCACTATATTTTCTTTTTAATAAAGCTTACCATTCTAAAAATGGTGCGCGAGAGAGGACTTGAACCTCCATACCTTGCGGTACATGCTCCTAAGGCATGCGTGTCTACCATTTCACCACTCGCGCAAAATCGAATATATAATGACATTATATCAATTTAATTTCTCAATACTACTAAAAATTTTGGTCTCAAAATCTTTTAAATTCATTTTTTTTATTTCATTAATTTTAAGAGCATTTTTAACATCAAAATTATCAATTTTTAACCGGCGTAATTCTTCTGTTAAAGCTCCGGTTTTTAAAGCTACACCCAAATCATTCACTAAAGAACGAATATAAGTTCCACTAGATACTTTAACCGTGAAATTTATATATGGATAATTAAAATTTAATAAGTTAATTTTTTTAACATTAACCATTCTTTTTTTAATTTCAAACTCTTGACCTTGTCTTGCTAATTCATAAGCTCGTCGCCCATTAATTTTAACCGCCGAGAAACTTGGTGGGGTTTGTTGTTGGACGCCTAAAAAATTTTTTAAATTTTTTATTATAATCTTTTTGTTTGGTTGATCATCCGAAAAAAAGCTAATTTGACCAGTTCGATCAAAACTACTAGAAACAAAACCGAGTTTAGCTTTAACCAAGTAAGTTTTATCTAAACCTAAAAAATAATTAGCTAATTTTGTATTTTCTCGACCAATTAAAATAATTAGTAAACCTGTTGCAAAAGGGTCTAAAGTGCCAGAATGTCCGATTTTAATCGTTTTTCTATCAAGCCGATAATTAATTGATAAATAAGATTTAAGATAATTAACAACATCAAAAGATGTCCAATCAACCGGTTTATCAATTAGTAAAATTCCTTTAGGAATCACAATTTATTATCCAAAATTCATCGGTATTGGTGGGGGTACTGGTGGTGGTGAATTTGATTGATTTGAATCTGGTGTTTTAAAATTTGGACTATTATCAATAGCATGCAACGGTTCAATCTTTAATTCATGTGGCTTGTTGATATCATCAGTTTGAACAGATTGATTGTGTTGTGTCTTAATTTCACCATTTTCATTAATTGAAATCTCACTACCAACATCATTCTCATCTTCCGGTACTAAACGTTCCGTATGATTAACTTCCGCAAAAGGTAAAGCATTTAATGATACTATTGGTTTTAGTGGTGGATCTGAATTTTGTAAAGCTGACTGAACAGCTTGTCGAGCTTCATCAACACTTGCAATAGCTGATTCATCATTAACCATCTGTTTTTCTGAATTATTTAAATCAGCTGTGTTAACAATATTATCAGATGAATCATTTGATATATTTTGATTTAAAGTTGATGAATCATTGTCTAATTTTAAATTATCTGATAAATTATCGACTGGTTGGGGTAAAGAAAAACCAGTTAAATCTTGAGTTGGTGGAGTTGTACCGCTCAATGGATCAATTGAAGGATCTAACGTCTCTGGTTTTAAATTAGCAGAAATCGGGCTTGGTTGATCAACTTCGGAATCAACTGGTTGATTATTATTACTATCTTGAGGTTCTACTTCACCCACAACATTGCCAGTTTTTCCTAAATTATCAGCTTCTAAAAACGAATTAGTTGAATTTGATTTTAAATTATTTTGATTATTAGATTCGGTTTTAGAATTTTGTTCATCGTCATGTTTAATTGTTAAATTACCATCGGCATTTTTAGCTTTTAAAGTATTTTCATCAAATGATTGAGTTTGATTCAAATCTTGAGTTTGATTCAAATTTAAATTAGCAAAATTATTTAATTGATCGGCTACTAATTGTTGATTTGCACCAGAAGATAGTAAAGTTGCACTAATTGATAATGTATTGGCAGTTGTTTTAGAGTTAGAAAAACGATTTGTTTCAGCTACAATACCAGTTAAAAATGCTGTTGCAATTTGTTCATCCAATAATGATTTATCTATTTCAATACAAAATGAAGCAATTACTTCACAAAGACTACTGCTGTTTGGTTCTAAAACATTCAATAAACCAATTTCACTTTTTTGACTAATATTTATCGTAGCGACAGTTGCATCATGTAAAATTCGTTCATTGACAACAATAGCTTGATCTAAATCTTTTTTATTAACTGCACCTAAAACTATTACCAAATCTATATTAAAATCACCTTGACTAAATTCTAAATCATCTTGATTAATTGATGTTTTATAGGGTGTAATAAATATTTTAACTTTATCGCCATCGGGTTTATACTTCAATTTATCAGCTTTATTTTTATCTAATGAAATAATGAAATCTCTTAAACTGTCAGTGTTTTTTTCTAAAGTTGCATCAGGTTTTAGAAAATCAATAATTGATGGTACTTGACCGCTAAAAACTCCACTAGCGTGTTTATTAAGTTTATTGGCAAATAAAGTTAATCCAATACAACCGGCCAACTCATCTATCGAAGGATCATGATCAACCGAAATTAAAATATTATTCGCGGCTTTAATTTTTTCAATTAATTCTTTGTTTTTATCGTTCATTTTTATTTTTATTATTTAAATAAATTCTAGCACAAAAAAAAGATTTTGTCGATTAAAAGATTTAAAAAATTTTATTTACAGAATGTTAATTTAAGTATATATTAATTTAAGTATCAATTAAGGAAAACTATGCCAATTATTAAATCAGCTAAAAAAAGAGTTAGACAAGCTAAAAAAGCCGCTATTAGAAATTCTAAAACCAAAAGATCAATGAAAAATTCATTGAAAGTTTTTAAAGAATCATTGGTTGCTCAATCGAAAACACTATCAAAAGATCAGTCAATAGCTCAAAGCAATATTGATAAAGCCAGCAAAAAACATGTTATTCATAAAAATAAAGCAAATCGATTGAAAAGTCGTTTAGCTAAACAAGCAAAAAATAATCCAGTTAATAAAAAAACAACCACTAAAACTAAGACTAGTAAAAAAAACTAATTCTTAAAAATAAAACCTCTAAGGCTTGCATGCCGTCAATTTTAATCTGTTTAGATAATTTATCAATTTCAATTAAATCATTAATTATATTTCGTAAAGCAGTTTTGCTGAAATTATCTGCAACTGTTTTGTTGCGATTTAACGTATTTAAATTAATTTTAGTTTGATCAGCTACAACCGATAAACTATCAGAATTTTTAATGAGTTGTAAAACTGTTAAATACCAACCAAAAACAGCAATTAATTCAGCTAATGAAATTTTTTGTTCAACGATAGACTTAAAAATTCTAATAGAGTTTTTTAATTTATTATTAAAAACATTATCTATTAAATCAAAAACTGAAAAATTTTCTTTTATAAAACTTAGTTTTTTAATAATCTCTATGTTAATTTCTTGGTTAAAGTTTTTTAATTTATTAACCTCATGATATAAATCATACTGATTTTCAATGACAAAATTTACCAACAATTTGATTGCATCTCGATCTATTTTAAGTTTTTGATCTTTTAAATATTTGTTCGCCCAAATCATTAACTGATAATTATTTAAAGTTTTAAAATTAATATAATTTTTTTGACTAACTAACACATTTTTAGTCTTTAACTTTGTTGTATTATTAATTTTTATAATTACTTCATTCGGTAGGTCATCAATTTTAATCAAATCGTTAAAAAAATCATTAATAACTTCGTTAAAATTATCAATTATTAAAATAAATATAACTTCGGCTGAAAAAAAAGATTTATTCAATATCTCATACTTTAAATTATTTAAATTTTCTAACTCATTTAAGTTATATTTTTTACTATATATATTTCCAATCAATTTTTGTTTTTCTAAAACATTTTTAAGATAAATATCTTTTTCAAAATCATTAGGTCCATCTAAAATATACATTGTATTATTTTTCTACCTTTATTTTTTGACAATTAGGGCAAAAATGCGTACCTCGACCAACAATTTTTTGTTTAACAATTAAAGTTGAACATCTTGGACAAGGTTGATTTTCTTTTCTAAAAACATTAGCAAATTTTAAATAATTACCTTTATTGCCTTGTGCATCAACATAATTTCTATCCGTTGACCCACCCAAATAAATACTTTTATTTAAAATATTTTGAATTGATTTATACAATGTAATAATATTTTTTTTAGTTAATTGGTTAACAGTAGTAAGTGGATTAATTTTTGACATCCAAAGGCTTTCATCTACATAAATATTACCCAAACCAGATAATATCTGTTGGTTCAATAAAGCTGCTTTTATTTTAGTTTTTGGATGAGACAATAATCTTTTATAAAGAACCTCACTTGAAAACATTGAATCTAAAGGTTCAGGACCGTGGTATTTAAAAAAATCACGGTCGGTTAACAGTGAAGTCGGTATTGCTTTAATCCATCCAAATTTTCTTTGATCATTGAAAAAAAGCTGAGCATTATTATTAAAAATAAAAACAACTCTAGTTGATTTATCTGGCAACTTATTAATTAAAGAGTTGTTGGGATGTCCAGCGCCAAATCTATGATGATGATCAACATAGACTAATTGACCTGTCATTTTTAAATGAAATACTAAGGAATAATCACTATCCAAATTAATCATTAATAACTTAGCTCGACGACTAATATTCAATATTTTATGATTAATTAAAAATAATTCTTTGATATTTTCATCAATTAAAAATGATTTGTGATTTTTAATTATAATATCTTGAATAGATAATCCAATAATTAATTCATTTAATCCCAATTTAATTGTCTCTACCTCTGGTAATTCCGGCATATTAATATTATAATCTAACTATAAGATTTTATGGACTCAATTAAAGAAATTTTAAAAAAAAGAGATTTAAAACAACCTTCTTTAATGAATGAGATTAAATTATATATTAAAGATCAATATGATGAAGA
>JAJZWG010000040.1 GCA_021846795.1 bacterium
CCTGTAATAAAGGCACTCCGGCGGCTACTAAAGTAGAGGCAGTTCGAGTAAATCTAGCCATATATAATTTTTGAAATAAATTTTTTAATATTGGTAAAGTTAATTTTAATTTATCAAAAAAAGATCGACCGGTAGTAGTTTTTCGCCAAAAATTAATAAATACCACTACAATCACTACTACTAGACTAACTACCCACCAATCTGATGTTACAAAATTAGATAAATCTAATAATATTCTAGTTTCTATTGGCAAAGAAGCACCAGGAAAACTAACATAAAGTATTTGAACTTGAGGCAAAACTTTAACTAACATAAAAATAACTATCGCCAACATAACCAGCAAAACAATCACCGGGTATGTCATCGCACCTCTTAATTTAGAAATAACATCAGCTTCTTTTTCTTGTTGAATGGCAATTCTTTCTAAAGACTTATCTAAAGTACCCGAAGTTTCGCCAGCTGCTACTAAATTTTGAAAAACTGGATTAAAAGTATCTGGGTATTTAGCTAAAGCTGTAGAAAAGGACTGACCCGCTTCAATAGTAGTAATAACATCAGCTAAAATAATTTTTAGTTGATTGGAAGTAGTTTGTTCTTCAACTGTTCTAATTGCTTGTATTAGTGGCAAACCAGCATTAATTAAAGTACTAAGCTGTCTAGCAAATAAAACTCTATCTTTTGCTCGAACTCGATTTAAAAATTTGAAAATACCACTTTTAGTAGATTTTGATCGAGTCACTATTAAAGGTGATAAACCTTGAGATTGAATTAATTTAACAGCTGAAAGTTCACTTTCAGCTTCTACAGTAGATTTGATTAGTTCACCTGAACTGCTATTTCTAGCCGTGTAATTATATATAAACATTTACTCTCTCATTAGCCTTTCTAATTCTTCAAAGTCAACGGCAAATTCTTTAGCAGCTTCAAAACTAATAGTACCGTTTTTGATTAAACCAACTAAAGTTTTATCCATTGATTGCATACCAAATTCAGCACCAGTTTGAATAACAGCTTCTAACTGATGTGACTTACCTTCTCGAATAATATTTCTAACAGCCGGTGTAGCGACTAAAATTTCAGCTGCCGCAATTCTGCCACCACCAGTGACTGGTATTAATCTTTGAGAACAAATTGCCATTAAAATATTAGATAGTTGAGCTCTTATTTGAGATTGTTGATGTGGTGGAAAAACGTCAATCATTCTATCGATTGATTGACTAGCTGAATTGGTGTGCAACGTAGCAAAAACCAAATGACCTGTTTCAGCAATAGTAATCGCACTTGCAATTGTTTCAAGATCACGCATTTCACCTAATAAAACAACATCAGGGTCTTCTCTTAAGGCTGATCGCAGAGCTGCACTAAACGAATAAGTATCATAATGAACTTCTCGTTGCACTACAATAGATTTATTAGAAATATGGGTATATTCAATAGGGTCTTCAATAGTAATAATATGCTTAGATTGTTCAAGATTAATTTTTTTAATTAAAGCAGCGATAGATGTTGATTTACCAGAACCAGTTGGACCAGTAATTAAAACCAAACCATGAGGATATTCAGCAAATTTATTAACCACCGACGGTAGGCCTAATTGTTCAACTGATGGTATATCATTATTAATATACCTTAACGCAGCAGCTAAATTACCTCTTTCATGAAAAGCATTAACTCTAAAACGACCCAAATCACCAAAAGCAAAACTAAAATCAAATTCTTTATCTTTTAAAAGAATTTGTTTTTGATCATCGTCAAGAATGGAAAAAATTAATGCTTCAACACCTTCTTCATCTAAAACATTACCAATTGAAGCTGGCGCTAAACTACCATCAATTCTTAACATTGGCTTTAGACCAACTTGAATATGCAAATCAGAGGCTTTTTTCTTAACAACTTCTTCTAATAATAATTCGATTCTTAAACCATCCTTCATTTTATTGCCCTCCCGATGAAGCTACTCTATCTATTTCTTGAATTGTTGATAATCCTTTTAAAGCTTTTAAATAACCGTCTTGTCTCATAGTTATCATACCTTCTTTTTGAGCTTGATTTTGAATTTCACTACTAGAAGCTTTTTTTAAAATTAAATCTTGAATTGAACTAGTTACTTCAAAAGCTTCGTAAATACCTAACCTCCCCTTAAAACCGCCTGGACTACCAGGAACATTTAAACCTCTTTTTAAAGTATAAGCTTTTTGGTTAAAAATTGGCAAATTATCATAACCTAAATCTTTAGAAATTTTTTCAACTTCTTCAGATGTTTTAGGTAAAATATCACCAATAGCATCATTAATAGCTGTTAATTCAATTTTATTGGATTGATATTCTTCATTTTTTTCACCAATTTTTCGAATTAAACGCTGGCCGATAACCACTTTAATAGTACTGGCAATCAAAAAAGGTTCTACGCCCATATCAAGTAATCTAGGTAAAATACCAGCCGCTGAATTAGTATGAAGTGTTGAAAAAACTAAGTGTCCAGTTAAGGCAGCTTGAACTGCTAATTCAGCTGTTTCGTGATCTCTAATTTCACCAACCATGATAATGTCTGGATCTTGTCTTAAAATTGATCGTAATCCAGCTGCAAAATTTAAACCAACCTCGCTATTAACCTGAATCTGATTAATGCCTGTCATTTTATATTCGACTGGATCTTCCATGGTTACGATATTAACACTGTCATTTTTAACTTCAGACAATAAAGCATATAAAGATGTTGATTTACCGGAACCAGTTGGACCTGAAGTTAAAATCATACCTGAACTAGATTTAATATTTTTTCTAACTACCCTTAAAGTTCGACCATAATAACCCATGTCCTCCAACAATAATGAAGTACCAGTTTTATCAAGCAACCTAATTACAACTTGTTCACCCCAAATAATAGGTGAAATAGCAATTCTTAAATCAATTTTTTTATCACCAACTTGTATAGAAAAATCACCGTCTTGAGGTACTCGATGCTCATCAATTTTTAAATTAGATAAAATTTTTATTCTTGAAATTAAAGAAGCTTCAGTGTTTTTAGGCAATTTCATTAATTCTCGCAAAATACCGTCAATTCTAACTCTTACCCTTAAACTGTCTTCAGTTGGTTCAACATGAATATCACTAGCACGATTATTGGCCGCATATTCTAAAATTGAAGATAAAATTTTACTAACTGGAGAATCCTGAACAATAGTTTTTAAATTTTTATCTACTACTAAATTATTTGAACTTTGATTATTTTGTTGATCGAGTTGAGATAAATCTTGTTGATTAATATTAACTTTATATTGTTTTAAAACGTTTCTAATACCTTCTTCACTGGCTAAATATACTTGAATCGATTGATTAATTTTATTAGTTAAAAAATCAATCGCCTGAATATTATCAGCCTCTAACATAGCCACGGCCAATTTACCATTTAAAGTGCCGATTGGTACAGCCATAAAATGTTCAGCTAAATCTTGAGGTATAATATCTAAAACTTTTTGACTAACAATCACATTAGTCAAATTCACATATGGTAGTTTTTCAATTTTAGCAATATATCTAGTTAACTGTTCATTATTAATATATTTATCATTAATTAAAACACTAACAAAAGAAATATTATTTTTTTTAGCTTTATCGATAATTTCATTTAATTGATCAGAAGTTAAAACTTTATCTTCAACTAGATATTTTTCTAACTCTGCCTGAGAAAAAGTAGATAAAAGACTCATACTAATTAATTGATAGTTGTAGTAATAAAGGGTTGTTTATTGTTGTTATTGGAAATTTTAATATATGGCGATAGATCAATTGAAGATTTATTGAAATATTTTGACTGAGGTTTAGGAAAATAACTTCTAATAACCGGGACTTGTTCGACTTGATTTAAACTTCCTCTTGAAAAGAGGTCTTTGGGTAAAATAATAGCCAAAACAATTGAAATAACAACAACTACCAATATTATTAAATAATCACTTTGTTTCATGCTTACCCCACCGTTATATTATGAATTTTAAATTGAACAGCTGGTTGATAATAAGTTTGACCGGTTACATTTAATGTTAAGTTATTTTGACTACCAGTAATATTGACATTAATTATATCAATTGGTGTAGTCGACTCTTTTAAAGTAGTGATTAATTTTTGGATAATTGGATAGGGTGCACTAACGCTAAATTGAAAAGGTATAACATTAACACCGGAACCAACACTATAATTTGATGAAGGAGAAGCGTCAGTACCCGAAATACTATTTACCACAACACCCTGACTAGTTAATAAATTTTGAAGTGTTGTTATGAATTGGGTGAAATCATATGAACTTGGTAAAGCATCTAAAATAATTTTAGCATTATTGCCACCATTATGACTATTCGGTTGATTACTTTGACCGTTAATAATATTAATCTTAGGGCTAATAAATTTTTTATAAGATTTAGTTAAACTATTAACACTGGCATTATCTTCAATTAAATTGTTTAAAGCTTGTTTTTGTAAATCAATTGTTTTTTGTTGATAATTATATCTTGCAATTAAACTATTAATTGAACTAATCCCGAAAATTAAAAGAAACAAAGAAACACTTGCAAAAATCACAATTGTTTTAGTGAATTTTTCAATTTGGTTTTTTTTAACAGATTCGGAGGCCATTTTATTCTCTTATTTATTATTAACTTTAATATTATTAGGATTATTCTTAAAAATTACAGTTGGTTGGTCTAAAATTGAACGAGTAGTAATCAAATTTGGTACATTTAAATGAATACTATCTTGATTATTAAAAATATCACTATTGAAATTAAAAGTAATAGTATAGGTTGCATTTTGATTGGGATTACTGGAAGCACTATTATAAGAAAAACTACTCAATAATACATTAGAAAAAGCCAATTTTGTTTGTTTTTTATTATTATTAAAATAAAAATTAGTGTATTTTAAAGTATCTACGAATTGATTAACCGTACTAAAGCTATTAGAAGAACCCTGAATGCTAAATGAATCACTAGCAAAATTAAGATTAATTTGAGAAATATAAGCTTTAGTTGGTGTTAATTGATTTAAATAACCAAATAATCTGTTAACGCTAGGTAATTTAGCTTCAATATTAGGTAAACTTGATAATTGATTTTGAATAGTTAAAATTCTATTTAAACTAGTATTACCCGTTAAACGAGAACTATCGGTTTGAACAGTTTGATTAATATTATTAAGTTGATTTTTTTGAATCACACTGACTAAAATAAATAAGCCAATAAAAACAATTAAAATAACCGAAGAAACTATTAGAGAAACAAAAACAACTATCTTCTTTAAAAATTGAACTCTTAAAAATTCTTTTTTAACGCTTGGTATTAAGTTAAATTCAATCATGATTGCCTCTGTGCTAAACCACTAGCCACTGAAAAAATATAAGAATAAGACATCAGTTCTGTTCTAATATTTAAATCAAAATCAACATTACCCCAAGAATTACCCAACTCAACATTCAAATTAAATCGATTGGCAATTAAAATTGGTAACTGAGGAATAACACACGCAAAACCAGCTACAATAATCTTAGAAAATTTAATTCCATCATAACGGCTATAAAAAAAATTGATTGATTTTTCAACTTCAATAAAAAGATTATCTAATGTGGCAGTAATTGATTGAAAAATCTGACCATCTAACTTATTTTGATCTGCTCCAAATTTAAATAAATATTGTTCAGCTTGAGGAATTTCAATATTTAAATTTTGAGCAATTGAGTTAACTAAAGAATTACTACC
>JAJZWG010000041.1 GCA_021846795.1 bacterium
AGCCTTTTTATTATCTTCACCAGACAAACCGCCAGTCACAGTTCAAGAATGGGCTAGCTTGGCGCCGAAAGATTTTATTGCTACGACGGCTTCTGAATTGAACGGTACTTCAGACACGGCAACATATGGTCCACCCTATAATCATGGTCATCAGGAAGTTCAAAAATTAGGTGTATCGTGGCAATTATTAGTCGGCGTTCAACAGCCTATTAATACGGCACAAGTTTTTGTCTTAAAACCACTTGAAAAGTTTTCGGCAGATAATGTCCAGTTAGCTGTAGCTTTAAAACAATATAATCAAGCCCCTAAACAATTACAACAAATTTGGTCAACTAATTATGCTAAGGTTGTCACTCAAGTCAAGATTAATAATGGTCAAGTTGTTGTTCCGAAAATTAATGATGGCCCAGTGCCGATTTTAATTAATAATGAGTATCGATTAGCTCGATCGGGTGCAATTGATGCAGCTTTATTAGCTCAACATCCCTTTTATGGTACTAACTACACTAAACCATTGTTGTTCATTGAAGACGGTAATTATTTTAGTAATTTAGCTAAAAAAGATCATTTGTATGGTACTCAATGGGGTGTGATGAATGAATCAGGTAGTTATCCTGGACAACCATGGTTGTGGTTATATACTTTATGGTATCAGGTGCCTGCTTTTGCTAGTTCAGTCAATGTTGATTTAATCGCAGTATATTTAACTACTTTAGCTACAGCTTTATTGATGTTTGTACCATTTATACCAGGTTTAAGAGATATTCCACGTTACATACCACTCCATAAATTAATTTATCGACAATATCATAAAATTTATAAGGATTAATTATAAGTTTAGGAG
Organism: bacterium; assembly: GCA_021846795.1. Classification (GTDB taxonomy): domain Bacteria; phylum Patescibacteriota; class Saccharimonadia; order Saccharimonadales; family UBA4665; genus JAJZWG01. The sequence goes on from JAJZWG010000041.1 coordinate 845, forward strand.
AAATTTTTAATTGATTTTTGTTAAGATTTTAGAACGCGGTATAATTAAATTATGGTAATTAAAAAAGTAGTTTATTTTGGTTTAATTATTCTAGTATTAGTTGTGGCGGTATATTTTTTTATGTTGAAATTATCTGAAAAAACTATTCCTGCTAAAACAAATCAACAAATTAAACCAGCTACTACTATTCAGAAACCGCCAGTTGCTAGCACTTTAAGTTATATTTTTATTATAGTTGATGAAAATCAACCATATTATAACTTGGTTGGTAATAGTAATGCACCGTATATTAACTATTTAATTAAAAACTATGCTTCGGCTAGTAATTTTCATGCTGTAGCCCATCCTAGTTTACCCAATTATTTGGCTTTAACTAGTGGATCAACTGATGGAGTAACAACTGACTGTAATCCTCCGTCAGCTGGTTGTGAAGTTAACGTACCTAATATTGCTGATGAAATTCAAAAGTCAGGTAGAACTTGGAAAGCCTATGCTGAAAGCATGCCATCATCGTGCTATATTTTAAATTCTTTACCACTTTATGCTACTAAACATGTACCGTTTATTTATTATAATGATATTGTTAATAATCCTAGTCGTTGTAATCAACATGTTGTGCCTTATAGTCAATTAAGCACTGATTTGGCTTCTTTAAAGACAACACCTAATTATGCTTTTATTACGCCTAATCTTTGTAACGATATGCATAATTGTCCAATTTCGACTGGTGATAAATGGTTAGCCAATAATGTGCCATTAATTTTAAAATCTAAAGCTTTTACAACTAAAAAAGCTCTTTTAATTATTACTTGGGATGAAGGTTATGCCTCGACTAATCATATTTTAACTTTATTTGTTGGTAATGATGTTAAAAAAGGTTATCAATCGGCTAATTACTATAATCATTATTCTATATTGAAAACTATTGAAACGGCATGGAATTTACCTCCATTAACCAATAATGATCGTCAAGCTCAACCGATGACAGCTTTATTAAAATAGATTAGTTTATTTTTGGTTAATTTTGATTAGTTTAATAATTCCCCAAGCTATAAGAGCATAAACTATAATCGCTACTAAAGTATAAATTTCGAAATGAGCCACGGCGTAGTTATAGCTATGGTAATTAAATAAACTAAAAAATGGAATTACGAAAGGATGAGAGGTGTTATAGATAAATTTAGCAAAAATATTAGCTGGATTTGCTCCAAATAATGCTAAGAATAATCTAATGCCAAGTATCACAATTAATAAACCAGTTAAATAGGCGATTATATCGGTAAGTATATTATTTTTACTACGTTTGTTAGTGTCTTGCGGGTTACTAATTTGCGTGGTTTTTTGAACAGTGTCACCTGTTCTTGTAGTTGTTTCTTTAATATTTTGTGCTTCGTTGTCCATGTTAATAATTCCCTCTTTACTATTTAGTGTAACAGTAAATTTACCACTAGTCTGTATGTTAAGACACACAAATTATGATAATATGTTACGTTTGTTACATTAGAGCTTGTTGTAATCGTGGTAAATCTAAAATAACAAACATATGATTTAGTTGGCTCACTAAACCTTCATCGAAAAGATTTTCTAGGGTTCGACTGGCGGTTTCTCGGTTCATATTGATTGAGTCAGCAATATCTTGATGTGTGATAGGAGCATTAATTAATATATGTTGATTAATTTTTTCACCAAATCTTTCCGATAAATTTAATAATTCAGATATCATTCTGCCTCGTGCTGATCTGAACTCTAGTGTTTGGATTCTTTGAGTATAAACAGTGACAATGTTGATGGCCTGTTTCAATATTTCTTGTGACAGCCAAGAATTATTACCTAAAGCTGTCCTTAGTTTATTTTTTGAAGCTTTAATAACGTCAACAGCTTGGATGGCTTCATAGTAAAGTCCGGTGGTATGTGCACCATCTAGAGCCCATGGTAGGGGTATAAAATCACCAACTTGATGAATTAACAAAAGATTAACATGTCCATCGTGTGAAATCGAAAATGCTTTAACGAATCCTGTTTTGATCAAAAAGACACCTTCAGGTTCATCAATACCATTAATAATCGTTTCACCATCATTAAAGTGTAATAAAATTCCATCATTAAAATAGGCGATGATACTTTCGTCTTTAATTCTTTTAATGGGTAGACCGGCTGATGAACTTTCTAACATAGCCTTATTATAGAGCTTCGACGTTATTTAACCAGTGATAAGGCGCACAGACATTAGAAGCAATAGTTTTTACAATTAGTTATAGGTAGCAATCTTAGAAAAGAAGTTTTTTGGGAAGTTATTTATTGTTATTTAATAAATCAAATATCGAAAGGATATACAATGTCTCATTCCAAAAGAGCGATTACGCACAAATATCAAAAATACCAAAAAACAAATTCTCACCAATATTTATATAATTCAAGTGAACCAAACGATGATTTAAAATTCGCTGATGCTTCAGCTAGGTTACAAAGACAAACTGATAGGTATTATACTATCATTCGAAAACAGGTAAAACGTAATGCTCAAAAATTACGAATTAATTAATTTGATTAAAATAAAATTTTTTAAGGATAGTCTTTATTGATAATAGTTTAATAGTTTAATTTTACTTTGTTATAATATAGTTAAGACAATACAAGGAGGGTTATAAATGGATATGGAAATTAATAAAAAATCAACTGCTATAGTAGTTATTGATTTACAAAAAGGTATTGTAGCGATGCCAACTGAACCTTACCCAGTTAACACAATTGTTACTAATGCCGTTAAGTTAGTTAAAGCTTTTAGAAGTCATCAACTACCAGTTTTTTTAGTCCATGTTGGTATGTCAGCTGATTTTAAAGATGGTTTACATCCAGCTTGCGATCAACCAAATCAAATGCGAGTTGAAATGCCAGCTGATTGGATGGAATTTGTGACAGAATTAGAGCCAGTTAAAACTGATTTTATCATTCATAAAAGACAATGGGGTGCATTTTATGGCACTGAACTTGATTTACAATTGCGACGGCGAAAAATTGAAACAATTGTTTTGTGTGGTATATCGACTAATATTGGTGTTGAAAGTACTGCTCGTTTCGCTTATGAATATGGTTATCAACAAATATTTGTTGAAGATGCTTGTGGTGCTAGATCAAAAGACGAACATAATTTGTCGATGAAAACAATATTTCCTCGAATAGGTTATGTTCGACAAACGGCTGATATTTTAAATAGTTTACAATAAATTGATAATTATTAGTTTTTTAATCATTTAAATCGTGAATGATTCGGACTATTTTAGAAAATTGGCTATAAGCTGAAGCTTCAATATTATGACTATTAGCAAAAATAATATGTTCAATACCTAATGATTTTAAGGTTTTGGCTTGATCTATAGTTTGTTGAAAGTCTTTTAAGGCAGTAGCTATATTAACACCAATTAAGGATGTTTTTTCAATTTCTTCATAGGGACGGTTAATTTCCTGACAGTGTTTTTTTAGGACTTCAAGTTTATGACTCAAGATGTCGATATCGTGGGCAAATAAATTACAGGCATCGCCATATTTAGCCACCAGTCGTAGGGTTTTCTCTTCCCCGCCACCACCAATAAGAATCGGTGGATGGGGTTTAGTAATAGGTTGTGGTGACAAATAAGGTTCTGGTAAGTTATAAATATTACCGTTAAAAGCTTGACTATCTCCAGACCACATTTGTAAAGCTAATTTTAAGGTGTCTTCTAGTCGTTCAAAGCGTCTAGATTGCAGAGGATTTAATAATCCAAGTGCCTTTGCTTCTTGCTCGTTCCAGCCAGCACCAATACCTAAATAAGCCCGTCCACCAGAGACAACATCTAGAGTAGTAACCGCATTGATTAATAAGGCTGGTTCTCGATAAATGACACCAGTTACCATTGTGCCTAGTTTAACCTTACTGGTGATGCCAGCAATATAGCCAAGAGTGGTATAGGATTCAAGCATAGGATCTGTGTATTGACCAATATGTTCTAACTGAAAAAAATGATCCATCACCCAGATACTATCAAAACCAGCTTGCTCAGCTGCAATTGACACATCGTGAACATTTTGACCGATTTTATTATTACCTCCTGGATAATCGAAGCGGTTAATTTGTAAGCCAACTTTCATAAAAGCCTCCTTTGTTTAAGTTTACGTAATTCTGGTAATAATTTTGTGCCTAGCATTTTAATTGTTGCGACTTGATCGACTGAAGTTGTTTGAATGCCAACTATGTCAGCACCTAATTCTGTAATTAATGGTCCATAAGCTTCAAGATAGTCATTGATATTTCTTAATTGTTTGTAACTATTAAGTATTGTTTTATGAGGCATTTGATCAGCTTCATTTTGAAGTTGAATTGGACTAACAGGATCTGATCGACTGGGTGCTCGTAAACCTCTTAGAGGCTTAATGGCTTGCCAGGCTTCTTGATCATTTTGAGCGTAAATAGACCAAAGATTAGCGATGACTTGAAAATTTTGATTGTGGCTAATAGAAGAAGAAACATTGATCAGATTGAGAGCTTCTGAAATGTTTTTAACACTAATTATGATTCCATTGTAGTGCTTGCCTGCTGTTGTGGCGCTTTGAGGACCGCCTGCAGCTAGAAAGATTGGTACATTATGGAGTGGCGGACTATATAATTTAGCGGCTTGAGTCTGATAATAATTACCATCAAAGTTTAAACTTTGACCAGATAATAATTTTTGTATAATTTCTCTGGCTTCATTAAGTCGTTGAGATCTTTCTTTATATGATG
>JAJZWG010000002.1 GCA_021846795.1 bacterium
ACGAGCAGAATTACAAAAACTAGAAAAAAGACTAATTGATAGACAAGAAAATTTAGATAAAAAACTTGAAGAATTAGATCGAAGACAAGAAAATGTTAGAAAAAATGAAGATGAAATTGAAAAATTAAAAAATGAAATTAGAGACATTCGATTAAAACAACAAGAAAAACTTGAAAAAATTTCTAAATTATCTAAAACAGAAGCAGCTCAAAAATTAATGGAAATGACAGAAAAAGATATTAAAAACGATTTAGTTAATCTAGTTAATAAATTACAAAATGAAGCAAAAGAATTAGCGGAAGAAAAGTCAGCTTTAATTATTACGACAGCCATGGAAAGAATGTCTAGTGAAGTTACAGCTGAAAGGACAATTACGTCAATCAAACTTGAAGATGAAGAGATGAAAGGTCGAATTATTGGTAAGGAAGGTCGTAATATTCAAGCTTTACAGAAAGCAACTGGTGTAGATATTTTAGTTGATGATACGCCAGGTTATATAGTTTTAAGTAGTTTTGATCCAATTAGAAGAGAAGTGGCTCGACAATCATTAGAGATGTTGATTAAAGATGGTAGGATTCATCCTGGAAGAATTGAAGAGGTTGTGGCTAAAGCTCAAGCTAACTTGGATAAAGAAATTATTAGAGCCGGTGAAGATGCAGCTCGTGAAGTTGGAGTAATTGGTATTCCTAAAGAAGTTATTCGTTTACTTGGCGAATTAAAATATCGAACAAGTTATGGTCAAAACGTTTTAAAGCATTCTGTTGAAATGGCTCATATAGCTGGAATGATTGCTGAAGAATTAGGAGCTGATGTTAAAATAACTAAATATTCCGCTTTAGTTCATGATTTAGGTAAGGCATTAACTCATAAAATGGAAGGAAAGCATCATCATATTAGCGGTGAAATGTTAAGAAAATACGGTGCACCAGAAGCAGTTGCTTTAGCTGCTGAACAACATCATGATGATGTTGAGGCTACTTCAGTTGAAGCTTTAATTATTCGAGTAGTTGATGCAATTAGTGCTTCTCGACCTGGTGCTAGAAATATATCTGCTGAGAATTTTGGTGAAAGAATGCGTGATTTAGAAAATGTTGCAAGTAGTTTTAAAGGAATCGAAAAGACTTATGCAATTAGTGCTGGACGAGAAATAAGAGTTTTTGTTAAACCGGAAACCATTGATGATTTATCGGCTATTAAGTTAGCTCGAGATATTGCCGTAAAAATTGAATCGACTATGCAATATCCTGGCACGATTAAAGTTAATGTTATTAGAGAAACTCGAGCAATTGAATTTGCTAAATAATTATCAATGAATATTTTGTATATTGGCGATATAATGGGTTCGTTTGGGGTGAGAGTAATTGAAGACAATCTACTTAATATTAAAAAAAAATATCAAATTGATGTAGTATTAGCTCAAGCAGAAAATGTAACTTTAGGTAAGGGTATTTCTGTTAAGGATTATTACAAGTTAAAATTCCTTGGAATTGACGGATTAACAGCTGGTAATCATATTTATCAATATCAAGAAATAAAATCATTAATAGAAAACGATGATCACATGATTGTTGGTTTAGCTAATTATGGTTGTCAAAAACGTTATAAAATTTTGTCTACAGCTTCAGGTGATATTTTATTTTTTAGTTTACTTGGCCAAATTGTTGGTAAAGACGCTAATATTGTTAGAGATAATCCATTAAAAATTGCCGATGAAATATTAACTTCAATTCAAAATAATCAATCAATAAAAGCCATTATAGTTAATTTTCATGGCGATTACAGTAGCGAAAAAGTTATGATTGGTCATTATCTTGACGGTCGAGTTCAAGCTGTGATTGGTGATCATTGGCATGTTCCAACAAATGATGCCAGAATTTTACCAGGTGGTACTGCTCATATTACTGATGTTGGTATGTGTGGAGCTCTTAACGCATCACTTGGGGTGCAGGCTGATGTAGTGATCAATCGTTGGTTGACTGGTCGAAAAACTAAAAATATTTTAGAAAATAATGGAAAGTGGCAATTTAATGCAGTTAACATTAATTTAAATTCTACCTACCAAGTTAATTCCATAAATACTATTAATTTAGTTGGCTAAATTAATAGTATTTTAAATAAATTTTAGCTATAATTTAAAATATTGTCGGGATGTGGCGCAGTTTGGCTAGCGCGCACGGTTTGGGACCGTGAGGCCGGAGGTTCAAATCCTCTCATCCCGACCAAATAAGTTATTTTTATGATTTTAGTTAAATAAAATATTGTAAAATATGGTTGACGGATCAGAAAGTAATAAAATAATATGTCAAAATTAGTTAAAATTATAGCTATCGGATTAGGTACGTTGGTTGCAAGAGATTTATATTATAATCTTTCCGGTAAACCTAAACCACCTTTAGTTAAACCAAATGCTAAAAGTTTTTTAGGACAACCTTTAAGATTACGACCCAATCGTAAATGGTGGCAATCAAAATATTATTAGTTTGAATTATATATTGCTTACCTGCTTAATACTAAAGATATACTAATATTAAATTAACAGAAAAGTATGATCTAGGAATAGATATAATAGCTACTAAAAAATAGTATTTTATAGCATCCAAGTTAAAAGATATTCATTACTATTACTTGTTAAGACTAGTGCTGTTAGACAAGTTAGGACAACTTTAAAAGTATATAACTGTGAAAGGCTATAGTTATTACTAGTAACTATTATTCTAACCTCAGTTCGACATAACCACCCCAGTTAAGTCGTCAAGAGTGGTGTTATTGTTAGTAATGCCTGTTCTGGTTTAGTAAAATGTAGGCTGGGTTTCTTGGGTTGTAGCTGGTAAGCGATAAGTCCAGCGAACAAGTTTGTTCCGAAGTTCACTGGACTACGATGTCTGGTATGCTCAATCTGTTGGATATTCTTGAGTTGATCATTGATGGTCTCAATGATGCCTCGTCCACGAAGCATAACCTTGTCCATCAGCGGCAACAGTTTGTTTTTCATGTTTTTCTTGATGCCGGTGATTAGTTTTACTCCTTGTTTCCAAAGAGCTGCGAACAAATCTTTGGAAATGTAGCCTCGATCTCCAAACAGCTTGCCAGCCATCTTGCGAGCTAGCTTGGTTACAGTCTCGATGTTATTGTCTGGGGTATTGCCAGGAGTGATAAAGAACGAAACTATTTGTCCATATTCATTGACGATGATGTGTAGCTTGAAACCATAAAACCAGCCCATACTACTTTTGCCTCTGGCGGCCAGTCCCTTGAATACCTTGTTCCTGCGTATCCGTCGGTTATGGCAAACCACCAGCTTGGTGGAGTCGATGTAGTTGGCGATGGAGGGGTTAGACAACAGGCTAGTAAGCAAGGTGGCCATTGGCACAGTCATTTCACTCATGATCTCTATAAACCTACCGTAGCTGACTAGATTTGGAAAGTCAGAGGATAGTTGTGTACAGACATAGTCCAAATAGTAATGCTTGAAATTACGATGATGGCTCTGATGAAAATGCACCATGATGGTCAGTATCTCACTCAAGGATAGTTTAGAGGGGCGATTGCGTTGTCCTTCTCCTGAAGTAATACGTTGTGCTCGCCATTTTGACTCAAACTCCTGACAAAATTCGTCAATGATGTAAAATGTAGTTATTAGTTCCATATTAGTGTCTCCTTTTTTGTTTTGTTTTATACACAACTAGGATAACAGAGCTAACGCTCCATTATCCAGGGCAAAAGAGGAGGCGCTTATGTCGAACTGAGGTTATTCTAAGACTGCTATAAGATTGGCTAAGTATAATGATTGTTTGCTAGAAGGGAGAGAGGAATTAATAAAACTGTAGTAGTTCAAGTCCATTTTGACTCTTTCGAACAAGTAACACGACTTCTATTTAAAGGGGTTGATAATTCTTAGATTGTCCAACTGCTGCCCATCTTGCATATCCTCGCTATACAATATTGCTGCATCAGTATTTTGAGCAGCTGTAATGATCAGAGAATCCCAAAATGTATATCCATATTTTTCTTCTAACTCTGATGCCTTAACTATATCTACAGATGTAATTTGATAAATAGGCCACGACATGAATTCTCTAATTATCTCTCTAATCTCATGAACAGGCAGTTTTTTTGGCAATTTACGTGTTAGCGTTACATAAAATTCTTGGATTACTTGGGTGCTAAGAGTACCAGAACGATTATTCCAACAATCAGTTAAAATATCTTTGGCTATTTGATGTTTTAGTTTTTCATCTAAATCGTAAGCATAGACTAGAATATTAGTGTCCAAAAATATCATCTTCTATATATTTCTTCTCGAGTGGGTAGCTTGGTTCCACCTAAAGCATAACCCTTGTTAAGTCTAATTAAAGCTAGCTTTTTAGTATGTTCATAGTTAGCTTCTTGGGCGGCGATCAGTCGTATTTGATCTGATAAAAGCTTACTTAAAGATGATGACCTTCTGGCCGCCAAAACTTTAGCATCATGGATTATAGCTTGATCTAACTGAACTGTTACATTTTGTTTCATACAGCCATTATAGCAAAGTTACGTGCTCCACGCAATAGTTTTTGAAAGTCATAATAATACTTGTTAAGCTCCCCCAATTCTAGACAACTCGTGTATTCTTAAATTGGGTTATCGTCTTGTTTACTTGATTAATGTTTGAATTGAAGAAGTTATGGGATATTGCCAATCGGGTAGTGAACGTATTTCTAAAGCTTGTTCTACTGTAAGATCGTTGATGGCTAAACTTTGTCGCTCGCAATAGTTTTCAACAAATGCTTGACGCATAAGATATTCGTCAATTTTTTGCTCAGTAGGATTTATCATTGCAATATTTCCAACCGTAATAATTTTAAGTAAATTAACCTTACGGCTTGTTGACTCAGACGACTCGGAATGTTTTACTTCAAAATAGACTTTTGGTATACGGACTCTATTATTGTTGCCGAATTGTTGTATTCTGTACTGGTATACCATTTTTGGAACCAGCCGGTAAATAAATTGTTTCACCTGGATATAACATACCATTTTGAGATTTTGGAATTTGATGTTCAATTTGTTCAATTTGTTGAGCCATTAAATTGGGATTAGTAGCTACGGTTTTGTTTTCGTTAGTAGCAATTGACCAGGGTGTTTGACCTGGTTTAACGATTGTTTGTTCGGTGTTGATTGGTGTAGGTTGATTATGATGATTTAAAGTCGAATTTAATAATAATCCACCACCAAAAGTTAAAGTTAAAATACCAAGCCAACGACGTAGATAGGGCTGTTGTTGTCTTTTTTCTTTGTTTAGAAGGGGTATTTTATCTAACGAATTCATATAGTTATTATACCATAAAAAATAAAAAAAACAATGATTTCATATAAAACCTTAATTTAATTTTAATTTTTGTCAAAATTACTATTTGAAGACTTAGCTTGGAGTCTTTGCATTTCTTCTGTATACCAATCAGGTAGTTCAGCAATACCATAATAAGGTTTATGGCTACCTGAAACATATTCAGATAGAGGATCACCTTTGCCATAATGCCAAATTTCTTGAGGATTATTTTCTAGACCAGCAATTTTTGTCATAGTGTAATACAATATTCGTCTATACAAAATTATTTCTTTCTGTTCTTCTGGTGAGATTTTAAGTTGATCAATTGATTCAGCAATATCACTTTGATCAGATGTACTCTGATAATTCTCGTAAAAATCCGGATAAGCAGTACCCTTAACTTTACCACCCTGATGTCCTCGATTAAAAGCTTGACCTGTTTCTAGATTAATTAGAGCTACGTCGACTGCTCCGCCGGTTAAATGTGGTGTTGGTGTTAGATTGGCATTAGGTTGAGCGCAATAATTAGGCACTTGAGCTAAAACTTCTTCATCACTCATGTCTGGATTGATAGTTTTTATAATCATTGGCCAGGCAGTATTAAAAGCAAATTCTTGAACCTGGTAAGGACGTAAGGCATCATCGATTCGCAAGTGGACTGGAGCGCCTAATGCTTCCCGAACATCAGGATCAAAATTAAGAAATTTTTCGGCTAAAACTAATCGATGAGCAATATCTAATCGTATTAGAGGTGCATCTGGTACGCCGGGTAGTGTTTCACCGGTCATATCGTTTGGTTTAGCATAATAACTACTAGCATCATCAAAGCCAAAATCTGGTTCTCTAGGATCAACTAAAGGATCATTATGTAACGGATGATTTTGATCAATGACATAACGAGTATCATAACCGGGTTTATTATTTCTTAATTCGGTTAGATTGGGTATAGAATTTAATAAGTCAAGACCTATCATATATACATTAGAGCATATTATTTAATAATATTCAAGCAACCATGATCTCTGATTTTTTTAAAAAAAGAGGTATATTGAAATAGATCGGGAATTAGCGCAGTTTGGCTAGCGCGCCACGTTCGGGACGTGGAGGTCGTGGGTTCAAATCCCGCATTCCCGACCATTTTAATAAATTAAGTATATCTATTTTTATCATCAAGTTTTAGTTAATGCTATAATAAAAAAAAGTCTTTTTATGCTTATTATAATTATCGGTATCGTTTTTTTGTTTTTAATTATAAATGAATTTTATAGTCGAAAAAAAAATAAAACCAATGAATTAGATCGAAAAATTGTTCATTTAGGAGTTGGTAGTTTTGTAGCTTTTTGGCCATTTCTAATTGATTATAATCAAATTCGATTACTTAGTTTAGCTTTTTTATTGGTAATTTTATTATCTAAAAAATTAAATTTTTTTCAATCTATTCACGCTGTAGAACGACCAACTATCGGCGAGATTTTTTTCGCATTGTCAGTTGGTTTAATTACTTACTTAACTAAAAATAACTTTGTTTATATGGCTGCTGTTTTACAGATGAGTTTAGCTGATGGCTTGGCAGCTGTTTTTGGTGTTAGTTTTGGTCGAAACAATCGCTATAAAATTTTTGGCCAATTTAAAAGTTTGATTGGAACTGCTGTATTTTTAGTGGTGTCGATTTTAATCCTAACAATAATTAATTATTACGGCGCTTTAAATTTATCCAATATATATTTGATTATTTTAGCAGTATTTTTGGCAAGTATAGAAAATTTAGGAGTTTACGGCTCAGACAATTTAATTATTCCTGTAATGACAGTTTTATTTTTTAAATAAGTTTTTATAATAGAACCTATTAGTAAATACAATTAAGAAGCTTAGAATTATAATTAAATATATAATTTGAATTATCATGGATGTTAATAAAGATAAATTAAAAACTATTGCTAGATAGATTAAACTAAGATTAATAAGTAAAATTAACCAATAGATAATTTTCTGACATAAAACGAAATATTTTGCTTTAATATATACATCACTAACAAGATTAAGATCATTATTAAAGATGATTAAGTCTGATTGCTTAATATTAGCTAAAGAATTTTGCTCAAGATTAATATAAAATTCTGCTCTTGTTTTTAAAGGATTATCTTTGATTGTAGAATCGATTAAAGTAACTGGTCGTTTGGCAATATTTTCAAGATAATCAATTTTTTCTCGATAATTAAAATCAGCTAAAAAGTTTTTGATATTTAATTTTTGAGCAATTGTTTCAGTTGATTTTTTATGATCACTAGTTAAGATAATAATATTTTTAATCGATTTTTTAAACTTTTTTAAAGCTTTTTTTACATTTGGTTGAATATTTTGATAAAATTCTAAATAAGCGATTACTTCATTATCATTAGCTATCACTAGACTTGAGTTATTAATGTTTTGAATTTGTTGAGCTTTAATTTTTAGATTATTGAGACTTTTCATTGATTTAATAGAACCAAAATAATAATTTTTTTGATTAAAATTTAATTGAGTTAATTTAATATCTTTAAAAAAAATAATATTTTTCAGTTTAATGGGCTTAATATTATTTTCAGCCATATAGGATTTAATAGTCTGATAAAGTTTCGTTTCTGGATCAATAGCTTGATGAGCTAAAGCTATTATTTGAGATTGATCTAAATCTTTTTTTAAGATTTTAATTGTTTTGATCTTTTGATGGTCATCAGTTATTACGCCATTCTTATTTAAAATTAATGTTTTAGTATAAATAAATTTTTCAAATTTATGAATCGATTTAAAAATAAGATTATTGTCACTAAGATTAAATAACAGTGGTTTAAAATCAAGCTTTGCTAAAATTAAAAAATAAAAAGGTGTAGATAAAAGGATTGTTCTTTGAAAATCTAATCTATTTTGAGTAATCATATAGATAAAAACAGATAAAGCAATAATAGTTAAAGTGTAAGTAACGGTATTATTTTCAATAAATCGACTAAAATATGATTGATTTTTAAGGGTGTTATTAAAGATCTTTAATTTATTTTGTTGATAACTTTCAAGAAAATTTTGGTTAGCTTTTATAATGACGGTGTTATTAAGTAATTTAGCACTTTGTAAAACTTGATCACCAACTTCTAGTTGATAAATAGTATTATTAAATAAAAGTTTACCAGAACCTTTAATGATTTGACCGTCAATAGGGATTAATTCGTTTTTAAAAACTATCAACTTATTTTGTTTTTGAATATTTATAGCAGGAATATCATTATGATTTCGACCTTTTATTAAATGAGCTGATTCAATATTAATTTGATTTTTTAAATATAAGTCATTGAGGTAGTTATTCATAAAATCAACTAATAAAGGATATGTAGCCATTAAAATTATATTAATAACAACTAATAAATCATTTTGATAATAGAATTCAACGATAATTGCCAAAAAAATTAAAATATTAATATCGGTTTCGTTAAATTTGATTTTAAGGTATATATTGTAAATTTGAGGAATTAAAAGAAGAGCTACTAATATGATTAAGGTGATGTTTAATGCGGTTGTTTTGTGTAAAATTTCTAAACAAATATAAGTAAGTAAAATAATTAAAGAACCAATTAGAATGCCAAATTTAGACAATATTTTTGATAAATTTTGCCAAAAAGAATTTTCCATCATTTGATAAAATTATAGCAAGTTTAAGTTTAAAATTATAAACCGAATAAGTTTAATCTATTTTTCAGTTAAATATAATAGATTGAAGACACTGATTTTTGATTTTCGTTAAGAAAGTATTTCATGTTAAAATTCTGTTTAAGTTTATGAATGATTTTCAACAATATAATCGGTCTTCCGATGACCGAGACGATAATTTTAGGGTCAGCCCAAATTTTAATAATAATCAATCGATTGATGGGGTAAGACGTTTGCCAATAAATAATAAAGCACCAAGAATTCAATCTAAACCTTCCTTGGTGGGTTTAACTATACCGACTAATTTTTCTATTAATGATGAAAATAAAGGAACTAAAAGGAAGAATAAAAAAATTAAAAAGCCTCGTTCTAAAAAAAGACGAGTTGTTATTTGGTCGTTTGTTATTACTCTACTACTTATCGTAGGCTTCGGCGGGTATTTTTTAGTTAATGGACTTAACGCTATTAATAAAGTATTTCATGGTAACGTTTTTAGTGATTTGGCTGCTCCGTTTGAAAGTACTAATTTAAAAAATCAAAATGGGCGAGTTAATATTTTAGTAGCTGGTTGGCAGGGAAAAGGTTCTGATGAAGGTCCATTAACTGATTCGATTATGGTGGTTAGTATTAATACTAAAAATGATACGGCTTTTGTTTTGTCAATACCTAGGGATTTATGGGTATATGTGCCAGGTCTTCAATCTTATCAAAAAATTAATGCTGCGGCCGACGATACTCATTTTAAAAAAGCTGGTTATCCTAATGGTGGTATGGGTGAATTAGAGTTTATTTTAAATAAACAATTGGGTATCCCAATCGATTATGAAGTTTTGGTTGATTATCAAGCTTTTAAAGATGCTGTTAGTGCTGTTGGTGGTATTACAGTCAATATTCAAAGTCCTAATCCATTAGGTTTGTATGATCCTTATGCACATCTAAAATTACCTAATGGTATTGTTCATTTAAATGCTCAAACAGCCTTAGATTTAGCATTAGCTAGGGGAGATGGTCCTGGATCGTATGGTTTTCCTTTAGCGGACTTTAACCGAACTCAACACCAAAGACAGATTCTATTAGCAATTTTTCAAAAAGCTACCCAGCTTAATTTCTTGGCTAATCCTAATAACATTACTAATTTATTTAATTCTTTTGGTAATAATGTTCAAACCGATTTATCTTTTAAAGATATTTTGGCTTTAGTTAAAATTGCTCGAAGTATGAATATTAATCAAATTGAATCTTTTGCTTTTTCTTATGGTAGTACATACAACCATCCACATCCGCTTTTAACTAATTATTTTTCTCGATCAACTGGCCAAGATGCTATTATTCCAGTTAAAGGTATTGGTAATTATTCAGGTTTAACCCAGTACTATAATCAATTAACCTCTTCAAATCCTTTAATTCAAGAGTCAGCTCCAATAGTAATTTTAAATGGTACTAATAAAGTTGGTTTAGCCGGTCAAGTTAAATCAATGTTGATTAAAAAAGGTTATCGTGTGGCTTATATTGGTGATGCCAAAAATCAATATGCTAATAGTTTAATTATTAATCAATCTGGTGGTTCTGAACCAAAAACTTTGGCGGCTTTAACAAGTCAGTTTAAAGGGATGCCGATTACTAGTAGTGTTGGCTATAGTGGTGAGTCTAGTGAGGCTAATGGATATTTAGCCAGCTTTGTGATTGTTCTGGGTAATAATTTTAAAGCTTAAATCAAGATATTATTTATGATTTGGGAAAGTAATAGAAGTAATAAAAGTTTTAGTTGTTTTATGGTGTTTTTTAGTAATTGAAATTGAAAGTTTTGGGATATCATCTTTATATTTATAATAAACAATCATTGAAACCATAATTAAGTAAAAAATGAACCAAGCTATTTCAGCAATTAAGAATGGAATAGTTTTAATGTTAATAGCATAAAGCAATGATATAAAACCACTAAGTGTCCAAATCGACCAAGTTATTACGCTAAATTGATCGGTTTTTTTAGTTTGATGTAATTTTTTTATTTGTGGCAACATCGCTAAAACCGAAATCATTGTTGTTATTAAGTATAATATTTTTATAAAGTCCATTTCTTTCTCTTTTTCTTTTATGAAGCAATTAATATGAAAACAATCATAATTAGCATAAAATGATTATCAATTAGTATTTCATTTAATTGATTCTTTTCTTGATTAATTTTATCTAACAATTTTTATCCTTTTTATTTTTGTTGATAATGTATGTATATTATCATATAGTATGAATATTGTCAATATTATTGTATATAAAATAATTTAAGAATTGTATTTAATTAAAGCAAATTTATGGGGCGAATGATGGGACTTGAACCCACGGCCTCCGGAGCCACAATCCGGCGCTCTAACCAACTGAGCTACATCCGCCAAGTATTTCTTATTTTATCATTTTTTTGTTAAAATAAAATTTATGGATATAACTACAAGAAAACAGATTAAGATATTTAATCAATCATTTGATTTCAATTATTTTGTTGGTTTGATAATAGGTCTTATAATTTTTATTCCTTGTTTGATTTTGGGATTTCAACATCAGTTAACTGGTTTTGAAAAATCCGTGTTTTTATATATTAATGATTGGCCTAATTTTTTAAAAGAGCCAGCCGTGTTAATTACTAATGGTTTGGGTGCTGCTTATCCAATTGCACTATGTGTTTTAATACCAATTGCTTTTAAAAGATATAAATTAGCTTGGCGTTTCTTTTTTGTAGTTGGAGCAGCTGGAGTTGTGATGGAGGTAATTAAACGTGTTGTTTTGGAGCCCAGGCCATATATTTTGCTTCACAACCAATTAAACAACAGATCATTATCAACGGGTGATTATAGTTTTCCGTCCGGGCATGTAGTTGTAGCCACAGCTATGGCTTTAGTATTATGGCTAATTTTACCCAAGAAATGGCGATTTGTATCTGTTGTTTGGATATTATTAGTAGCCATTTCGAGAGTATATCTTGGTGCTCATTCTCCAGTCGACGTTATCGCTGGTTTTTCGGTCGGGCTTATAATATTTGATATTATTGAATTATTACCACCCAAATTAGCTAAAAAACTTTATTTAGATGATGATGCGTCTTTATTGAATAAAAATAAATAGTTTTTATTTTATTTTATTATTTTTTATTGGAGTAACATAACCAACATTTTTATTGTTTTGATTTGCTTGAATTATTGAACCGGCTTTATTGATGTAGGTACTGATTGTCGGAGCATTATAACCTTTTATTACTATTAAACTTGGATCAGGTACTTTATTATTAGTTTTGTCTAATTGTATGTTGAGTGGTTTTTGTCGTTGAAAAGCGAAATAAGTTTGATTATTGATTGGATCTTTGAATTCAATAGGGTGACCTTGATCTAAACCAGAAACAGCACTAGGTACTTGAACAGATTTTTTAGTTGTTAAAATTTGACCTCCTTGAGCCAGTATACTAATATATGCTTGACCTAATTGATAAGGAGTTATGTTGTTATTCCAGTTTGATATACCCGGTTCTTGGCTGTTGTGTTGGTTTATTTCTGTAGTTGGTGTTGTATTTTTTTTAGAAGAACTTAAATTTTTACCTGGAAGCATATTCATAGCTGCAATTAATGATACAACAGCTATACTACTGGGCATTATTCGTTTTTCTACCAAATGTTTATTTTTTTCCATGATAATACTTTATACTAAAAAGACATATATGTCAAGTTGTTGTTGTGGTTCACTACCTAAGCGCCACTTCTGTATCTTGTATTCTGGCTTTAAATTCATTAGGAGTCAAGTAATTTAATGATTGATGTGGTCTATAGTTATGGTATTTAACTAGCCATTGGTTAATAAGTGGTCCAGAAAATTCATAAGTATTAAATTGACTCTTATTCAAGGAAGTCGCAAATCGAGTATTATGGTCTTTAATGAATTCGTCAATAAAAGGGAATAATACCTCATTAATGTCAATAGCGATTTTCTCCTTACTCATTATGTAGAATTATAACAACCCCTACAGGATTCGAACAGATTAAAACTGTAGTTTAGAAAAATTTTGACAGGGGTGACTATACAAATAGTACCCCCTACTTGATATGTTTAGAAAAAATTATTACCAGGCAATTGTTGATACAGCCAAAGAATTAGAAAAAGAACCATCCTTACTTATATAACTGATTATGAGTACCGACAGCAACAAGTAAGGCTACGTCTTTGCCTATAGGCTTGTAGTGTATTCTCCAGTCACCTCCAAAGCTTATTGAACGATAACCTTTCCATTCGCCAGTTAGGGGGTGATTATACAGACGCTCATGATAAGGTTCTACTTGAAATAGCTCGAGAGCTTCCTTTAAGCGTCGCTTGTGTGAGTCTTGTAATTTAATAACTTGCCTCTGAAATGATTTATGATATCGAAGTTTCATAAACAAATGTGTTTTTAGGCTGTTTTTTCAAGGTGTTCAAACATTTCATCAACAGAATCAAATTCAGGTGAGATATTTTGGCCAGTTTGAAGGTCTTTTTCAACTTCTTGCATGATTTTTACAAGGTAAGGTGTTGGCTCTAAGGTGGTACTAAGAACTATTTTCCTATCTCTTAGGGCTTGCTTAACTAGTAGATTTACAAATGCAGTAGTTGAAATGCCCAGCTCGCTCGCAAAAGATTTAAGCTCATCTTTTGTGTCCGCGTCGGTTTTGACAGTAAGTAGTACAGTACTCATATGCATACATTGTATATAGAACGTATACATATGTCAAGAACCAGTTTCGAACAGCTTGAAGTTGTAAACCAAGAAGACTTTCAGTAGGATTGTTGTTCATTTGGTACACTACAATAAGGTCAATACTAACCTCAATAAACTTTGTTTAAGCCAATTCTTTACCTATTCTTTTATCTAGCAAATCCATCGTCTTCATAAATTCGCTTGGCAAATCAATACTATATTTACTGGCCAACACTAATATTGACCAAAGGTAGTCACTTAATTCGTGGGCTAACTTTTCATCAACATCTTCCATACCTCTCAAGTCATGTTTTGCCATAATAATCTTTGACAAATCGCTAACAAAACCAGCCATGAGTTGCTGTTCGTTCCAGGTAGTGCCCCGCTTAATCTGGTTTAACTCGTCATATTTATTGCTTATCTCTATAGCTCTTCGCTGAAGTTCATTAAATTTTTGTATGATTATTAAATCATAATTAGTTAATATCTCTTATCTGATTCAAACAACAATAAGCCTACTGGGCATCATATTAACTCAGTCAAACTCCTACAGGATTCCGAACAGATTAAAACTGTAGTTTAGAAAAATTTTGACAGAGGCGACTGTACATATGGTACACCTGGCAGGATTCGAACCTGCGACCTTCTGGTTCGAAGCCAGACACTCTAATCCACTGAGCTACAGGTGCTTAGAAATTATCATATCAGACTTTACTATTTTTAAACAAGCTATCTGATATAATTTAAATATGAAATTAGCGGTAGATATTGGTGGTACTAAAGTATTGATGGCAGTTTTTGATAATAATCAGATAATTGATCAATATAAATTTGAGACTCCGAAACAATACACTGAATTTTTAGATGAATTTAAAAAATCACTTATTAATTTAAAAAACTATTCAATTGATATTGCAGCTGTTGCTATTCCAGAATTGATTAATCGAAAAACTTTTGAATTGATTGGTGGTGGTAATTTACATTGGCAAAATGTTAATATTGTGACCGATTTATCAAATATTTTAAACTGTCAAATTCTTTTGGAAAATGATGCTAATTTAGCGGCTTTATCAGAAGCTAGTTATCTGAAAGATCGTTTTAATCGAGTACTTTATTTAACTATATCAACAGGTATTGGTGGAGGTTTAGTGATTAATCAAAAAATATCTCAAGATAATTTAAATTTTGAACCAGGATTAATGAAATTAAACCATCATAATAGATTAATTAGATGGGAAAGTTTTGCTTCTGGTCGAGCGATTGTTAATCAGTACCATCAATTAGCTAAAGATATTAATGATCCTATAATTTGGCAAGAGATCGCTAATAATATTTTAAGTGGATTAATGATTATTATTCCACTCATTCAGCCTGAAGTTATAGTTTTTGGAGGTAGTGTTGGTACTTATTTTGATCAATACCAAGAATTTCTTAAGAATGGTTTAAATAAAAACATTGAATCGTTTTTATTAAAACCAATTATTTTAAAAGCTATTCATCCTGAAGAAGCAGTTGTATATGGTTGTATAGAATTAATTGATAGAATATCAAATTAGATATTTTATTCTTGATTATTTTCAGGATGTTTAGACCAGGTGTAAGCGAGTAATAAAGCCATTAATAAAGCACCAACGGCTACTAAGGTAAATGACCTTAATAAGTGAGCGTGAACATTACCAAAAAAGATTAATAAACCAGCGACTACTAGATTAATCCAGCCCCATAAAACATTTATAATAGCTGAAGATGGACGACCGAAAGGTGTTTGATGTTTTTGACCAGTAATTCCTTTAATAAAATGTGGAATTCCATTCGCTCCAAACAAACCAGCGAT
Organism: bacterium; assembly: GCA_021846795.1. GTDB lineage: Bacteria > Patescibacteriota > Saccharimonadia > Saccharimonadales > UBA4665 > JAJZWG01. Next base: position 15,529 of record JAJZWG010000002.1, read on the forward strand.
AAAACTATAAATATATATGTGTACCATCTTAGCTCCTTAGTTATATAGTATAAGTATTAATCTATTTTTAGAAAATTACAATATTATTTTTTAGGAGAACTCAGTTTTTTGGGTCCAGAATTATATTTTATTTTTAAAAGAGCGTTTTCTAAAGCTTTTTGTAAAATGTTAGCTTGTTCTAAAGTCATACCAACTTTTGTTATAGGGATTAACTGGTTATTGATTTGTTGATTAAAATTAATAACTAAACCCGAATCACCTAAAATTATTTCTACATGATCACTGTAAAGTGGTCTTAATTCTAGAGGCATTAATAAAATTAAATTATTCATTAAATTTTCGTCAATAGTTTTATTAAAAAAGTTGCTACTGACATTATCATAATTTGCTAATTGCCAAAAAGTAGTTGCTTCATTGTCTGAAAGTTGGAAGTGATTAATTAGATACATTAAAATTTCTTCACTTGGCTTAGTAACACCAGATTCAATTTTAATTAGTTCTTGATTGTCTATTTCAACAGCGCTAGAAACTTCTTCAATTGTTTCGTGATGATTTTTTCTTAGAGATTTAAGCTTATCCCCTAGAATTTTATATGGTTGATTGGTTGATTTATCCATGCTTTAATTTTAACTTTTATGAATTAATATAACAAGAGTGAATATCAATTTAAGCAATTCAATCGTATAATAATATAGTGATCAATTACTCTTTAAATGTTTCTTTAAAAAATTTTACTACCATGAAACTCGGTGGACGAGTCAAATTTTTAATTTATTTAAAATCACTTTCACAATTAGATCAAATTTTTGAATGGATTAATCGCGAATCAATTAATTTTTTGATGATCGGTGGCGGTTCTAATATTATTTGGTTGGATGAAGGTTTTGACGGTCTATTGATAGTTAATCAATTGCTAGGCTTTGAAGTAGAAAATCATCAAAACGAATGGATTATTAAAATTGGGGCTGGTGAAATTTGGGATCAAATTATCGAAAAAACTGTTTTATTGGGTTTGAATGGCATTGAAGCTTTGAGTTTAATACCTGGTAAGGTTGGCGGTACAATTATGCAAAATGTTGGTGCTTATGGACAAGAAATTAAAGATACTTTAATAGACGTAGAAGTTTTTGATACATTAACAAAAAAATATCAAACATTAAAAGCTGATCAATGTTTACTTAATTATCGTTCAAGTTTGTTTAAAAATTATCAACCAAGACGATATTTTATTTTATCTATTAGAATTCGATTAATTAAGAATAATTTTAAATACCATCCTTATGAAGCGCTTGATCGTTATTTTGATGATCATAAGATAAGTCCACTGAATTCAGAAATAATTCGCCAAGCTGTTATAGATATCAGGCGAACAAAATTACCGAATCCAGCTGAAATTGCTAATTGTGGTTCTTTTTTTGCTAATCCAATTATTAATCAAAAACAATTTAATAATTTAGATCCAGATATTAAGAATCAAGTGCCTCATTGGTTGTTTGATCAGAAAATTAAATTATCAGCTGCCTGGTTAATTGAATATAGTGGTTTAAAAGATTTTCATGATCAACAAACAGGTTTTGCAACTTGGTTTAAGCAACCATTAATTGTTGTTAATGAGACTGGTCGAAGTACTAAGGATTTAATTCAATTTAAAGACTTTATAATAGATCAAGTTTTCCAGAAAACTCAGATTAAATTATTAATGGAACCTGAATTTTTGCCAAACTAGTCACTTGGCAACGGAAACTGTAAAGAAAAATTAATCACTTGTTGTTTAATGTGGTCTAATTTAGATTGGTTTTGATGATTAATAATAGCTGTTTTCATCCAATCGGCTATTTGGATCATGTCAGTTTCTTTTAAGCCTCGTGTAGTGATAGCTGGTGTACCTAATCTAATACCACTAGGTGTAAAAGCTGGTAATGAATCATCAGGAATAACATTTTTATTGACAGTCAAATTAATTTTATCTAAAGTTGTTTCTATTAAAAGCCCATTTAATTTAAACGATTTAAAAGTATCAATTAACATGAGATGATTATCAGTTCCGTTGGTGATTAATTTAAAATCTCGTTGTTGTAATTCTTTAGCTAAAGTTTGAGCATTTTTTAAAACTTGTTTAATATATTTTTTAAATTCTGGTTGAAGTGCTTCGAATAAAGCTATAGCTTTAGCAGCGATAATATTATCATGTGGTCCTCCTTGAGTGCCAGGGAAAACCGCTCGATCTATTAAAGTTGGTATGTTTTCAATGGTTTTGGCTGGTTTGTGAAGAGGATCAGACACAATACCTTTTGATAAAATTAAACCACCTCTAGGTCCACGAAGAGTTTTATGACTGGTACAAGTTATGACATGAAAACCGTAGTCAAAAGGATTTTTAGCCATACCAGCAGCTATTAAACCAGCAATATGAGCCATATCAGCCATCAATAAAGCTTGATAATGCTGACCTATCGTTGCAATTTTTTGGTAATCTACTTCGCGAGGATAAGAACTATAACCAACAATAATCATTTTTGGTTGATATTGTTCGGCTAATTGATTAATTTGTTCATAATCAATTTCACCCGTTTCGATATCTTTCATTTTGTATCTTATAAAATTGTAAAGTTTAGCTGATCTAGTAACTGGTGCCCCATGAGTTAAATGTCCTCCATGTGATAAATCCATAGCTAAAACATTATCACCTGGCTGCAGCCAAGCATGATAAACAGCTTCATTGGCTGATGCACCAGAATGAGGTTGAACATTAGCATGATCGGCGTGAAATAATTTTTTAGCTCGATCAATGGCAATTTGTTCGATTTGATCAATGTAAATCTGACCGCCATAATATCTTTTGCCGGGGTAACCTTCAGAATATTTATTAGTTAAAACACTACCTATAGCACTTAAAACTTGTTTTGAAACATAATTTTCGGATGGAATTAATTCTAATCCTTGTCTTTGACGATTTTTTTCTTGATTAATTAAATCTTTAATTTGTTGATCATTCATAAGTTTATTATACATCAGTCTATTTTTTTTGACATCTTACTTTATGTGATATAAAATTTTATGAATGCAACAAACTAATCTTAAAATCGGTCAACTTATTTCTCAAATAAGACAAGAAAGAGGTTTAACCCAAACCGAATTTGCTAAGCGATTAGGTACTTCTCAATCAGCTGTTAATCGCATTGAACATGGTAATCAAAATTTAAGCATTGAAACACTAGGTCGAATTAGTGATGTTTTAAATAAACAATTGCTTTCCTTAAGTTCTTCAGAATTAAATTTAAGGATTGAAGGACCAACTCATTTAAAAGGTTCTATTAAATTAAAAACTTCTAAAAATGCTGCTGTTGCTTTACTATGTGCTAGTTTATTAAATTATGGAGTCACTAAATTTAAATCTTTTCCCAAAATAGAAGAAGTTTTAAGAATAATTGAAGTCTTAGAAAGTATTGGAGTTTCTGTTAAATGGTTAGACAATAATGATTTAGAAATTCGTCGTCCTGAAAAATTAAACCTTCATCAAATTAATGTTGAATCTGCTAAAAAAACCCGATCAGTTTTAATGTTAATGGGCGTCTTGATGCATGAATATAATAGTTTTGAAATTCCATATTCTGGTGGTTGTAAATTAGGTACTAGAACTGTCGCACCACATCTTTTTGCTTTACAAGAATTTGGTGTTAATATTAAAGCTTCAAAAGGTCAGTATCGTATTTCAGTTAAAAAGAAAAATCCAGAAAAGGTAGTTTTATACGAAGCTGGTAATACAGTTTCTAATAATGTTTTATTAGCTGCTTCTGGATCTATTAATTCGATTTATGTTCATGGAGCTAGTGGTGATTATATGGTTCAAGATTTAGCTTATTTTTTGGAAAGATTAGGTGTTCAAATTGAAGGTATTGGCACGCCTTTTTTAAAAATTAAGGGTGTTGAAAAGGTCAAAAAAAATATTACATATGGATCGACTGAAGATCCAATTGAAGCCATGTTTTTTTTAACAGCTGCGATTGTTACTAACTCTAAATTAGTAATTGAGCGAGTACCATATGATTGGTTAGGTCTTGAACTTTTAAAATTAACTAAAATGGGTTTAAAATTTGTTAAAGGACCAGATTATTTGTCTAATAATGAACGCATTAAACTTTGTGATTTAACAGTTTATCCTCATAATTATAATTTAATTGCTCTTGAAGATAAGATTCATCCAAATTTGTATCCAGGTATTAATCCAGATAACATTCCTTATTTTGTTTTAATAGCTGCTATTTGTAAGGGTCGAACTTTGATACACGATTGGATGTTTGATAATCGAGCAATTTATTATACAGAATTAACTAAGATTGGGGCTAATGTTGAACTAGTTGATCCTCATCGAGCTTATGTTGTCGGACCGACTAAATTTAGTAATGCTGAGGTTGTTTGTCCACCAGCATTAAGACCAGCGAGTTTATTGTTGATTGGGATGTTGGCTGCTAATGGAATTTCGATTCTTCGGAATGTTTACACTATTAATCGTGGTTATGAAGATTTAGCTGAACGCTTAAATAGTTTAGGTGCACACATTTCAATTTTACAAGAAATATAATTTTTTTTATTTTTTAGTATAATAGATCATTAAGCGGGTGTTGTATAACGGCTATTATACCAGTTTTCCAAACTGGTGACGCGGGTTCGATTCCCGCCACCCGCACCATTAGAACTTTAGATTTTTAATTATTGGACCGTTTGATTGATTTGATTAGATAATTTTAACAATTGATTAAAATTATTGTTAGAAGAATGATCAAAAGATTGAATAATAGGTTGATTTAATAATTCGGCTTTTAAATGACTATTGATTGAATAGTCATTTAAATTAAATTGATTAGCGACTAGATAACTGATAATAATAATGCCAAAAGACAATACAATAATTGGAATTAAATGTTGGTAATTTTTAGTTTGATGTTTTAATAATTTTTCCATTGCCAATTCTTTATAATATTATTCATCGTTATACCATCATTAACTGGATTTTGTCCATAAAAAATTAGAAAAAGATTATCTGTATTGTTGGGATGATAAACAAATTCCATTAGTGCAGTCGAAGAACCTTCGTTGAAAACGATATAGTTAGCTAGATTATTATCAAAAACAGTCGCCTGAAGTTTAATAATGTGGGTTGGTAGATTAATTTTTTTGATATTTTGTAATAAAGCGTTTTTAGTAAAAGTTATAAAATTTTGACTATTAATGCTTTGATTATTAGCTGCATAAATTTTAATAATTTGATTAGAATTATTAACTGTTTGACCATTAAAAGCTTCTATAGAACAAGTATTTTGAGAGCTAGTAAAATAAAAAACAGTTTTTAATTGAAAAGAATAACAACTAGTATTAATGTTAGAACTTAATTGATTAACGCTTGTAGTGTTAATTTGATTGACGGTTGCTTTTTTAGAGTTAAAAACTAATAAACCAATAAAGGCTAAAACTACCAAACAACTTAAACTTAAGCTTAAAATTTTTATTTTTGGATAATGACGATAAGAAATAAAAGTTGCAGCAATTAAACCAATTAAACCAAATAATAACATATAAATTGGTGCTAATATTAAAGCTGTTGCGATTGCGATTATTAAACTTGTAATCCAAATATAAATGGGTTTATTGATTTTGGTTTTAGTTTTTAAAGTAGCATAATTTGGTAAGTCCGATGGAGTTATCAAGTTCTTTTTTAGTGGTTGGCCACAATTACCACAAAAATTTTCACTAGGATCAATTTCATAAAAACAATTAGAACACTTCATAAGTTAAGCGTGATATCCACATCTCGTACAGTATAAGAGATGATTTTTATTTTTTTGACCACAATGTCGACAAAAATTGTTAATTCCAACTTCAGCTAAACCATAAATTTGATCTAAATCTCTAGCTCGAAAATACATTAAAAATAGATTAATGGCTAGGCCAACACTAATTATAATTGATAATAAATTCATCAATTGATTATTGATAGTTAAACCGATATCGTAAATAGTGTGTAAAATAATAACTCCAATTAGAGCAAAAATAATCGGTCTAAATGATTTTTGATGATTAATTTTTTTCTTAATTAAAAAGAAACCAACAATTGAAACTGTTGATGCGTGAAAAAAAGGTGTTAAAAATAATCTGGCGAAAGTATCTGAAGCGCCAAATCCTAACACATAACCAAAGTTTTCAATTAAACCAAAAGATAATCCGACTAAACTGAAATAAATAATACCATCAGTAAATTGATTAAAATATCTTTTATGATAAATGAATATAGCTAGTGGAAGAAATTTAATGATTTCTTCAATAAAACCAACCTTTAGAAAATTAATTATTAATTCGAGAAGTGGCGTGCCAACTTGAGTATTTTTTAAATTAATAAAAAAATTTTCAATGATAATGGCAGCTATTGCACAAACAATACCAAACATAAAAGCTTCCCAAAGAGCACCAGTTGGTTCTTTCTTGCCTTTATCTTTAGTGATTAAATACCAAGCTAAACCAATAGTTAAACCAATAAAGATAATTAATAAGCTAAAAGTTTTCATATTTTTGTTTTTTTAGACTAATATTATTTTAAACTTTGGATGATGTTTAGGCAAGTTGGCCTATGATATAATATTTTGAGTTATTTATCCGCCCCGATAGCTCAGCTGGATAGAGCAGAGGACTTCTAAGCCTAAGGTCGCAGGTTCGAATCCTGCTCGGGGCACCAAATAATAGTTATTTATTCTATAAAATAAGTTGAATTTTTGATTAAAATTAAACCAAAAGCTAGTTGAAATAATAATTGACCCTGAATGAGAAAACCTTGAGATGGAAAAAGATAATAACCGGATATTAAGCCGGCAATAATTTGAATGATAAATAAGCTGTAATTTAAAATATCTCGACGAATGTTTATTAAAATTAACAAACTAATAATGGCTTGAAATAAAAATATAAACGTTCCTAATGATTCGTGAATAATGTTATATATTGCATTAACATTATAAGGAAAAATAATAAGAGCTAGAGTTAAAGGGAAAAGACTAATTAATAAATATTTAATTAGTAGATATTGATCAGTAGTAAAGAATTTAGTAGCTATTTTAAAACCTATTAAAGTTGATCCAGCTAAAGATATTACATATAACGGTAAGGTATTTAAATGAGTACCGTAGTAACTAATTCCTTTATTAACGATTAATCCTTGTGGTCGGACAATAATTAAAAGAATTATATCTATAAAAAAGACTAATTGGCTAAAAATTAAATATTTTTTTATTTGATTCATAATTTAATTTTATTAAAAAAAATAATAAAAATAAATTTTAATCAATTTGATTTAAATTAGAGTCTTCAATTAAATAAAGTGGTCGATTTTTAGTTTCATAAAAAATTTTTCCGACATATTCACCAATAATTCCTAAAGATAAAAGTTGAATACCACCTAAGAATAAAATTACAGACATTAAAGATGGATAACCACTAACGGTATTGCCAATAAATAATTTATGAAAAATAATTACAACAATATATATAAAGGTAAAAATTGAAACTATTGCACCAAAAATAGTCGCCCATCTTAATGGTGTTGTTGTAAAGGAAGTTAGACCGTTAATGGCTAAATCAATCAATTGAAAATAATTATACTTAGATTTACCACTAAATCGAGCTTGACGATGAAAGGTAATTTCTTTTTTGCGATAACCAATCCAATCAAAAATTCCTTTGTTGTATCGTTGATTTTCGCGAAATTTTCTAATTGCTACGATGCATTTTTTATCAAATAAACGAAAATCACCAGTATTTTTTTGAATAGGTATTGTGGTTGATGATTCAAGAACTTTATAAAATAATTTAGAGGTTAGTTTTTTCATATAAGTTTCTTTATCACGGCTTAATCTAGTTGCGTAAATATCATCATAACCTTCTTGCCAATATTTGATCATTTTTTCAACTAATTCTGGTGGATCTTGTAAATCTGCATCCATAATTAATACTGCCGAACCGTTAACATGATCGATGCCTGCAATTAAAGCTATCTCTTTACCAAAATTTCTTGATAGATTGATATATTTAACTCTTTTGTCTTGGTCGGCCCATTGTCTGATTAAATCTATAGTTTGATCGTTACTGCCATCATTGATTAAAAAAAATTCAAAATCGAAATTTATTAATTTTTGACTTATTTTTTCTAAGCGTTGTCTTAATTCTTTGATGTTATCGGCTTCATTGTAGGCTGGAATTAAAAAACTAATTAATTCTTTATTCATAAAATAATAATAATCTATTTTAGAATTAATTGAAAAAATAATAGAATTAGTTTTAATGACTTTATTTCAAAAAATAAATTTAAAATTTGTTATGTTTGTTGGTGTAGGTATTTTTAATACTTTACTAGATCTAGTGATTTATTTAATATTTTACGAAAAGACTAAATCAATTATAGTTTCTAATTTGATTGCTACATCAATTGCTATGATTAGTAGTTATTTTCTCAATGCTCGCTTAACTTTCAAGAAACATAAATTATCATTAAAAAAGTTTATTTTTTTTATACTAATAACTGCTTTTGGTTTATGGATCTTACAAACTGGTTTTATTATTTTAATTACACCAACGATGAATTATATTCCAATATTTTTTTGGCGACTGTTTGGAACTAACACTTCTTTAACAAAAGCTGGATTGTCTAAAATTTTAGCTATAGCGGTTAGTTTTTTATGGAATTTTATTTGGTATGACAAGGTTATTTTTAAACATGAGAATAATATTGATACTATTGTTCAATCTTTGGAATAATTTATTTTTTTAAATGACCGTTATTAGTTATAATAATTTAGTATGCAGGAATCAAAATTCAGTGAACATCGAGTTTTAATTATAGGGATTTTAATAATTTTAATTATTTTTGGATATTTAATTTTTAAAGGTGGTGGTACTCCAACTACTAATAAATCATCAACCGTTACTTCTTCAACTGGTGAAAAACCAGCTCCAGCTAGTTTAATTAATGCGATTGCAACAGTTCCACAAACAGTTTTAAATCAAATTGGAGTTGGTTCAGCCAATGTTTTACCAAAACGTATTTCTGCACCAGCCTTAATTAGTCAAGGGAAACCCGAAGTTTTTTATCAAGGAGCAGAATTTTGTCCATATTGTGCCACTGAAAGATGGGCTATGGTTCAAGCTTTATCAAGGTTTGGTACTTTTTCTAAATTAGGTGAAACTCATTCATCAACAACCGATGTTTATCCCGACACTAAAACCCTAGATTTTTATCAGTCGGTTTATACTAGTCCATATATAACTTTTGTGCCTCTTGAAATGTATACCAATATTGCTAGTGCTAGTGGTGGTTATACTGTTTTGCAAACACCTACAAGTGCTGAAAATACTTTAATCAACAAATTTAATAATCCACCATATTTGCCTTCTAATGAAGCTGGTTCAATTCCGTTTATAGATTTTGGAAATCAATTTTTAATTGATGGTGCTACATATAGTCCAGCAGTTTTACAAGGTTTAAGTCGACATCAAATAGTAGCTGATTTAACTAATCCAAATAGTAAAGTGGCCAAAGGTGTTGACGGTGCAGCCAACACTATTACCGCAGCTATTTGTAAACTGACCAATAATCAACCAACTACAGTTTGTAATTCATTGATTCAAGCTATTGAAAAAGAAGAATAAAGTAAGTTATTTAATATTCTGATAAAAATAATCGATATAATAGGATAAATTAGTTTCAAAAAGTTGATTATTATCGATGCAGACCAGGTGATTTGGATTTATATTTGGTTCACCATCAATTAAAGGTATGTTGATGTTAACACTAGTTTGATTATTTGAATTTAAATAAAAATTTAAATTATTTTTATTGATAGTGATATTTTCGCCACTAGTTAAAGTAGTTTTATTTTTATCATTAATGACAAAACGTTGGATAGAATTTACCTTTTTGATGGTTTGATTGTAAAAATTTTTAATATCTTTTGAGTTTATATTAATGCCATCTGTGTTTTCTGGGCTGTTCTGACTGCCTTGACATTGTTCAAAACTAGTTAGTTTGGTCTTAGAACGTGAGGTTATAGCTAGATTACAGCTACTTAAAATGAGTGTAAAACCCATGAAAAGAGGTAATATTTTTCTGTCACTTCGATTTATCAAGTATTCCACTTGGAATATATTACAGTAAAATTTAAAAAAGTCTAGGGTGTTTTAAATATATTAAATTTAACATTAAACTCTGAACCCGAATTTTAAAAATTATTCTTAGGAATATCAACCTAAAAGAGATTTGATGGCAAGTTTTATGCCAAGATTATAATTTTCTGTTAAATCAAAGTAAGGTAAGTTATATTTTTGAGCCTCAGTTTTAATGATTAAACTTTTATTGATTGTTTGTTCGGCTAAATCATTAATTTCAGTTGCTAAACCATTCTCTAATTTCCATTTGGGCCAATTAAAATAACCCCCATGGGTCAATATAGTATCTAGGTTTGTAGCCGATAATCCAATAAAACAAGACCTAATATTATATTTAGTTGCTAATTCGGAAATAAATTGAGGAAGAATAACCTCACCATCTATAATGCAATTTTCGCTACGTCGACTTACATTAATTAACAGTTCCTGTAGTGTAGGATAGAATAAAGTACTCTTTGTAATTAGATCTGCTCCAGCAAAATTATTGATGTTTTTAACTTGTG
>JAJZWG010000042.1 GCA_021846795.1 bacterium
CAACTTGTGAAGCAACAGTAAAAGCTATTCTAGCAGGAACATTAGCTTTAATTAAACCTGTAATAACGTCAACACTTGGTCTTTGTGTAGCTAAAACTAAATGAATACCAGCTGCTCGAGCTTTTTGAGCTAAACGAACAATTAAACTTTCAACATCACGAGCTGCCAACATCATCAAATCAGCCAATTCGTCAATGACAATAACGATATATGGCATTGGTGAATCAACCTTAGTAATATTATATTCTTGAATATTCCTTTTACCTTCATTAGCCATAGTTTTTAAACGTCGATCCATTTCTGCCACAGACCATTTTAAAGCACTAATACATTTCTCTGGTTCACTAATAACAGGTGTTAATAAATGCGGTAATCCATTGTATGGAGTCATTTCAACTTGTTTAGGATCAACTAAAATTAATTTTAAATCTGATGGTGAATTTTTATAAAGTAAACTAGTTAATAAAGTATTAATTAAAACAGATTTTCCTGAACCAGTTTGACCAGCTACTAATAAATGTGGCATTTTAGCTAAATCATCAACAATTGGATTACCCGCAATATCTTTTCCAATAACAAAACCTAAAGGTGCCTCTAAGTCTGCCCATTCCTTTGAAGCTAATAAACTACTAATTCTAACAGTAGCTGGTTTTAAATTTGGCACTTCAATACCAACTGCTCTTTTGCCTGGAATCGGAGCTTCCATTCTAATAGAATGAGCTGCTAAATTCAAAGCTAAATTATTTTCCAAGGCTGTAATTTTAGTTAATTTCACGTCTGACGGTGGTTTAAGTGTATATTGAGTTACTCTTGGGCCAATATTAGCTCCCTCCATTTCAACATTAATTTTAAAGTTTGCGAAAGTATCTCTAATTAAACTAGCATTGGCGTTCACATCACCAGCATCAGCTTTATCTTGTTTTTGATTTAATAATGAAATTGAAGGATATTTCCATTGATTATCACGAGTTGTTGTTAAAGCTTCGTGCATGTCATCAAGTGAAGTTGATTGAGCACTATTTTTTAAACTAGTAATTTTAGCAGGTTTTAAATTTGTTGTTTTATCGTGATGAATAACCGGCACTCCTTCGTTAAGATGAAATGATTCATTATTATAATTTTGGTTTTTTAATTGACTAATTTCTCCATCTAAGTCAACTGAACTTAATTTAATTTGTTTTATAAATTGCCAGACAATTTTTGGAGAAAGAGAAAAAGCAAAAAATATTGATAAAACAAACGCTAAAAACGATAAAATTGATGCTGGAATAACACTCAAAAAACTTAAAATTAAACTACCAAATAATTTTCCAATTTCACCTCCAGGAGCACCAACATAAATACCAAAACTATTTTTAGTTACAAATGTTACTTGAAACCAAATTACAATTAATAATAAAGCTAAAAAAATATTAATTAATTTCTGAAACGGTATTTTATGATCGGGTGTTATAAATTTATAAACTGCGACATAAACTAAAAACAAAGAAAAAACTCCATAAGCACCATAACCAAACAAATCTGAGGTTATTTTAAATAAAAAGCTTGGTAGACTTCCACCAAAATTAAAAACTCCGAGAAAAATAAAAATAGCTGAAAAAATTAAAAAAATGGACCAAACATATGACCAATAAAAAGTCTTATTTAAATTGTCTGTTTTCTTGTTTTTCTTTTTGGTTTTTTTTCTTTTGGACATTTAATTACATAATTCCATATTTTTTAACTTTAATCAATCCTAGCATCCTGAATTAACAATCGACTTCTCATCGCTTCAAATCTTTTTTTCTGTTCGTCACTAATTTCTTCAGGTGTTTTAGTTATATTTTCTTTACCTGAAACCTTACCACCCTCTTTTTTATTTAAACTAATGACATTAACTACTGGAATAATAATTGGACTTCTTTGGGTTTGATCAAATAAATAATGAGTTACGTGATCTTTTAATTCTAATTTAAAGCGATCTAAATCAACTCGCTTAAATCTTTGAATAACAGCTCGTTTTAATTCATTCCTAAGACCATTCATGATCTCTTCATTATCTCTCATATAAATAAAACCACGACTAATAATATCTGGACTAGTTAAAAGATTACCAGTCTTACGATCAATCGTCAAAATTATAGCTACTAATCCCTCGTCAGCTAATAATAGACGGTCCTTAATGACAACATTGCTAACTATCGTACCAACTTGATCAACCAAAACCGTACCATGTGGTATTTCGCCTAACATTTTCATTTGATTTTTAGTGAATCCAACCATTGAACCATTATCTAGATTAACAGTATTTTGACGGCTAATACCCTGTTCAACGGCTAATTCAATATGATATTTTTTAGCCGTATAATCACCATAAATTGGTATAAAAAATTTAGGTTTAATCATGTTGATCATATCAGCATATTCATCACGAGAAGCATGACCTGAAACATGTAAAGGACCTATTTGATCTAATTCATGTGTTTCATGCCTAAAGACTCGAACACCTTTTTTTAATAAATCATCAATCATTGTTCTAATTTTGCCATCATTACCTGAATAAGGAATTGGCGTACTAGAAAGAACAACCGTATCTTGTTCTTTCAATTTAACATGTTTATGTTCACCGTTACTCATTCTTTGTAATGCAGAGCTTGGTTCTCCTTGAGAACCAGTACAAACTACAACCAAATCAGTATCTTTAATAGTATTAACCGAAGAAATTGGTATAAAGGTACCTTTTGGAACCTTAACAAAACCGTGTCTGACTGCCATTTCTAAGGTTGAGATCATACTTCTTCCATCCATAGCAACTTTTTTATTATGGTAAACAGCTGCATTGATAATCATTTGAATTCGATTCATATTAGTTGAAAAAAGACCAACAAAAATTCGACCTGGTGCTTGATCTAAAATATCTTTAAAACTTTGCTCAATAGTAGATTCTGAAGGGGTTCGACCTAATCTTTCAGTAGTAGTACTTTCACTTAAAAGGACTAATACACCCTCTCGGCCAATTTCTTTAAGGCGATCAATATCGCTTTTCTCATGGTCTAATGGCTGGGGATCAAATCTAAAATCTCCAGTATTAACAATTCGACCAATTGGTGTATCTAAAATTATTGATGTACTACCCGGTATTGAATGAGTAATTCTAACTAATTCAACAAAAAAAGAACCAATTTTTAGTTTTTCATGAGTATTTTCATTCATAACAATAGTTTTTAATTCAAAACCAGCTGGCATTTCTAGACCAAAGTTTTCAAAAATTTCTTCTACTCGACCGATAGTGAATTTTGAACCATAAATAGGTGCTGGACACTTGGGAACTATATGTGGTAAACCACCTATATGGTCTAAATGTCCATGTGTAATAATATAGGCTTTTAATTTATTTTTAATTGATTCTAAATAAGTAATGTCAGCAATAGCATAATTAATGCCTGGCAAATCCACACCAAGATCATTACCACAATCTAAAACTACAGCATCATTTTCATATTCCACCAAAATCATATTTTTTGAACCACCACCATCCATACCACCTAATCCGACAATTTTTAATAATGGTTGATCGTCAATTGAATTTGCTCTCTTAGTCATAACCGGATTAGCTGTCTGATACTGATTAACGATTCTTTGAGCATCTGCCTGAGTTCGTCTTTGAGCTCGAACGGCATCACCTTTAGAACTACTCATACCAGAGTTATTTTTAGAATTATTATTTTGATTCAATTTTTTTCCTTCCTAAATCTTAAACATATTTTTTTAAATTCTGAAAATCATTTTCTAAAACTGTTTTTAATGCTCTATTGTAAATAGTAGCAGCTGGGTGATAAAGGGGTAATAATTTAAAGCTGTAATTAGAAAATTTTAAGTTGATTTTTTTAAATTTGATTGTTGTTATTTTACCATGAATTTGTTGAATACTTAAATTTTTGTCAAAAACACTCAAACTATGACGTCCTAAAGTTACTAAAATACTTGGATTAATAACTAAAATCTGCATAATCAAATAAGATAAAAATAACTTCTTTTCTATTTCAGATGGATCTCGATTATTGTCTGGACGATACTTAACAATATTGGTAATATAAACCATTTGACGGTCTAAACCAATATGAGATAAATTTTGATCAAGTATTTGACCTGAAATACCAACAAAAGGTTGACCAGATAAATCTTCATTTTTACCTGGAGCCTCACCAATAAAAATTATTTTAGCATCCAAATTTCCTTCACCAAAAACTAATTTATTTGCCAACGGAAAATTTTCTTTAAGTTGCTGATTAGCAATTATTGTCTGTTTTATAAATTTCATTTGCTCGAGTTTAGTTTGAAAAGTATCAATTTTTTGAAAAATTAAAAAATCAGTTAAATCCATAGAATTATGTCTTATAAAATTTTAAATAAAGTCGGTTGACTGCACTACCAAAAATTAAAAAACAAAGGATATACAATAAAATATTTCCTTCATGAATAGCCAACCTAACAATTACCAAACAACTTAATATTTCCAATAAAACAATTAATAAATTTAACACTGCCGATTTTTTACTCATGAACTTTTTTCATCGACAATTGTAAACGACCTTTGTCATCAATTGCTAATAATTTTACGTCAATTCGATCTCCCTCTTTTAAAAAATTTCGAGGGTTGTCAATTCTTTTTTCAGACATTTCTGAAACGTGAACTAAACCATCTTTACCTGGTAAAATTTGAACAAAAGCACCAAAATCTAAAACACTTACTACAGGAACATTTTTATAAACTAAACCAACCTCAGGCTCAGCTACAATACTATTAATATACTGCTTGGCAGCCTCAATTTTATTTAAATCAGCACTAGCAATTGTAATTAACCCGTCATTAGCAATATCAATAACAGCACCCGTCTCGGCTGTAATTTTCTGAATTGTCTCGCCACCTTTACCGATAATATCTCTAATTTTATCTGGGTTAATTTTAATTGACTCGACTCTTGGAGCATAAGGACTAAGTTGTTTGTTTGGTTTCGATATAGTTGTTAACATGTGTTGTAAAATAATAAATCTACCTTTTTTGGCTTGTTTTAGAGCTTGTTTTAATATATCTACCGGCAAACCTGATACTTTCATATCCAATTGCAAAGCAGTTATTCCTTGGGTGGTTCCTGCTACTTTAAAATCCATATCTCCAGCAAAATCTTCTGCATCAGCAATATCACTCAAAATTATGACTTTATCTAAATCCATCATTAAACCCATAGCTATACCACTAACCGGAGCTTTCAAAGGTACACCAGCATCCATTAAGGCCATACAACAACTACAAGTTGCAGCCATAGAAGTTGAACCATTTTGAGACATTATCTCTGTTACAGATCTAATTGCATAAGGAAAATCAATTTCAGACGGTAAAACAGGGCTAATGGCTCTTTCAGCTAAATAGCCATGACCAATCTCTCGACGACCAGGACCGGATAATCTTTTAACTTCACCAACCGTATAACCCGGTGCATTATAATGATGAAAGAAACGTCTCTCACCTTCCTT
>JAJZWG010000043.1 GCA_021846795.1 bacterium
TTTTTGAGTGCGTTCAGATAAATCAGCAACCTCTAATTTAACATTTTGAACTGTATTGCTGATACCATCATCAACAATTTGAGCAGTTTCTTTAACAAAAACTCCTAGACTGTCTTTGGCTTGAATTGCTTTTTCATATGTCCCATTTAGTTCATCAATAACAACAGCTTTAATCTTTGGAGTAGTTTCTTCGATCTTTTTTTGAGTGCGTTCAGATAAATCAGCAACCTCTAATTTAACATTTTGAACTGTATTGCTGATACCATCATCAACAATTTGAGCAGTTTCTTTAACAAATTGTTTACTATCAGTCATTAAACAAGCACCATTGCGTACTACTCGTTCTAATGGTTTTTTAATACTATGTTGACCCATTTTAATCCTCTTTATGAATGCATGAATTCGTTTAAATTACGGACTTTTTGCTTGTCTAAATTTATAGGCAATAAGATCTGACCAACAGCACCGTTATAAATTGACTCAAAATCAAAGTAAGTTTGGCCTGATTGATTAACAATATCATAAGATTGTAATCCGGCTTTTATGTTTGTTGCATTGGCTTTCCAATTATTTTCAATAGCTTGAACTGGACTTTCTGGTTTTGGTAACACAACTTTAATTTTTGCCTGAGGATATTGTTGGTGTAATTGATTATAACTAACTTGACTAATAGTTTGATTAACTTCAGTTTGAATCTTTTCTGGAAGAGGATTAATACTGCCGGCATCTTGAGCGAATTGCATTGCAACAAAAATATCATTATTGGCTTGAGCTGAAGTATCAATACCTAAACCGGTTGTATGAGCTCCAAAATCGCAAGAAACATTTTGATGATTACGTCTAGCTTTTCTATAATTAATTGCTGCTTGATTAATACTATTGAATGATGAATTGGCTGGTAAATTCTCACACAAAACAGCTCCATTATTAAAATCTACACCAACACTAGTTGGCGCATAATTAAGATCAGAAGCAACAATATTTTCAACTTTACCCTTTGGACCAATTGTTTCCTTAAGATCAGCCGAAAAACCATTTTTACCACACATCAAATACCTAACAGGATAAACATGATTAACACTTTCACCACTAATCCACATATATCGAGAATGAACATTAACACCAACATCAACGGTTATTTGATTACTGCATTGAATAACATCTTTTGTCTCTTGATATGTTTTTTTTATCACTGCACCAGAAGCATGTGCTTTGCCATTAGCTTTAGGCAAGGTAAGACCACCAATCGTAAGACCATTCTCATAAATCTGATAAGCTCCATAAGCAGCAAATACTAAACAACCAACTAAAGTAATATTTTTAATTCCATGAACTACTTCACCAATGACGCTTCTATTATTGTTATATCTTTCTCTCGACATAATACAGTTCTCCTAAAATTCAAAAATCTAAGTAAAAAATTATTTTCTAAATTGATTTTAATAGTTCCTGGATAATACTACTTTTTATCTTTTTTGTCAATATCATTATACAAGTATACAGATAAATCAGGTTTTAATATTTACCACTAACAGCTTAACTAAATATTTTTTAAAATAATTTAAAGTAAATCATTAACTAAATTAATCATTTGATTCTAAATAAAAATTGATAACCTACAATCTGTATAATAAAATTTAAGTTGATAACTTAAAGATTCTGTAAAAATTTAATACCTAATTGAGGTTGAGGCCCAGCACAACGACCATTGTATTGACCGTGAGAATTAGTTTGATTAGTTTTACAAAAAGCTGGTAAAGCTGGAATGTTTAACCAATATCCATTAACATAATGACTAACCGCCCTAGCATCATTAACTAGTTGATTAACGGTAGGTACTCCAGCTGCCGGATTAGTCGATAAACCTGATAAAATAATTATTTGAGGATTAGCAGTTCTAATTGTTTTAGCCAACAAAATAACATGTTGAGCGTAAACCGAAGCTACTGCTTGGTCATATTGAGATTGAATATCAATTACGTTACTTTCTTTAGCTAATGTAGTAAAAAAACTAGTATCAGTTTTATTTTTTAAAACCGGTGTAGCAATAAAAATATAATGATTTTGATGAACTATGATAGCTGCTTTTTGATAATAGAGCAGGGGATTATTTTGTTCAACAACTGGCGTGTAAGTCCAAGGTTCATTATCGTAAACAATTGCTTTAATAGATGAACTAATCGTGTGATTATCAATCGCTTGCTGTAAACTAACTTCTGAAGTGTAATAAGCGGTTGGTATTAAATGTAAACTTAATGTTTGATGATTAAGTGGATTTTTATCACTCATTAAAACATAAATAGTACTTGTTTTTAAACGATTAAAAACTGTTTGATTAGCAGTCATTTCATTTAAAACTTTAGCTGACATAATAAAATGGTCACCTATCAATGATTGTGAAATTGGAAGATTATTATGAGTTATTGATTGTTTGTGATGATGATTCAATAAATCATGCCAAACCAACCAAGCTCCTAAAGAAATAAAAAATAAAAATATTAAAGCAACTAAAAAATAAGATCCATTATTTTTTTTCTGTTGAACAAACATAAACTTATATTAACATAAACTTAGTTGTTTAGACTTTAGGATTTTGACTTTGTAAATTATAATTATAAAGAGCATCCGAACTATTAATAAAAGTATCTTTTTCTTTAATGATAGCTTGAACAGGCAGTTGCTGAGAATTAGTTTTCAAACCAGTGACTTTTTTAACAGCCGTACCAATAGCTAAAAATTCAATTAAGCCACTACCAAGATCGTAAATATAGGTTTTAATACCAACCACCAAATCAGCTTCTAAATCATTAGCTTGATTTTGTAATTTTTCAATAGCTTTTTGTCTAGCACCATAAATCATTTCTGTTAAATCAGAAATTTCACCTTTAATTAAATTCTTTAAACTAGCTTTAATGCCACCAATTAAACCTAGTGAATAAACACTTGTGCTTAACAATAAACTAACCGGTGCATAACCACTTTGAGCTAAGTTCCACATCTCTTCAGCATTTAAATTACTAGTTAAAATCATTGAATCTTGTTGAGTCAAAGATTCTAGTTGTTGATTATAGCAAGACGTTCCAACCATAATCATCTCTTGAATACCTTGAGGACCAAGTGGCAAAATAGTGGTCTTAATACCAATAACTGAATTAGCTTTAAATAATTTTGCTTCGTCAGTAATTCTTGTTAAAGCCAATCGACGAGTTGTATCAAAGATATCACTATATTGTTTAACTTCTCCTCTAACCATTTGTTTTAAACCACCAAAAAAACTTTTCATAAAACCAATTGAATAAGCTACATTTCCAAAAACAAATTTAATGGGTGCATAACCCATATCTAATTGACAAAATAGTTCCTGTCCATCGGAAGCAGTTGTAAAAACTTGATTCAATTGACTATCTTGTCGATGAATTGTTGAACCAATTGATAAAAACTCAACATTACCAGCATGAAAAATTATTTGACTACTTAAACCGGTTGCGCCAATACCATTAGTTCTATGTAATTCTTCTTCAAAACGATTTAAACTTAATCGTCGACCATCGGCTACCATTTTAGTCAATTGTTTAATTTCACCCCCAATTGTCATTTTTAATGATGACGTCAAACCACTAATTAAACCTAAAGCAAAAACACTATTACCAATCAGTAAATTACCCGGCTGAAAACCATATAAATTAAGGCAATAAATTTCATTACCCGACAAACCAGTACAAATAATATTATTGTTTAAAAACATTTTATCTTGATTGGTACTCATCAGTCTATTGTATGATAATATCGCCTTAAATTCATCAAAATTATCTAAAAAAGATAATTTGCTTGGTTTACTGTACTCATAATTTATGGTATAGATAAATAACTATGACTTATGAGACTAAGACCGGGAAAATTCATCCAGAAACATCTAATATTATGAATTTAAGATTAACCGCTAATCAATATCTTGATAATCAATTAGATTTTTTAACTGCCGCCGAACAACTTGATAATAATTTTCCAACTGGGCATTATTTAATTGCTGAGCTAGGCATTTTAGAATCAATCAAACGACAAAGTTCTAAAAGTTTAAATCTATCAACTAAATATCTCGAAGAAATTTATCAAAATCCAATTGCACCTTATGATCTAAAATTTTTAACCGAATTTCGGCTGCATCAATTAAATTTAATCGATTTAATCTATATCCAAAAAAAAGCACCTAATTTTAATGAAATGGCTTTATTTCAAACCAATAACACTAACCTAATTCAACGTTATTCATCAGTTTTAAAACAACTTGACCAACAAAACAAATACCACATCAGCGAACAATACAGACAACTTTATGGTCATTTTAACGAACTTTTATTAATCACATTAATTAACCGACGTTATCAATCAACTAATTGTTTTGCTTTACCAACATTAATTAATGATGATCATGGTGGGGACTTACTCAACAAAACAGTTGAAACATCTTTTGATATCAAAATTTTTTCAACCAAACTTGATGAGTTACACAAAATTCAATTAAAAACTAGTCGTAATAATTTAACTTCATTTTTAAACTACAATCCTCTCAATATTAAATTAGTTTTTTTTAAAGAAGACTTATCTAGACAACATGAAAATAATATTAGTAAAAATATTACCACTGAGTTAATTAACGATCAATTTCAACCCAATGAATCAACTTCGAAAATATTAAACTTTCGTTATAAAAAATTCTTTCAACGAATTACTTATTAAATAAATGTTATTATTTTAATTATGATTGAAGATCAAATTAAAGCCTGCTTGCAGCAAACTATTCTTAGTCATTATCGATTAGACCTAAAACCAACCTTAACTAAGCCTGATGAAAAATTCGGTGATTATTCAACCAATATTGCGTTACAGCTCGCTAAAACTTTACAACAAAATCCTTTAATAATCGCTCAAACAATTGTTGATAATCTTCAAAATAAATTTAATTTTCAAAATATTGACATCATATCGCCAGGCTTTATTAACATTCATCTAGATGACATAACTATTATTAATCAATTAAAATACATCCTCAATCATCAAAATTTCTTTCAAACTAAACTATATCAAAATCAAACAATTGTAACCGAATTTTCCGACCCCAATCCATTTAAAGTTGTCCATATTGGTCATTTTTATACTAGTGTTATTGGTTGGGCTATTTCTAATATCATTGAACAAGCTGGTGGTCGAGTTTACCGAGTTAATTTTGGTGGTGATGTCGGACTTCATGTAGCTAAATCAATCTGGGGTATTATTGAAAATTTAGGCGGAGAATTGCCAGATAAATTAAATAATATAACCATTAATCAACAAGTCGAGTGGTTAGTTCAATGCTATATTAAAGGTAATTCAGCCTATGA
>JAJZWG010000003.1 GCA_021846795.1 bacterium
AAAATCTTTTTGATGTTCTAATAATTCATATTTTAAATATTCTTCAATTGTACCTGTTCGTAAATATTCGTCAACCACTCTTTTTAAACCATTCAATGAAATTTCCCGATTTAAATAAATAGTTTTTAGATTGGCACCTTCTATTTTAATATTACTCGCCAAATTTAAATATTCCCTGTCATTAAGATGAACTTTAGAATGCTCGACTGATTTGATTGGTTCTGTTTTTAATTCAAAATTTTGTTTTGTTGGATTAATTTCTTTTTTCAAGTCAAATTTTTGAGTGGTTTTCTCAAATTGATCAGTTTTTGTTAATAATGGTTTTTCTAATTTTTTAATTATTTCAGTTTTCTCATTAACGACCTGTTCTAAAATCACAATATTGTTTATCATTATTTCATTATTATTTTTATTTTCTATTTTAGGTTTTACTTGATATATTTGTTTTGATAAATCTTCTATAAAACTTTGTTTTTGATCTTGTAAAAATGTATAGTTAATTGATTTATTATTAATAAATGATTGTTGTAAATCATTTGGTTGATCTAGCATAATTGATTTTGATGAATTTTCTAAATCATTTGGTTGACTGATTTGAAGTTGATTTACAATATTTTCAAAAACTGTTATTAATTCACCATTATTTGATAAATCTTCTAAAAATTGAACACTGTGTGGAAAATCCCGATAATCGTTTTCATCCATTTGTTCTAAATTATATTGAGCAATCTTAGAAATTATAATTTTAAATTGATCATCATTAAGTTCTTCAATATTTGAATTTTCAGACAAACTAAATTCTAAATTATCTTGATCGATTAATTCAGTTTCTTCTTGATCATTTTCTAATAATTGATTTTCATTGTCTTGATTAATTTCAAAAAAGTCTGATAAATCTTGATCGATTAATTCAGTTTCTTCTTGATCATTTTCTAATAATTTTTTTTTATTAAAAAAGTTACGCCAATTAAAATTTTTTTTAAATTTAATTAACTGATTCTCTGAATCTTCATCGTCTTCATCATTATCTTCAATTTCAATATTAGATCTGTTAGACCTATATTCCATAATCTTTAATTATAGACTGATATTGAAAAAATAAAAACCTTAAGCTTCTTCTTGATTTGTTGAAGTATCAGTTTCTGACAGTTCTTCGGATTGACTATCGTTATCTTTAACCTCTTCTTCTTCGCCAGCTAATGAATTATTAGCTGCTTCAACAGCACTTGGTTCATAAACTGACACAACACTTTGATTAACATCAGTTTTAACTGTTACATGATCTGGTATGATTAATTCTTCGACAGTAATATGATCGCCAACTGAAATTAATTTTTCAGCATCATAATATATTACATCTGGTAAATCTTTTGGTAAGGCTTCAATTTCAACAGTTTCTAAATGTTCAATAACTAACAAACCAGCTCGTTCAGCCGGTGAAGATTCATTACCATCCTGATAAAGAGGTCTTAATGGTATTTCAGCTTCGACAATTTGATTTTCTTCGATAGCACTAAAAACTACATGATTAATTCTTTGCTTAGTTGTTAAATAAGAAACCTCTTTAATAAGAGTTGTTAATTGTTTATTTTTATCGTCTATCATAATAACAGGGTGGTGTTTACCGGCTGTATGAACAACCTTAACAACATCTTTGAAAGATGCTTGAGCAATAATAGATTGATGACCATGATCATTAATAACGATTGGCACCAAACCGTCTATATAAAGTTTTTTAACTTGTTTTCCCACAATTTTTCGATTCTGATATTTTAACTGAACTTGATCACTGGACATATTATTTTTCTCTCCTTATTTTTATTATATCAAATTTTAACTAGACAGATAAATCTTTTGTTAATACAATATAGTGATGTTTAACGTAACACACTTATTGGAAATTGGTGGCTTATGGTTATTGGCTACTTTCATTTTTACTGAAGTTGGTTTATTTTTAGGTTTTATTTTACCTGGTGATACTTTAGTTTTAACAGCTGGTGTTTTAGCTAAAGAAGGTAAATTCGCTTTATCTTCAACCATTATTGTAATCGCCCTGGCAGCTATTGCTGGTGATAATTTAGCTTATTGGATTGGTCATCATTTAGGTCCTAAAGTTTTCACTAAACCCGACAGTTTATTACTTAGAAAAAGTCACATTGATCGAGCTGAAAAATTCTATGAAAAATATGGCTCTAAAACTGTTTTAATTGCTCATTTTTTTCCAGTAATTCGTTCATTTTCACCATTATTGGCGGGTGTAGGAAAAATGAACTATTTGAAATATTTATTATTTGATGTTATAGGAGATATTGCTTGGTCAATAATTGTTACTTTAATTGGTTATTATATTGCCTCCAGAATACCTGGTATTAATAATTATATTAATATTGTTTTAGCTGGCATTGTCATTATTTCAGTTGTTCCAGTTGGCTGGCATCTTTATCAAAGACATCAAAAAAACAAATCAACCGAAAATTAATTTAATATTTTAGCTAAATACTGGCCAGTATAACTATCTTTAATTTTGGCTAATTGTTCAGGTGTACCTTGACCAATAATTTGTCCACCAGCTGCCCCACCGTCTTGACCCATATCAATTAACCAATCAGCATTTTTTATAACATCTAAGTTATGTTCAATTACTAAAACACTATTACCACCATCTACTAAAAGATGTAAGATTTTTAATAATTTATTCACATCATCTATATGTAAACCCGTGGTTGGTTCATCTAAAATATAAAGTGTTTTACCAGTTGATCGTCTTGATAATTCACTAGCTAATTTAATTCTTTGAGCTTCACCACCACTTAATGTAGTAGCTGGTTGACCTAATTTAATATAACCTATACCAACATTAACTAAAGTCTGTAACTTAATAGCAATGTTAGGTATATTTTGAAAAAAGTCTAAAGCTTGTTCACAAGTCATATCTAAAATTTCACTGATATTCTTATTTTTATAATGAATTTCTAAAGCTTCTTTGTTGTATCGACGACCATGACAAACTTCACATTCAACATAAACGTCTGGTAAAAAATGCATTTCAATTTTAATAATTCCATCACCAGCACAATTCTCGCAACGACCGCCTTTAACATTAAAACTAAAACGACCAGCCGAATAACCTCTGATTTTAGAATCTGGCAAATTAGCAAATAATTCTCGAATTGGTGTAAATAAACCAGTATAAGTTGCTGGATTAGATCGAGGTGTTCGACCGATGGGTGATTGATCAATAACAATAGATTTATCTAAATAATTTAATCCTAAAATTTCTTGATGATAACCTGGAACCGTATTAGCTCGGTGTAAACGAGCTAATAATTCTTTAGCTAAAATATCGTTAATTAAACTTGATTTACCCGATCCAGAAACTCCGCTAACAACACATAATAAACCAAGTGGGATTTTTACTGTAATATCTTTTAAATTATTTTCTTTAGCGCCAACAATAGTTAAAAATTTCTTATTACCTAAGCGACGTTTTAATGGAACATCAATTTTTTTTCGACCGCTTAAATATTGTCCTGTTAAACTTTTTTGATTTCGTTTAACTTCATCTGGCGAACCAACCGCAATAATCTCTCCACCATGCATGCCAGCACCTGGTCCAACATCAATTAAATAATCAGCTGCTAAAATTGTTTCTTCATCATGTTCAACAACAATCACAGTATTACCTAAATCTCTTAAATGCTGTAAGGTTTTAATTAAACGATTATTGTCACGTTGATGAAGGCCAATACTTGGTTCATCTAAAACATATAAAACTCCAGTTAAACCAGATCCAATTTGAGTAGCTAAACGAATACGCTGCGATTCACCACCACTTAATGTATTAGCACTTCTTAAAAGTGTTAAATAATTTAAACCAACATCACTTAAAAATGTTAATCGATTAATAATTTCTTTTAAAATTAACTTAGCAATTTTTTGTTCTTGATTATTTAATTTTATATTGTTAATCCAAGCTTTAACTTGATCAATTGATTGAGAACAAACATCCATAATTGATTTTTGATTAATCTTTATAGCTAAAACTTCTGGTCGTAATCTTAAACCATGACAAGCATGACATGATTTTTCTTGCATAAATTTTTCAATATCTCGACGAATAAATTCACTATCAGTTTCTCTAAATCTTCTTTCTAAATTAGCTACAACCCCTTCATAGGTTGTCATAAAAGAACGTCCATTTCCTAAAGAAATTTTATAAGTCTCCTGGCCTGTCCCGTACATAATGATTTTCATTTGTTCAGGACTTAATTCAGCAGTTGGCACCTGTAAAGAAAAATTATAACGATCAGCAACTGCTTGCAATTTTTTCATATACCAATTATCTACATTGATTCGATTATATGGCCTAATAGCACCTTCACGAATAGTTAAATGACCATTTGGTATCACTAAATCGGGATCAACCTCTAATTTTGACCCTAAACCAGTACAAACCGGACAAGCACCTTGTGGATTATTAAAACTAAAGGTTCGTGGTTCTAAATCAGGAATAGTTACATCTGGGTGATCAGGACAAGCATATAAAATTGAATAGTCAGCTAAATATTGATTATCTTGATTCAATAATAAAACTCGTTCACCACCAATTTCTAAAGTTTGTTCAATTGATTGAACTAAGCGAGTTCGATTATCGTCATTAACAACTAAACGATCAACCAAAATTTCAATTTTATGGCGAATATTTTTATCAAGAATTGGAAATTCGTCTAATTCATAAATAATACCATCAACTCTAGCTCTAGCAAAACCAACTTTAAGATATTGAGATGGTACGTGTTCAAAAGCTCCTTTTTTATCATTTATAATTGGAGCTAAAATCATAATTCTCTGATCTTTATAATCTGTTTCAATTTGTTGAATGATACTATTTGAAGTTTGTTTAAAAACTGGCTGATTATCAATTGGACAATGTGGTATGCCAATTCGAGCGTAAAGTAATCTTAAATAATCATAAATCTCTGTCACGGTTGCAACTGTTGAACGAGGATTTCTAGATGATGATTTTTGATCAATGCTAATAGCTGGGCTTAAACCATCAATTTGATCAACATCAGGTTTTTCCATAATTCCTAAAAATTGTCGAGCGTAACTACTTAGTGATTCAACATAACGACGTTGTCCTTCAGCATAAATTGTATCAAAAGCTAAACTAGATTTTCCCGAACCAGACAAACCAGTTATTACAATTAATTTATCTCTAGGAATAGTTAAATTAACGTTCTTTAAATTATGCTCTCTCGCACCTTTAATAATTATTTGATTATTCATAAAACTTTAAAAATTGAATCAAACTATTATACTAAAAAAATCACTCTATTAGAAGTCTAAAATAAAAAGTCAATTTTATGATCTGCTAAATAAATTAAACTATCTTCCTTGGCACCTTGTTTTTTAAGTTCATTAACTAAACCTCGTTTAATTAATAAATTATGCAATCTATTAATTGCTTCACTATTGTTAAAATCAGTCTTATTAACTAAGTTTTCTAAATCTTGACCAGTTACTTTAAAAACATTCTTAGCGATCTTTTTAACTATAAATTTCCGATCGGTTTGATTATTTAAATGATCAAAATTAATAATTTTAATAGTTTCTTTAGTGGGTTCAATATCGGGTTGTAATTGATTAATTTTATTAATCTCTTGATAAATTAAACCTTTAAAATCATCTAAACCAAATAAACTCTGAGTTGAAATTTTTAAAATTAATGACTGGTTTTTTAATTGTTTCTTAAAATTTTTAATAATTTGATCAACTTCTAATTGATCTAAAAGATCAATTTTATTAAAAACTATAATTTCTGGTTTATTTTTTAAACTAATCTGGTAATTTTCTAATTCATGACGAATAGTTAAATAATCGTCAACTGGACTTAATGATGTGATATCAATTATATGAGCCAGTATTTTAGTCCTTTCAATGTGTCGCAAAAAATCAAAACCTAAACCTTTACCACAGGAAGCACCAGCAATTAGACCAGGGATATCGGCTACTAAAATAGCCAAACCTCTAAAATCCATCATGCCTAAAGAAGGTTTAAGTGTAGTAAAAGGATAGTCCGCTATTTTTGGCCTAGCTTGACTAATTCGTCTAATTAAGCTAGATTTACCAACATTTGGTAAACCAATCAAACCCACATCTGCTATCATCTTTAATTCTAATTTAAGCTCTAATTTTTGTCCTTTTAAACCCTTTTCAGCGAATTTTGGTGCCTGGCGAGTCGAAGAAATAAAATGAGCATTACCAAATCCTCCTTGACCACCTTTAGCAATTATTTGTTTTTGATGATTCAAAGTTAAATCAACTAATAATTGATCTTGATGATAAATCAATGTACCAACTGGCACTAAAATAATTTGATTTTTACCTTTTTTACCATGTCGATTATTAATACCACCTCGACTACCATTTTCAGCTTTAATTAATTTTTTATATCTAAAATTAGCTAAGGTGTCTTGATTAGTACTGGCTTCAAAAATAATATTACCACCATCACCACCATCACCACCATCTGGACCACCCTTATTAATGAATTTTTCATGCCGAAAACTAATACAACCATCACCACCATCACCGGCTTCAACCGCAACCGTAACTTGATCAACAAAATTCATTATTTATAAATATAATTAGGAAACAAAGAAATTGGTGTTTTTTGCCAATTAACTACATCCCATCCACCCGTTGGAGTTGGATTGGTTGATGAAACTTGACCATAAGAATTCATTTCAGAAATCCAAATAGTACCATTAGGATTAATGGCTCGCACAATCGCAACATGTCCTTGACCAGCGGCAGCGTATGGAGTTTGAGCAATTGCACCAACAACAGGTGTAGAACTGACATGCCAACCATCTTGAGCAGCATAATAAGCCCAAGTAGCCGCGTTACCCCAATTTGGTGGAACAGCTATTTGAGTAGCTACATACCAAGTACAATAACCAAAATCATAACCATTGTAACAACTAGTGGCATTACCATATAGATCACTACAGGTTGGCGCTAAATTAATCACTGGTGCTGGTGTGGGAACTTTACCATTAGGAATAATGATTTGCTCACCAGGTGTTAAACCACTAACTTCTGCGTCGTTATAAGAAATAATATCATTAGCATTAGATTGAAATTTTTTAGCTAAAGATTGAGGTGTATCTCCTGCTTGAACAGTATAAACTAATCCATTCATTGGTGGAATTAATAAAACTTGACCGGGATTAATATTATTAGTCAATAAATTATTAGAAGCCATAATACTACTAACAGATACACCAAATAATTTTGAAATTTCTGTTAAAGTTTGATTATTTTTAACCGTATATTTAATAATATCACTATTAGTTTTTAAATTAGTTTGAACTATTTGTGGTTTAGACATAACCGTTTGATTAGCACCCGCCATAGCAATTTCAGCTTGCTGACTTTGAGCTTGATTAGCAATTGCAGTTGTTTCTGGTGAATTAGTCATTTTAGCAACTGTTAAAGCAATATCAGCTGACGATAATTGATCTAAAGGATCGATGACAGTTGTTGATGAATTAAGCTGATTGGCTCCACTAACTTTTAATAAACTAGCTCGATCAGAATTAAAAACAATTAAAATAACTAAGAATATAATAATTAAATTAACAGCCATAATAAAAAACTTAATTTTATTAAGTCTAAAGTGGAATTTAAAATTTAAATTCCTAACAGGCCATTCAATTTTATTAGTTTTCTTACTGATTAATGTTGAACTACTAATTTTTAACTCCGTTCAAACAAAACTTAATACTCTAGATTATAGTTTAAAATCGGCTAAAAATCAATTCAATTAAGCACAACGAACATGACAATAAGTAGCAATATTTTGATTTTGTTGACTTAATGTTTGTGAAAAATATGTATGGCCATTATCGCCAGTTACAAAGTATAGCCAATTAGTAGCTGCTGGATGAGCTAAAGCCTCTAATGCAGGTGGCGAGATTGTCGCAATTGGAGTTGGTGGTAAACCAGGATGTAATAAAGTATTATAAGTTGAATTATAATTAAGGTTTTTACCTTGACCAGCTTGCTCTGAACCATATAAAGCAGTCACGTCTGACCCTAATGGCATATTTAAACTAAGTCGCTTTAAAAAAACTTGAGCTACTTGAGGCTGAGCTCGAGGTGAAGAAACTTCTTGATTGATAATAGATGCTAGGATTAAAGCCTGATAAATACTTAATTTTTCACTAGCAAAAATAGCTTGAAGTTTTGGAGTAATTCTTTGACTCATTTCATTTAAAGATTCAGCGATAACTGTTTGCGGTGTTGAAGAATCATTAATTTGAAAAGTATCTGGCCACAATAAACCTTCTAAAGTATTAATATTGGTTGGTTTATCAGCAATAATTGGAATAGACGTATATAAATTAGGGTTAAAAGCTGCTAAAACCGAGTCTTTTCGAAAACCAGCTTGTATGAAAGTTTGCTCAATTTGATTAACAGTTTTACCTGGTAAAATTGTTAACAATTTAGTAATTACATGACCACTATGAATAATATTAACAATTTTTTCTAAACTATAAGAAGGTGATAAACGGTAGCTACCCGCTTGTAAAACTTCATTATTGAGTGAATGAACATATATTTTAAAAATCCAAACATTACGAATTAAATGATCTTTGACTAAAAGAGAACCAATCATATCGGCTGAATAACCTGCCGGAATTGTAACATTAACAATTTGATGATCAGAAGAATTAATTGGTTTTAAACCTTGATTATAAATTTGTGAAGTTATAAATGTAATAATTACTAAAATAATTATGATTGTTATAACAAATATTTTGGTTTTTAAAGGGAATCTATGGTGTTTTTTTGAATAATTATATCTCATAAACTATTAATATAATCCTCTAAAATTAAACAAGCTGATTCACTATCAACCCCACCCTTTGATTTAACCTGAAAAGAGAGATTTTGCTCAGCTAAAACACTCGTCAAAGATTCGTCTTGATAAACTATCTTTAAATTTAATGGTCTTAAATGTTGATTAACAAATTCTTTAACTTTTTGACTTTGTTTAGTTAGTTGACCAGACATATTACGTGGCAGACCAACCACCAGAACATTAATCTCGTTATTCTGTATAATCTGTTTTAAATGATGATTTAAAAAATCATCATTATCTAAATAATTCAATGGTTTAACGATAAAATTATTTTTCTGAACAACAGCTAATCCAATTCTTTTTTCACCTACATCAAGAGCTAAAATATTATTTTTTAAATTTAACATGATTTATGGTTTTAAAATATTGACTGTAATCTTACTTTTATTGCTAGGTAATGAACTTAGCCATGAGGGAGTAACATTAATAGTAACGTGTTGAATATTTGGATTTTTCTTTAACTGAGCAATAACATAACTGCTAGAATGACCAGCTGCTAAAACTTGAACTTGTTGAACACTTAATTTAGGACCGACTTCAGCGGTAGTACTTAAGTTATAATTAGTTGGCGATGAACCACTTGAAAAAACTAAACTATTATAACCGTTATTTAAAATTGTTTGACTAGAATTTTTAATTTTATTTTTAATTAAACTGTTTAAATATGATTGAAGCTCTGAACTATCAACACCAATCATAGTATAAGTTACTTTCTCGGTAGCAGTTAAAGTAGTAGCTGGTTGATTAAGTTGAGCGCTATAAGCTATCTGTGGTTTACCAGTCACGAAAGAGCTTTTAATTGGGTCAAAACCATCAGCTTGAAGTTGTTGTTCGAGAGCATTAATAGCACTAGAATTAGATGATAATTTTAATTTACTATTGACTGAATTAATGTCTGCTTGAGCCACAATTTTTTGAATATTGTCAGTGCCGCCACTAATACCATTAGATACAACTGAAAAATCAGAACTAGGATAACCATTAAAGGTTGATAATTGCATTGTTTGACCACTGGCTAAATTAGAACTACTACCATTAGATAAAGCTGTTACATTAACTGCTTGACCAGATTGAGAAACATTACATTGACCATTAGTAATTGAGGCTGATAATGTTACAGATGTTTGAGTAGTATAAGTTAAATTATTATAACTAATACTAGTACCAGCGGGTACAGTTACGGGGGTGTTATTACAATTAGCTAAACTAATAGTAACTTGACCGCTTGCAGTTTGACCATTATTAACTGAACCGCTAGTCGGCACTGAAGCGCTAATATTTTTAGAATAATTAACTTGTTTAGTATAAAGAACTCCGCTGCTTGCTGAACTAGATGATTGAAAATTATCCAAGTTAATTGGCGTATTAATTCGAATATTTAACGCATCAGTTTTAATATTAATATAGGCTTTGGGTAAAATAGCAAAAACATAATAAGCTAGTAAAGCAATTAAAATTACAAAACCGATTATCGCCAATATTAATACTTTAAACCGACTAAAACTTGGAGCTTTAATTTTTTTATCGGCTAATGAATCTAAAACTTCTTCATTTGGCAGATTAGCGGTTGAAACTCGACGAGTAGAAGATTGATTATTAATTGTTTTATCTTCATTTTCGCTTAAATCAACTACATTAGAATCTTCCGCGATATTTTCATTAGTAATTTCTTCTGTAGAATCTTCAACCGGTATACTGCTAGCAATTTGATCAAGTTTTTGATCGGTTGGTAAATTAGCAGCACTTTGATATTGATTTAAATCAATTGGACTATTCTTTAAATCATTAGCTGCTTCTTCATTATTTAAATTAGATTGATTGGCTGATAAAATACTTGGAATAACTGGTTTAGAATTTAAATCACTAGCCACATAAATATTATTATTAGCTGCTAAAGTTTTTAAACTTTCATCGCTGGTAATTAAAACTAAATTTTTTTCAGCTAAATCAGCTGATCTTTTCATTAGTTTCATATTAACACTACTCTGTAAAACAGAGGTTTTTTTAGGTAAAACTAAGGCAACTAATTTAGATTCAGCAGACTGAATTTTATCAATAATGCCAGTAATCTCTTCTTCTGAGTCGATATAAATTGTATCTTTAGTAGTTGCCAACTCAAGCTCCCATCATCTTATCTATTCGATCCTTTAAAGTTACTTTAGCTGGTTCTTCTTCATCGCCAGCAAACTCCAAAGTATCACTAGCAATTCTTAATAAACCCATGGCAGTAATAAAAGTATGATCTTTTACTTTACCAGTTTTATCAATAATGCCATCAACTTGTTCTGGTCGAATTAAATGAATCGTCGGTTTATGAGTAAATGGTAAATTTTTATACCAATCAGTCCCCTCTAATTTACCAGCCAAAACTTCTAATGATGATCCACCACCGCATAAAAACATTCTATAGGGTAAATGATCCAGCATGTCAAATTCCGATAAAGCTAATTCTATACCACTAATCCAAGTTGAAGCTGTTTTATTAACAATTGATTCAATGATTGGCCGTTTAGAAACAGGTATCTTTTGAGTTGATAAACCAATTTTTAAAGCTTCAGCCATTTCATAACTAACACTTAAATCTTTCTCAATACCTTTTGTAAAGGCTCGTCCACCAATACCAAACATTTTTGTTCCTTGAACACCACCATCATTAATCACAGCAATATCTGTGGTACCTCCACCAACGTCAACTAAAATAGCACTAAAATTTTGACTAATTTTATTACCTAAAACTGCTCTTGAAACAGCAAAAGGTTCAGCAGCAACTGTTAATAAATCTAAATCTAATTCTAAAGCTGTTTTTTCTAATGCTCCAATATGAACCAATGGCGCAAAAGCCGTATAAAGTTGTATGACAACTTCTTTACCTTGAAAACCAAGTGGATTAGTAATTGGGTAACCATCAATTTCAATACCAACTAAAGCACTATTAACTAACTTAACATCAACCTCTCGACCACCTGTTTCAATTGATAATTGTTTTTTAGCAATATCTTTAGCTCGATCTTGCACTAAAAGAATTATTTTTTCCATTTCAACCGAATCAATCAATTGTGAAGGATCACGTCTTAAAACTTTTAGAGTATTAGTAGTACCTTTAACTAGTTCACCAGCTATACCTATCACAGCTCGTCGACCGCTAACACCAGCTTGTTCTTCAGCTTGAGCTAAGGCTTGATCACAATTATCTACCACGGCTGCTATATCCGATATAGCCCCAGCTTGCATATCACTTAAAGATTGTCTTTTACGACCCATGCCTATAATTTCTATTTCAGCAGTTGACTGATCTAAACGACCAATCAAAGCTTTAACAAACTCTGTACCAATATCTAAAGCTACAATTAAATTTTCTTCTTCGATAGAGTTCTTTTCAACTAATTTCTTTTTATTTTTATTAACTTTGGAAACCACCTGTTTAGAGACAGTATCTTTAACTTTTGAAATTTTATCTAACATACCAGATATTTTACCATAATTATTATGTTAATAAATACAACAAAAAAATAACATTACGAAAAACTCAGATTTTTATTTGAAAATCCTATTAATATTTTAACACAAAGATAATCTAATTAACTTAAAACCGCCTTAATTCTTCTAATACCGGCCGAGGAACTTTCTTCCTTTATAATTTTAAAACTATAACCATTTTCAGCCAATAAATTAGTGTGAGCAACGTGAGGTCCACCACAAATTTCTCGACTAAATGGCTTACTTTGACCTTTAGGTGTCATACTATAAACTTTAACAATTGAATCATAACGATCATTAAAAGCCCCCAATGCCTTTAGTTCATTAAGTGCAACCTTAATCGGAACTTCCTGATAACTAACTTCTAAATCAGCTTTAATTTGATCATTAACAATTTTTTCTATTTGTTTAATTTCTTCAACTGTTAATTTGTCGGGATGAGAAAAATCGAATCGCAATCTTTCGTCTGTAATATTGCTACCATGTTGAACAACATGATCTCCTAAAACCATTCTTAATGCCTGATACATTAAATGAGTAGCTGTGTGATATTTTTTATGAATATCTTCGTGGCCCGCTAAACCACCTTTAAAAACACCTTTAGAAGCAGTTCGAGAACGATTTTTTTGATCCGACATTAAAGTATTAAAATCTAGTCGCCAATTTTTATCAACCACAATATCTCTTTTAAAAGATTCTTCAATAACTAATTCATAAGGAAAACCATAAGTATCATAAAGCTTGAAAACATCTAAACCATCAAGTTTTAATTTGGTATTAACAATCTTATCAAACTCTTTTAATCCTTTTCTAAGTGTTTGTCGAAAGATTTTTTCTTCTTTAAGTAAAACTTCTTCAATTTTTAATTGATTATTAACTAAATCAAGATAATCTTGTTGATAAATACCAATAATAATATTAATAACTTGACTTAAAAAATTATTTTCTATACCCAAATCAAAACCATACCTAATAGCCCGACGAATTAAACGTCTCATGACATAACCTTGAGTTTTATTGCTTGGCACAATACCATCATTAGCTAAAAAAACCGCTGCTTTTAAATGATCGGCAATAACTCGCATACTTTCTTGATGGGACGAATATTTCTTTTGAGATAATATTTCTAACTGATTAATGATTGGCCAAAATAAATCAATTTTAAAAATGTCATTAGTGTTAAGCGATGCTGCTACTAATCTTTCTAAACCACCACCAAAATCAACATTTCTTTTTGGTAATAATTTAAAGCCTTGTTTAGTTTTTAAATATTCCATAAAAACAGAATTACCAATTTCAACAAAGCGACCACAATCACAATTAGGATGACAATGTTGACCATAACTTAAATCATGCTCTATAAAGTCAAATTCGTAAAAAACTTCACTATCAGGACCA
Organism: bacterium; assembly: GCA_021846795.1. Taxonomy (GTDB): domain Bacteria; phylum Patescibacteriota; class Saccharimonadia; order Saccharimonadales; family UBA4665; genus JAJZWG01. The sequence goes on from JAJZWG010000003.1 coordinate 13,808, forward strand.
CCCGGCTCATTAATCGGCATTTCATTAATACCACCAGATCGACACCACCAATTTTTAGTATGGTCATAATAAAAAATTCGACCTTGTTGCATACCAACTTTATAGCCGTTTTCAGTTGAACCAATTGTCACAACTTTATGATCAATATTTTTTGATTTAAAAAGTTTTTGCCAGATTTGGACTGATTCTTGATCACGAGGAATTTGATTAATTTCATCACCCATAAAACAAGTTACATACAATCTATTAACGTCAAGACCAACTTGATCTACTAAAAAACCAAAAAACCAACTTAATTGATCTGATTTAAAATAATCCCCTAAAGACCAATTACCCAACATTTCAAAAAATGTTGTATGTCGATTATCACCAACTTCATCTATATCTTGAGCTCTTAAACAGGTTTGAATATCAACCAAACGATTACCTTCAGGGTGACTTTCACCTAATAAATAAGGTACTAATGGTTGCATACCAGAACTAACAAAAAGAGTCGTAGCATCATTATTTGGTGGCACTAATGATGATCTTTTAATTAATTTATGATGGTTATTAATAAAAGATTTAATATAAAGTCGTCTAATTTCTCTAGATGTCATATTTTAAAATTTTATCATCTTTTATTATAAAAGCCGACTAATAATACCACCACCAAGAACTTTTTGATCTTGGTAAAAAACAACTGATTGACCCGGTGTAGGAGCTTTAATCGGTTCAATTAATTTTAATAACCATTGATTTTGATAACTTGGTTGAAATTGTTTCACGACTGTATTGGGCGCTCGATATCTTGGTTTAGCCACAACATTATCTTCAAGAGATATTTGTTTAATTTGGTCAGTTAAAAAATAAACCTGAGATAAAATTAAATTATCTGACCATAAATTATTAAAATTTAAATCACGTGTAACATAAATAATATTTTTTTTAACATCCTTATCAAAAACATAGTATGGCAATCCACCACCTAAATTTAAACCATGCCTTTGACCAATAGTATAAAAAATCACACCATCATGTTGACCAACAATTTGTTGATGATTGTCAATAATTAAACCCGGTTCTTGAGGTCCTAATTGGTTTAATAAAAAATCTTTTATAGGTACTTTACCGATAAAACAAATTCCTTGAGAATCCTTTTTATCGGCTGTAAAAATATGACGTTTTTTAGCTTCTAATCTCACTTCAGTTTTAAACATTGTACCAATTGGCATTAAACTATGTTGCAGAGCGTTATAACTCATTCGATAAAGAAAATAAGTTTGATCTTTATTTTGATCAACCGCTGTTGATAAATAATATTTTTGATGATACTTCTTAATTTGAGCATAATGACCAGTAGCAATATAATCAGCACCATCTTTTAAAGCTAAATTAAGAAATATCTTAAACTTAATTTCTTGATTACACATAATATCTGGGTTGGGTGTTAAACCTTGTTGATAACTCTCTAATAAATAATCTACGACTAAATTTTTGTATTGAGTTTGAAAATCATAAACTTTAAAAGGAATACCCAAATCAACCGCTACTCTCTTGGCATCATTAAAATCATCTTGCCAAGGACAATAATAACCCGCCACGTCACTAGTCCAATTCTTCATATAAACACCAGTTACGTCATAACCCTGCTCTTTTAACAAATAAGCCGTCAAAGAACTATCAACTCCACCACTCATACCTACAAAGACTTTTTTAGACATTATTCAATTGTAGCTAATTTTTATTATTTTGTAACTCTTCCCGTTGTTTTTCAAGTTGTTTTCTTAAAACATACATTTGATGGCGACCACCAATCCAAAAAGTAACAAAAATTAAAGGTACCAAAACAAGAATTGGCCACCAAACAACTTGTGGTTTATGATTAGAAGCTAATTGATCATTTAAATTAGTCGAATTTTTTTGATTTAAATTAACCACCGCTCCATTAACTATAGCTACAACCTCTAAAAAAGCTTGAGTATGATTAGAATCACTAGCTCTAATTATCACATTGTAAACCCCAGCTTTTGAATAAATATGATCGACATTAAATTGACCAGCAAATTTTTCTGACAATAATTCAGTTGGAGAACCATCACCCCAATTAATACTAATGGCATATGGTCCAACCCCACCATTTAAATTAAACGGCCAGGTTAATGTTGAACCTGGGTTAGAACCTCTTTCAGCATCATTACTGGTTAGGCTAATTACAGTACCAAACTTAGCCAGTTGAATATTATTATAGTTAACAATTACGCTATTTGAATCCGCCCCAGCTTCATCCAAATTATTATAATCAATTGCAACCAAATCATTTTGACCAGAAAATAAATCAACTGGTATAGTATAACTACCGTTTTTACAATTAACAGAACCAACAAACACATTATTAGAAAAAATTTTAATCAATAAAGTACTTGGACATAAACCACTAACATTAACTGGCATAGTTGTTAAACTGCTTCCACTAAGAGGAATAGCTATGGTGGCCGGTTGTGAAGGTGGTGGACTAGGAATTGTACCTTGTAATCCAATTGAGCCATTCGAAGTTTGATGAGCTGGAATTGTTAAAGCCATCACTCGATATAAATTTAAAGTCATCACTATTAAAATTACAATCAGAGAAATTAAAATATTTTTTAAATTTAACATTGTTTTAAGTATAAACGAAATAAAAATTTAAAACTATTGACTAACGATGTCTAGCTTGTCTAATTATTCGTTCTTTATATATTTTTAATAATTTAGGGAAACCAAATATAAAGAACAAAATCAAAGCTAGAACTAAGATAATTATCATAATTAAATCAAACGGAATAACATAAAAGGTGGTTGAAGCTGACAAAGTTTGACCTGATGAACCATATCCAAAATTACCTTCAACCGTATAAATTCCAAAAGAACCAACTTTTTTTAAGGGAATAAAAAATCGACGAATACTATCTGGTAAAACATTACCTGGAGGGGTTACATTATTAACGTTATAAACCGCTAAAATTTTATTTGAACTAGTTTTTAAAAGTACTTTACCAAATGGAGCTACTTGAATATTACCTTCATTTTGAAATCTAACCACCGCATTAATATGTTTATTGGAAGTAAAAAAATTACTAGGCGCACCATTGCTAACATCAAAACTAGCAATTGATAATTGTTCTTTAATTTTACCAGGAACAGTTAATAAAATTATTGAACCGACCGAACCAGATAAACTAACCGTGGCATTTTTAACACCCAAACTAGCTGGACCAAATCGAACTACACCATAATATCCACCACCAGGGGTATTTTTAGGAATTTTTATCGTAACTGGTATTTCTTTCTGTTGACCAGGATTTAAAGTAAAATTAGGAATCGGTAAAGCGAATTTTTTAAGACCATGTTTTTCATGAATATTATTGCCAATTAAAATTGATGGCTGACCGGTTTCGTTAGAATTAGCCACAAAATCATTAACAACACCTGATAAAGTTTCAGATACTGATGTAATGTTAGTTACATACATATCTATAACTTTAGATTGACCAGGTTTGACGGTTATATCACTCCTTAAAGGAGAGACTTGCACCCCATCGACTGAAGCTGCTTGAGAAATTGAAAAATTAGCTAAATTAAAACAAATAATAACGCTAATTGACACAAAAATAATTAGCCAATTTAACCAATTTTTAAACTTAAAAGTTGTTATCCTTATCACAATTATTATTATCTTAACAAAAGATATGTCATTTACAAAATTTAAAAATTAGCTACACAAAAATAATTAATCGTTGTCACATAAACACCAGGTGGTTGAGTATTAGCTACATTAACCAAATAACTAACTGTATATAATCGATAATTTTCAGGATGATTCGAACCAGCAACATTAGAACCATTTTGAAAAGCATAAAAATTAGGCTCATTATAATTTAAAAAAGGTTGACCATGTCCTGGACCAGTTGGATTTTGCCCAACTACTGGTGAAATATTAGCTACTAAATTTAAACCAAACTGAGAAATTCCAGGTCTAGAAACATTGGCTGGAAATAAATTAGGAATTTGATTAATGCCTGAAACTAAACCTTTACCATAAACCGAAATAGTATAACCATTTTGACCGTTCGTTCCGGCTAACAATTGAGATGTAGCGGTGGTTGAAGTTTGGGTAGAAAAATTACCAAAATCAATATTATGTCCAAAACTATTTTGACAATTTAAATCATTAATTTTAACTGCACTACAAAAATACAAAAATGGTGGCACTTCGGCATTAATAGCTAATTGATTATTCAAAACATAGGCTAAACCACCATGATTAATAACAGTTGTATTGGACGGCGTCGAACTAGAAAAAGTTTCAATTCTAACGTATTCTGAACCTTCAATTGATGCATTAGTAATATTATTAAAGGTGTAACTAACTGAGCCTGGTGAACTTAAACGTGGTAAACGACTGATCACAATTAAATTTTGTGAATTAGTTGGTAATAAATTAAAATTCGTCTGACCAGTTTGAGAAATTAAATTAACGGTAGCTGTATTAATACCAGTTGGAACAATACAATTATCGCTAAATAAAGGTGAGTTCGAACAAAATTGAAATTCAATAGCACCTAAATTATTGGAAGTTGTTAAATTAAAACCAATTTGAAAAGTAACATTACTAGCTGAAGTCTGAGTTGAAGATAATTTAATATAACGATTACTTAAATTAGCACCATAAACATTCGCAAAATTTAAATTATAAATTATTAAACTAACGATGACTACTAAAATGTAAATTATTAATAAAAAAAATGATTGTTTATGAAATAAATTAGTTAAATTCATTCATAATCGCCCAAATACTTGGCTAAAAAGTACCAGTAGCAATTAAGTCCATATTAGCTGTATAAATACCAGCTGGTGTTGTTAAAGCAGCGGTAGCGGCAAATGTATAGGCATCATCAACTCGATAACAAGGTGAAGTAGTTGAAGCCACCGTATCACCATAAGTCGAATCAACATTAGTAGCGTTCATACCATAATAAACATCACTTGGAGTAGTTGCTCCTTGCAACGGAGTAGTATCGCTAGCAGTTGCACCACCCGTAAAAGTATAGTTAGATGAACTATAATACGTCGAAGCGGGTGTCAAAGAACCAACACCGTTAACATCATCGACACTTGGACCAACCGCCATACCAAAATCAGCCGTACCAGCTACAATAGCTGAAGCTGTTGAGCCAATAGCTGGAATTGCACAAGTCGATCCACCATTAGCACTTAAACCACCACAACCTGTGCTATTACGCATCGCGACGACCGCTCCACTAGTAGCATTAGTTGATAATTGAGAATAAACCGTCTTACTGTCGACTTGAGTTTGATCCAATATCGGTGTTGGACTACCATGACCCAAAGTAATAGCTGGTGAAACATTGGCATTTGGATCAGAACAATCATGAGTAGTTGTCCAACTACTTGGTGCATCACCTGAAACACAAAAACTTAAGGTTTCTTGTACTCGAGCAGTAATAGCTATTATATTATTGGTTGACAATGCAATACCACCATAATCTAAATAATCACCAGGTGATGTAGCACTAGCATAAGTACCATAAGTAGTTGTTGCAAAAGTATAAATTCGAGCATAAAAAGCACCCAATGTCGATGGGTTAGTTACACCGGCAATTGTAAAAGATTGAGCGCCAGCAGCCGCTGCCGTAGCATCATAAGCTGCAAACTGAGAGGCACTTCCCATAGTAGCACCTGAACTATTAGTACCACCAATTGTCCAACCGCTTGATCCAATACCACCACTAACTGTTGATGAAACAGTTACGCCAGTCACACTAAAGCCAGTTGGTGCTGTACAGCTATCAGCAATAATAGGACTATTAGAACAAAAATCAATCACAACACTCTCTGCTGCTTGAGTTGTTGTAAAACCAACTTTATAAGAAACATTTGTTCCACTACCCACACCAGTTGAAATAGTACCACCAGATACTCCAGAATCGCTCATCGTAATACTTCTACTGGCCATTTGAGCAGCTAAAACCGACTGATTACCCAAAAATGGTATTAATAAAGCCAACACAAAGGCAATAGCAAATGATGCATAAAAAAACTTTTTAATCCTTTTTATGCTTTCTATCATACTTTCTCCTGTATTTTTTGTTTTTTGTTTTTTATACTTTTAGCATAATATCAGTTTTTTAAAAAAATAAAAATACTTATCCACAGTTAATAAGTTGATGTAGCTATTAAATCATCATTAAAGGTGTAAACTCCTCCTGGAGTTAAATGTGAAATATTAAAAATATACGAAATAGTATAGAGTGTTTGACCACTACTTTGATCAGAATAAGCAATGGTTGAATCCGGTTGATACATAAAAAGATTGGGTGAATCATAATTACTAGTCACTTGACCGTAACTAAAAGCACTGCTAGGTAATTGACTAGGATTAGCTCCAAAATTAATTGGTGAAGTATTGGCCACTAAATTCATACCAAATTGTTCTAAACCAGGTTGAGCAGTTGTCGGCGAGCTTAAAGGTGTTAAAGTAGCTGAGTTATTTGATGGTGGAGGAGAAACTGTTTCAACTTGATAACCGCTAGCTAAATAACTTGAAACACTAAATTGAGCTGTCGCTGTAGCAGTTGATTTAGTACTCAAAGTGCCTAGATTAATATCTGTGTTATTAACATCAATTGAAATAAATGGTGATCGATTAGTATTAAAACCAGCTTGAGCTTGATAATTAGTACTTTTAGTATTACCAACTGCGATTTCTCCAATTGAAGTTTTAGAACAATAATTAGTTGAACATTGATTTAAATTTCCACCAGCTCCAAAAAAAACATTATGAACTTGATAATTAGTTGATGAAGCTGATTCAGCCTGAACTAAATTTGGTAATAATAACAATAATAGACAAATACCTAAAACAATTGAAATTTTTTTAATAAACATAACCAAAATACTTATCTTAAATTCTCTTTTCTTGTATTATTAGATATTATAAAACTAAATTAAAAAATAATGCCAGACAATGAAATAAAACCAGCAGAAAATAGTTTAGAATCAAGCAGTGAAAGTCTTGAAAATAATGTAATTGATGCTACCGGTGATAATAATCTAGAAAGTTCTTCACTTGAAAATAATTCTAATCCAACTACTCCAATCAATTCTTCTGAGAAAACTAACTCTTCTACAAATTCAGTCAACAAATTAAAATTAAAAGATAAATTGGCTAAATTTAATATTTATTTAATTTTATTTGGTTTAATTATTGTTTTAACAGTTGTTGTTATCACTATTACGTATTTACAAAGTCAATCTCCTGTTAAAAATTCAGTTAGTCTAAAAAGTCAAAACTTAACTAAAAATAGTTTAAATCAATTAGCCGCTAACGATTCAACTATTGGAGCCCCAAAACAAAATTTAAATATTGAAGCCAATGCAGTTTTTGCTGGTCGCGTTTTAATTAGTAATGGTTTGCAAGTCGCTGGAGGTGAACAAATTAATGGCGGACTAGGTATAAATAGCTTAAGCGTCAAAGGTACTGGTACTTTTCAACAATTAAATACTAGTGGAAATTTATCAGTTAATGGTACAACGTCTTTACAAGGTTCAACCACAATTTCATCTAGCTTACAAGTCAATGGCAATGCTAATTTTAATGGTAATATTTCTTCCCCACAAGTTACGACTAATTCTTTTCAACTGAGTGGTAATTTAAATCTATCTCATCACATTAATGTTAATGGACCTTCACCAAGATCTAATACTCTAGCTGCAGTTGGTATCGGTGGTACGGTAACAGTTAATGGTACTGATACAGCCGGTAATATTAATATTAATACTGGCACTAATCCAAGTAGTGGTTGTTTTATTACAGTAGTCTTCAATACACCCTATAGTTCTACACCCTATGTGGTGGTTTCACCAATTGGATCAAGTGGTGGTTCACTTCATTATTATCTTGAAACAAATTCAACTTCATTTAATATTTGTTCTGATTCAACACCACCCAGTCAAGCTAATATTAATTTTGATTATATTATTATTGGTTAAACATCGAGAAAAACTATTACTTTATCAGCCTTAACGTGCATTAGACCACCAGAAATTAAAATTTTCTGATCTCCTTGATCAGATCTAATTAAAATAGTACAAGCATTAATTAAAGTCATAAAATTATGATGACCAGGTAAAATATCAAAAGGTCCCACCCGGTTTTCAGCACTAATAGAAAAAGCTAAACCGTCAAAATAAATTCGAAATGGTGAATAAACTTTAACTGACATAACATTTGTTGATTTTTTCTTAGAGGTTTGTTGATTTAATTTAGTAGCTTCTTTAGTTTGTTCAATTTCACTTTTCGTAGAATGATTGGTTTCTTTTTGATCATCATTCATACAATAATCTCTTCAATACTTTTTAAAGTATCTTCTCGACTAAAAAAATCACCTGGGACACCGTTTTGTTTAGTCATTACATTCATATTTTGAGTAAAATTACTAATTAATCGTTTAGCTTTAGAATAATCTTCTCGATCAGCTGGACTAAGCTCATTTTCTCCAATAATCGCAATAATACCTTTTAAAGATTCATATTTTTGCAATAAAGCTTGAACCTGAACGCTTAAAAGATAGTGTCGTTCTCCAACAATTTCCGGTGTTAACATTGATGAAGTCGTTAAATTCAAATCAACAGCTGGTCGAATACCCTGTTCAGCTACTTTTCTTGACAAAACTATAATTGAATCCATTTCATGTTGAATTAATTGAACAGCTGGGTCAGATATATCATCAGCTGGAACATAAATTGTTTGAACGGAAGTAATTGAACCATTTTCATTAGAACTTAATCGATCTTGTAAAATTTTTACATCCGAAAAAACAGTTGGTTCATAACCACCTTCATTTGGTACTTGATCTAAAATAGTAGATAATTCATTTTTAGCTTGAACATACCGATACATATTATCAGCAAAAAATAAAATATCTTTATGTAATTCATCTCGAAAATATTCGGCTGAAGCAGTAGCAGAAACACCTATTAAAGACCTCTGAACTGGATTTTCATTCATTTGAGCAAAAAACATACAGGTATTTTTTAACAAATCATTATCTTTTAAAGTAACGTACAATTCATGTCCCTCTCTGATACGTTCACCAATACCTGAAAAAAAAGATAATCCGCCACCAGCTTGAGCAATATTATTAATTAATTCCATGGTTAAAACAGTTTTACCTACACCAGCTCCACCGATAATACCAATTTTTCGACCCTTCACAAAGGGTGTGAAAAAATCAATCACTTTAATACCAGTTTCTAAAATTTCGGGTTTAGCAATATCGAAATTAGTACTTCTAGTTGGAATTGTAAAAATCTCTTTCCGTTTAACTTTCGCATCTAAAGCTTTTAAACCATCTAATGGATCACCTAAAGCATTAAAAATTCGACCGATGGTTTCTTCACCAATAGCCACCTCGATACCACGATTAGCTCGATGACTTTTCATACCTTTTTGAACTGTCATATCTGATCTAATATTAAGACAAAAGACAATACCGTTTTGTTCAAGATGATCAACTAATAATTCCGTTTTATTATCATTATCAATTACCACTAATTCATTAATAGCCGGCTCATCTTGGTCGAATTTAATTCGTACGACTAGATCCTTAACAGAAATAACTATACCTGCCATTTTAAACTCCTGTCCTAACTTTTTTCATTCCATTAATAATTTCTTTAAGCCTTTCATCTTTCAATGCTCTTTTTGATCGATTAAACTCTAATCTCAAATTAGCTTTTTCCTCATCAGCTCTTTCATGCGACGCACTCATAGCTCTAAAACGACTAGCATATTGAGCTAATTTTGATTCAAGAATTAATTGAGAAATAGCTATTTGCATCATCGATCTTTCTAGATGATTGGCTACACTCATTGGACTAGGTTCAAAAATATAATTTTTTTCAGAAATAATATCACTATTATCATTTAAATTTTCACCGATTTGATTAACTGCAGCTGTTAAGTCAATTGATTTAACGGCTTGACTCATTAAAGAAATATACTGCTGATAAAATAAAGTTGTTGATTGATAGAGCTGAACCTCTCTGGTAATTGGTGAAACATTAATATTTTGATCTTTTGACGGTAATTTAAAATACTTTTTAAATGAAATACCTCTTTGAGCTAATTGAATAGCACCATGATGTCCAATAACAATAATGTCAGTCGTATCAGTCTGATAAGTACTTAGCATTAATTCTAATAAACGTTGGTCAATATCACCACTAAAACCACCTTCAGCGGTTACTATAATATAAAGTTTCTTTGATAAAACTTTAACTTTTGAGTCTTGATCACGACCAAATGAAAAAATACTATCAACTTTAATTTGTTTATAAATAGCCCATAATTCATTAAAAAATTGAGTTGATTGTAAAACTTGATTTTTAATTAAAGCAATCTTCATACTAGCAATTCCCTCAAATGCACTAGTTAGTTCAACTAATGTTCCCATGGCTTGTTCTTGATGAGCTAAATCATTGGGCTGTTTCATGATTTTCTCCTTGTTTATCTTGATTTGATGAATTAGCTACTTCTGATTTAAGACAAGTTTGTTTAAGTTGACTACTAATTGATTCAAAATCTTTGTCTTTATCATTAATCATTTTTGAAAATTTTTTGACTTGTTCTTTCATTTTGGCAATATCTAATGTTTC
>JAJZWG010000044.1 GCA_021846795.1 bacterium
TTCTTGATCTTTTTTCTTTCTAAAACGGCGCAAAAAAGAAGGTTTATCTAAATCATTTAATAAATTCTTATTATCTTCTGACGAGTTAACCATTTTTGACATATCTTGAATAGAGGGAATATCACCCACTGTAACTTGCGGTTGATTATCAGTTTTATTTTTATCTTTAAAATCGGTTTTTTCATCATAAATTTTAGATTGATCTTTTTTATTTTTAGTCGAAGAATCAGTTTGACTGATAAGATCATTGTCGGATTTAAAATTCTCATCAATTGTCCAAATATTAGTCATTTCAACATCTTTTGTAAAATCACTCTCATTTTGATCAGACGTAGTCATGTCTAAATTAAAATCATTAGCTATCATATCGTTATCTTTAAAGCCAGACAAATTATTACCAACATATTGAGGCGTCTCATTTTTAACATCAGTTTGATGATCTTTTTCTTGACTGGTAAAATAAGAAGCATCAAAACCAGTAGCTACAACCGTAATAATTACCTCACCCTCTAATTCGGGAATAATAGTAGCTCCAAAGATAATATTAGATGATGGATCGGCAGCACTAGTAATAGTTTCAGCAGCCGCATTAATTTCATGCATTGATAAATCGTTACCACCAATCACATTAAATAAAATACCTCTAGCTCCATCAATTGAAACTTCCAATAAAGGAGATTCAATAGCTTGTTGAGCGGCAACAATTGCTCGGTCTTCTCCACTTGCTCGTCCAATTCCCATTAAGGCTGATCCAGCATTACTCATAACAGTTTTAACATCAGCAAAATCTAAATTAATCAAACCATGAACAGTTATTAAATCAGATATACCTTGAACACCTTGTCTTAAAACATCATCAGCAACTTTAAAAGCTTCTAGTAGAGGCGTTTGTCGATCAATAGTTTGCAATAATCGATCATTAGGGATAACAATTAAAGTATCGACTGAAGCTTTTAGTTTTTCAATAGCTTCTTCAGCATTTCTTTGTCTTTTTTCACCCTCAAAAGCAAACGGTTTTGTAGCAAAACCAACTACTAAAACACCCAAATCTTTAGCAATCTGAGCAATAATATAACCAGCTCCACTACCAGTTCCACCACCAGCACCAAGCGTCACAAAGACCATATCAGCACCTTCAATCGCTTGACGTATTTCATCTTTTGATTCTTCGGCGGCTATCTGACCAATTTTCGGATCTGCTCCAGCACCCAAACCTCGAGTCGTATCCTTACCAATATGAATTTTTACATCAGCCTTAGAATAATGTAAAGCCTGAGCATCAGTATTAATAGCTATAAACTGAACACCCTTAACTCCAGCCTCAATCATTCGATTAATGGCAGCTCCACCAGCTCCACCAACACCGATAACTTTTATTTGAGCAAATGTTTCAATAGCTGGTTCAACAATTTGTGGCATTTTTTAACCTCTTAATTTCAAAAATTAACATTATATCGTATCATAACCTATTCTATTAATTAGTTCAATATGAATAAAAAATTAACCTTAAAATTTTAACCATTTTTTAATAAAATTTTCGGGTTGGTTTTTATTCAAAATAGAATCGAAATAATTAAACTCATTAACATAAAATTTATCCAAATATAATAAACCCTCAACCGCTGACAAATCTTGTTTATCAATAATTGTATTCACTTTAAAGTTTTGAAAGTTTGGTCTTAAAATTTGACAAGCTAAATTCATTTTTAAACTGAAAAAATCGGTTAAATTTGTTAGTTTAGAACCACCACCGGTTAAAATAATTCCGCCTGGTAAAGAAAAATTTGGCCCAAGACTTCTTAAACTATTTTTAATTAAATCTATAAAATCCTCTAATCGAGCTTCAATAATCATGTTAATATCTTCAATTTTAAATTTATAAGTTTGATCATCGGCTTTTAAAAAAACTGATCTTTGAATATCTTTTCCTAAATCATTAAACTGTAGTTTAAGTTTTTCAGCTAAATTTAAATCAATTTTTAAGCCTACCGCTAAATCATTAGTTATGTGTTGACTGCCAATATTAAAAATTTTTAATAACCTAACTTGATTATCTGCAAAAATCATTAAATTAGAAGTTTGAAAACCAATATCTAAAACTAAGGTACCAAAATTTTTTTGTTCCTCGGATAACAAAACTTGAGCAGCCGCAAAACTAGATAAACTTAAGTTATTAATTTTAAAGCCATTATTGTTAAAAATTTTTTCAATTTGAGCAACTACTGGTGTTGATACTGACACAACATAACTTTCCATTTCTAAGCGTAAAGCATTTAAACCAAGTGGATTTAGTATATTTTTTTGACCGTCAAGACTGTAACTATTACTAAGTGATTGTAAAATATGTCGATTAGGACTAAGTTTTAATTTTTGAACTTCATTTTTAATTCGATGAAGATCATTAATATCAATTATATGGGTCATTTTATTAAACCGCAATATTCCCAGTGATAATTGTCCATCTAAATAATCTCCGTTTAAACCAATCACTAAATTATCTATATAGATCTTTTTTAGCTTTAAATACTGTAAAATTTTTTGAATGGTTTGATTAAATAAAAACGGTTCAACCACCGAACCTCTTCTTACCCCTTGACTCGGTATAATTAATGATGTTATTGGTACAACTTTATGAGTTTGTTGATCTATTTGACCTAACAAAATTTTAATTGAATAACTTCCCAAATCGATAGCTGCTAATATTATTTTATTTTTTTTAGCCATAATACTTAAAAATTAAAAACTTTCTTTTTATATTATTACAAATTAATAAAATATTATTCCTGTGTTAAAATTTCAAAAGAATGATCTAAAATTAAAACAGTGTGTTCAAAATGAGCTGATAAAGATCTATCGGCTGTTATAATAGTCCAACCATCTTCAAGCATAACTACTTGATCGGTTCCCAAAGTTACCATTGGTTCAATTGCAATCGTCATGCCACTTTTTAAAATTAGACCTTGATGAGCTTGACCATAATTAGGTATATTGGGTTCTTCATGAAGTTGATGACCAACACCATGACCAACTAAATCTTTAACAATTCCATAACCAAATTGATTTAAATATTTTTCTATAGCATGAGCAATATCTCCAACTCGAACATTATTCTTTAATTGATTAATACCTTCTAACAAAGAATCATTTGTTCTTTCAACTAATAATTGATGTGTTTTTTTAAGTGGTCGACCAACAATCAAAGAAATTGCTCCATCAGTTATCATTTGATTATAAGTTACTCCAAAATCTAAAGAAACGATGTCGCCATTATGAATAATTTTATGGCTAGAAGGTATACCATGGACAACTTCATCATTAATTGATATACAAATCACATCAGGAAAACCCATATAACCTAAAAAACTCGGTTGACCACCAAGTTTTTTTAATTCACGGCGAGCTATATTCGCTATATCTAATGTCGACATATTGTCTTCTAAATTGTTTTTTAAAACATTCAACACATGGGCTAAAATTCGACCACCAACTCGCATATTATCAAGTTCTTGAGATGTCTTAATTCTAGTTTTCATAATTTTATTTTAGCTAAAATATCACTATAGACTTCTAAAGGATTTTTGTTAGCATCAATATCATAAACTGGAGCTTGATATTGTTTAAAAAAATCTAAAATTGGTAAAGTTGATTGATTATATTCTTTAAATCTTAAAGCAATTGATTCGGGCGTATCATCTAATCTTCCTCTAGCCAGTAAACGAAGCTTAATTACATCTAATGGTGCAATCAAGTTAAAAATAGCTGTTAAATTAAATCGATGATTATCAATCTGTTCTTGCAACCATTGAGCTTGAATGATTGTTCTTGGAAAACCATCTAACAAAAACTCTTGCTGAAGATCAATTAAATTAAAAGCTCGATCAACCATATTAATAACTTCCTGATCATCCAATAATTTACCCTCTAACATTTGTTGACGTCTTTTACCGGTCACTAAAACACGAAATAATTCACCAGTTGAGATCCAAGCAAAACCATGTTCGTCTGCAAAAAGTCGACCTTGCATACTTTTACCAGCTCCAGCAACACCCATTAAAACAATCATACAGCTAATTTATCTTTAATTAATTGAACAACCTTAGCATTATCAGCTCGACTACCAATTTTGGTAATTACCTCTTTAATAATTAACCCCTGATTGTTCACTTGAGGATTATCTTTAATAACCTGATCGATAATTTGATTAATTTCTTGGTTCGATAATGGTTCAGGCAAAAATTGGATTAAAATATTTTTTTCAAATTCGGCTTGACGAATAGCATCATTTTGAGAAGATTTAATTGCTAAAGATAAATTCTCTTCAGTTTTTTTAAGTTCTATAGAGTAAATTTTCTCAACAATTTTATCATCTAAAACGGCTTGTCGATCAAAATTATGATCAACTTTATAGTTTAATAGTAAACTCTTTAAAAAACGTAAATAACTTAATTCTTGACTTGAATGATTAATTAAAGCTTGTTTTAATTGTTGATTAAGTTGATTTTCCAACATTGAAAAATTTAATGTTGACCCAATTTAATTTTCTTTAATTTTATAGCTCGTCTTTCTTGTCTAACAATGGCTTTTAAACGTCTATCTCTTTTTGATAAATCTTTCTCAAAATATTGTTTACTTTTTACAACAGCTACTATGCCTGACTGTTGTACTTTGCGATTAAACCTTCGAAGCATATTTTCAGTTGACTCTTTAGAATCTTTTCTAGTAACTTGTATCATTTAAAACATATTTTATACGAAATAAAACTAAAAATCAAATATCGTGCACTTACTCACTACATCGTGGACACTTTTCTACGTAAAATAGTTATATTTAATGTATCACAGTATTCTGATGGGGTTAAGTAATTTAAGGCTTGATGGGGTCTAAAGAAATGGTAATC
>JAJZWG010000045.1 GCA_021846795.1 bacterium
TAGCCTCTTGACTGATTTCACCGATGGGTTTATGCCATGTTGTGATGGCAAAATTAGCTTCTCGCGGTAATGTTTTGCGGGTCATATAGTCACCTTTAATTAAAACTTCATTAGTTTGTTTATTTTTTGAATATGATATTTCTCGGCTGTGTATTTGTTCGTTATGGTGAATTATTTCCATAGACGTACTAACAGGATGATTACATGAAAATAAAAAATATGAATTAGGTTTTAAGATTCTGTAGACCTCTTTAAAAACTTTTGTCCAATCTTCTATATAATGAATGGCTAAACTTGAATAGACAAAATCAAAACTTTGATTTTCAAAAATTAAATTTTCCATATTCATGACTTGAAATTGATACATAGGATAGGTTTTTTTAGCCATTTTTATCATATTAGTCGATATATCGATTCCGGTAATTTGTTTAGCGCCTTGTTGAGCTAAATAATTACAGTCTTCCCCGCTCCCACAGCCTAAACTAATTACAGACATATTTTTTAAGTTAGGTAATAAACCATACATGGCTGGTTTTTCGTAAAGTGAGTGATAGATAGAATCATCAGGATTACGCACGTGAGCAGTATATTGTTTGTAATTTTGATTATACCAGTCAATTGAAATCTTATCTGTTGACATCAAAATTAGTTTAACAAAATTTTCTTAAATATTGTAATTTTTTAGGTCATTAAACATGATATATTTTTTGAGAACTAAATTAATTACCAAACTAACAAATTAATTGCCAGAGCCAGAGTATGATTAATTATAAATCGAAAATAAAATGATCTAATGCTAGTATAATGTTGATATGAAGACAGTGGTTAAAATAATTATTCGTGATAAAAATTCTAAAATTCTTGTATTAACTCGAAGTAACACTCATCCAATTTTTGCTAATCATTTAGATTTTCCCGGAGGCGAAGTAGAATTAGATGAAAATAATAAATTGGCAATAGTTCGTGAAACTAAGGAAGAAACAGGGGTAGCATTATCTTTAAAAAAAATTAAAATATTATTTGATAAAAAAATAAATGACTATTTGATTTATATTCTTTATAGTTATCAATTAAATGAGATTGAACCAAAGTTAATCATAAGTTGGGAGCACAGTTCATACTTATGGATTAATCAGAATCAATTATTAAAAAAACGACTTCCTCGTAATGTTGATTCTTATTATAAAAATGTTATAGATTTTCTGAGTGGTTAAAAAATTGAATATAATAGCCTTTTATTTGATAGTATGAAATCATGAATTAAAATTTAAACTTTATGAACATATTTTAATGTTTATTCTAATTCTCCGCCAGGAATACTAGATAATAGTTGATAGTTAATTATATTTTTTGACAAGTACATTTCTATGACTGCTTTTAATACGTTAGCTCGATATCTTCTAAAAGCAATCTTATTTTTTGGCCAATCATTTTGTGGTGGATTAAAATCAGACGCTGCCCAGGCACTTTTTAATAACAAAAACTCTTGTAAATACTGCGTAGGATCTGTTAAATCGTTTTCGGCAGCTAAATTACTGATTAGTTTATCATTTTCTTCGATTTGATTATTGGTTAATTTATAGGCTATTGAATGTAGAGATGGGTAGTCAGTAAACCAACTACTACCCCATCTAGTTGACATTAAAACGTCATAAGCTATCGGTCCAGAACCAACTAATTCAAAATCTATTACACCATTTTTTAAAACATTAAATGGATTAAGATCAAATTGTAAAATACCCATCTGGCAATGAGTTAATTTGGTAGTGGCAAGTTTGATAGCTTTTATGTAATCATTAGCATCATATCCGAAATAACAATAGTTATTTAATACTCTTTGTTCGGGTAACAGAGTTTTAATAAATTTTGTTGCACTGATAGTTGTTCTATTATTGATTGCAAATTGAGCGGTTACATATTTTTTTATAGTTGCTAGGTATTGATTAAATGTTTGACGACTTATTTCGCCATTATTTTTATATTCTTTTTCAAAAATTTCATGAAAAGTAGCTTTACCCAAAGATGTTTCTGTAAAATACCATTGACCGTCTGATGTTTCTCCATAATCTAAAATTTTTGCTACCGGGAAACCATGATTATATAGAGAGGTTGTATGGTTTTGTTCTTTTAAAATTATTTTTTTTGGACCCATTCTGGCAAAAATATCACCAGATTTTAAGACCATACCTTCGTTAAGTCGAGTTGGTCTTATGATCTCAAAGATTTGACCGTTTATATCATAGGTTAAATTTTTTGGTAAATCCATTGTCTAATTATATTACATTAATTTTTGAGCAGTATCTTTAGTTAACATTCAAGATTAGTAGATTCTGTTGTCAAATATGTTTTTAATTTTTTCTATAAGCTGAATTCGATAGTCCTCTTTTGGCAATTCTAAACGCTACATCAGGACTATGGTAGATATTATGTGCATAATCTCGAGATTCAGAGGCATATTTTGGGCTTTCGTCAACTTGAATAGTAGATTCGATTAAGTCATGTATCATCGAAGCATATTGTTGACTGAGAGCGTATATTTTGGGTTGAAGATTTTTCTTTTTGAAAACGCCAGGAGCATATTTAGGCGTTTTAATGGAGATTGCTCTAATAAGAGCACCATGAAAATCATGACTTGATTCGTCAGTTATAAATCTGTATTTATAGGCTATTTCTGTCAGTTGTTCAATGGTCCATTCTTTTCCTGGGTTTAATTCTTTGGCTAATGTGATTTTCTTGTAAAAACCTTGTCGACCTGTTTTAAGCTTGTTAAATGGTAGACTGCCGTTATATGAAGGATTTAAAATACGAACAGTAATGGGTTCATTTTTTGATTCTATTGTACCTAGTTTTTCTAAAGTTTTAAGACGAGTATTATGGGCAGTTATTCCGCCGTTGGCATTAAGTTTGTATCCAGGTAATGACATTTCTGGTATGGTTAAATTATTTTTGCAGTCCATCTAGAATTTGAATGGTATTAATGAGTGCACTAGCTTTCCCTTTTGAGGCTGTGACGGATAACATAGTTGCAAGTGAAAAGTCATAGGTCTCAGACCATTGAAGCAGACTACCTATAAGCGATAGAGCACCAATTTCTCGAGTGGCTTTATAAAAAGTAACTAGTCCCGTTATTACCTATATCGGAGCGAGTTTCTGCGAATTTTCCTTTGGCATATGTAATTGGATATCCTGATACAGAATAAAAAGCATTTGAATGAATCTTGCTCAATTCTTTGGCTAGTTCTGTAGTTGTTGATTCACCTATTATAGTCAGACCTATAAAACTGAGTGCTTTAAGGTCGTTATTGGCAAGCCAATTTATGGCTTCAGTTGTCTCTGGACGTGGTTGGATAACACGAGGAGAATTCATTAATTAACAATATAATAAAGATAATATTATGTCAATGTTATTTTAGTGTGAATTAGTTTATTTTTTAATTCATTAACTTGAGATTTTGATAATGGATTACCAGAAAGATTTAATTCTTTAAGATTAGTCATTAAAAATATTTGACTAGGTAAGGTTGTAATTTTGTTATTACTAAGATTAAGACTTTGTAAATATGAAAGTGAGCTGATTTGAGATGGAATACCGGTTAATTGATTATTGCTAGCATCAAGTGTTCTTAGAGGCATATTACAAATTTGACCGATTAGATTTCCCTGTAATTGGTTATGACTTAAATTTAAACTACGAATATTGATCATGTTTCCCATTTGAGTCGGTAAATTTCTAATTTGATTATATGAAAGATTGAGTTGAGTAACATTGGTCTGATCATAAATATGTGATCCAATACTTGTTAAGTGATGATGACTTAGATTAAGATCATCAACTGTAGTTTGAGCTGAGCTGGGTGCGATACAAGATAGTGCTGAAACAGAATTTTGTGATTTGACGCTATTAAATATTATTAAACCACTTAAAATAAGGACAATAATAATTAGGGAGATGATTATTAAATTTTTTTTCATGAATGATTATTTCCTTTTGTGGGTTTTTAAATTAACTTTAATTTAAATTAATTGTCTTAATATTTTTGTAAAATGGTATTTATTTACTTTTCAATATAATTAATTATTTAATTAAAATGTTGCGACCATTGACTTTATTATTATATAGAGATAACGGTATTAATGTATGTATCTATAATCACAGGTTTACTACTTTATAAAAATCTTATGTTGTCAGTTAAATTTATTTCAAACGTATCTAAAAGTGAAATATTTTTTTAGAAATATAATTATTCGTTGATCATTTTGGTGGTTTAAAGATATAATTGTCTATTCCAACTAAATCTAGTTATTCTATTAAGATTGATGATGAAATTTAGCTTGTTGCTTGTTTTATTGTGTTTCAAGTAGCTTTCTAAGATTTATTTAATTTTTTATTACAAGCTAAGCCTAATATCAGTAAAATATAATAATATCAGCAAAGTACAATAATATTATTTTAGGAGAATACTTAATTATGATTAATTATAAAAAAATAGCTTATACAACTTTCATCGTAACAACTGTTAGTAGTGTCGCTTTATTGATGTCTGGGTCTGTAGGTGCCATCACAAACACATCAAATATGTCGTTGTCAGCAGTATTGGCTCAAAAGTATAATCTAAGTCAAAGTTCGGTTC
>JAJZWG010000046.1 GCA_021846795.1 bacterium
AAGTGGCACATATTCAAGCCGATCGAATTCGTAATGAATTATTTACTGAACCAAAGTATGATCAAACCGAGAACGATATTATTAATCAGTTAATGAACTATATGGCTGAAGAATTTCTTAAAGCTGGAGTCTCAGTTGTTTATGATTTTAATGCTATTCGTAATTCGCAAAGACGATTTTTAAGAGAATTAGCCCGCAATTGTAAAGTTGAAAGTTTACTAGTCTGGTTACAACTAGACATGGAGACAGCTTATCTGAGAAATTATAAAAGAGATAAACGAAAAAATGATGACAAATATTCACATTCGTTAAATCAAACTGAATTTAAAGATTTTATTTCTAAAATGCAAAACCCATCTACTTTAGATAATTACATGGTAGTAAGTGGTAAACATTCTTATCAAACTCAAAAAAACTCGATTATTAACAAATTAAAAAGTTTTGGTATTATTTCTAGCGATGATATTAACAATCACTTAACTATGCCTGGTATGGTTAATTTAATTCCAAATAGTTATTCTAATCATAGTGATTTATCAAAAAGGAACATCGTTATTAGATAAATTTAATGTCTCAGGCCAATAAAACTGTTTTATTAAATAAAAAATTTTTAATTAAAATTTTTAAAAAAAAAGGTGTAAAATCAATTAGATTAACCTTATCTCAAAATGGCGATATTAGATTAACAACGCCAAAATGGGTTAGTCATCGTTTAGCTTTAGAATTTTTAGAAAATCAACTGGATTTCATTAAAGATAATTATCATGAAAGACTGGCCTTTCATAATAATCAAATGATTGGTCGCTATCATCGTATTTTAGTTGAACCAAACACTAACACTATTTTAAAAATAAAAATCACAAATAACAATTTAGTCGTTAATTTACCTTTTGATGTTCAAATTAATGATCCAGATGTTCAATCGAAAATTAACTTTAAAGCGTTAAAAATTTTAAAAGATGAGGCGCAGAATTATTTACCTCAAAGATTAAATCAATTAGCCAATTTAATTAATTATGATTATCATTCGGTTAAGATTAAACAACTAAAAAGGCGTTGGGGTAGTTGTGACAATAAAAAAAACCTGACTTTTAATATCTTTTTAATGAATCTACCTAATGAATTAGTTGATTACGTAATTTATCATGAATTATGTCATACTAAAGTCTTAAATCATTCAGCTGAATTTTGGCGATTATTGGAATTAATTTATCCTGGCAGTCAAAAATATCGTAAAATGATCAAAAAATATCAACCACAAATTTAATAAATCAACTAAAATTTAATATAATCTAAATATGATTAAATTAATTGATAATATTTTAACTAAAGATGGTGTTTTAAGTTTAATTAATAATATTGATGACGGTATTATTTTAGTTGATAATCATTTACAAGTTGAACTATATAATTCAGCGACTCTTAATCTCCTAGATCTTAATTTAATTCAACATGGTAGTAGTTTAGTGGATATTTTTAAGCCGCTTGATTCATCTAATCAATTAGTTGATTTACAAACAATAATTACATCTACGAAACATCAATTTTCAACTAAAGATTTTTGTTTAAAATATGATGATGACAGTCAGATTAACCTCTATTTATCAATTTCACCAATTGAACATAGTTATTTATCGAATAATCCACTTAATGGTTTTGTGATTATTTTACGAGATATCACTCGTGAA
Organism: bacterium; assembly: GCA_021846795.1. GTDB lineage: Bacteria > Patescibacteriota > Saccharimonadia > Saccharimonadales > UBA4665 > JAJZWG01. The sequence goes on from JAJZWG010000046.1 coordinate 1,689, forward strand.
AAAACCATTGAAGAAGAAAAAGATGAGTTTATCTCAGTTGTCTCACACGAACTTAGAACTCCCATTGCTATTAGTGAGGGTAATCTTTCTAATGCTTTATTATTAATTGATCAATCAAACGATAAAAATGTTATCAAAGAAACTCTTGATCAAGCACATCGACAAATTCTTTTTTTAGCTGATTTAGTTAATGATTTGTCAATTTTATCTCGCTCAGAACGTAATGTTTTAGAAATTAGTCAAGATCATATCGATATTGATAATTTATTACACGATATGATTGTTAATTATGAACCAGAAGCTCGTCAAAAATCATTACGTATTGTGATTGATAATCAATCAACACCTCAACTTGAATTAATTTCAACCGACTTGTATGTTCGAGAAATTTTACAAAATTTTATTACCAATGCTATTAAATATAGTCAAAAAGGTACCATTACTTTATCGGCTAGTCAAAGTTCAACGGGTGTTGTTTTATCAGTTAAAGATCAAGGTATTGGAATTTCTAAAGCTGATCAAGCACGAGTTTTTGATAAATTTTTTCGATCAGAAGACTATAAAACTCGACAAGCTAGCGGAACCGGTTTAGGTCTTTATGTAACAATGAAATTAGCCAAATTATTACAAGCTAAAATTACCTTAAAAAGTCACCTTAATGTTGGTAGTACTTTTTTAATTAATTTTCCTAATTTATAATTCTAAATAAGTTGGTTGATTATCTAGCTTGTTAGGTAAACAAATATTGCGTTCTTTCCATGCGACACGAGAAGTTAAGTAACTTATCATCGAATAATGATTGATATATAAGTCATAATAAAGGTATTTAAAATAAAAAATACCTAAAAATCTAAATAGATGATGGTAGGTAATAGTCATTAATAAATCAAAATAAACTATTGCAGCCAACAAACTTAAACTTGCCATTAATGCTAGCAAATAATTACCACTTAACAGACTAATAAAAATTAAACCAAGCGGTAAAATAAAAATGATTATATTGAATAAACTAATTAAAACTAAATTACTAATTTGTTGATTAAGTTTGGGGAAGCTTAATCTAATAGCAGTTTCTTTTTGATCAGCTAAGGTTTTATGAGATGTTAAATCAACATATTTGCCAGATTCATAAAAGTGATATTTTAAATGATTGTCAACTAGGGCTTTAGCTAAACTTTTTTCAGGTAAAAGATTTCTTTTTAATTGATTGAAACCATCAAGTTTATGAAGGGTTTGACTATCAATCATCCAACAGGAAGTTAATGATCCTGGTTTTTGATTGAGTAAATTTGATAACATAATTTCAAAATTATAACGGATTACCTGATAATTAAAATTACTCAAAATTTTAGTTTTATCAAAATAATTTTTAGGCATAAAGCTAATTAAATTATCTTTTCGACTAAGCATTAATTCTATCATTGATCGAATTGAATGATGATTAAAAATCATATCAACTCCACAAAAAAGTAAAATATCACCATTAGCTTGCTCAAATAATTGCTGATATGCATAATTTTTAGCCAACCAATCGTCTGGTGGTAATTGTCCTTCAATAAAAATTACCCCGTGATGAGCAAAACTTTTAATAATTTCAGCTGTTTTTTTATTCTGTGAACAATCATCTAAAACCAAAACTTCTAATTTGGGATAATCGCTTGAAACTAAACTTTCTAAACAACGGAATAAACTATCTGATTCATTTCGAGCTGGTATTAAAACACTAACTGTGGGTAAATCTTTATCATAATAATGAACTGAAACACGAGGTGGCTTTAATTTTCGACTAGCCTTAATCAATTTATAATTTAAGAAAATTAAGACAATCAAAATAACCAGTGTTAAACAATTAATTAAAATTTGACTAGAAATTAAGTTATCATTTAAGGCCAATTGAATTAAGATAATTACTAATTGAATTAGAGTTAAATTAAGACTACTTTGAAGTGGTTTCTTTAGTTGAAGGTTGGTTTTGGTTTGATTATTAAAATAAAAATAAAGATTAATAATTCGATAAATTGACAACAAACTAACTAAAATGATCAAATCATAATAATAAAACAGTAAAACTAAACTAGAAAAAATTATTAATAAAATTTGACAATAAACTAATAAATTGACTAATTTAAAACGTGGTTTAAACTTTAATAAACCATATTCGATTAAAATTATCAAGCAGAATAAATCAAGTGGATAATTAATGACCATAACCATTAACATAATAAATAATTTTCAAAAATAATACCAATTAACTTGCACTCATCAATTTAATAGATTAATCGATTGATCTATTTAAGCTGAGTTTTTCAGCTGTTATTATCATTTTTTTGTCGGCTATCTTATTATATGTATTAGTGACAACTATTAATGGTAAAATTTCTAAAAAGCTCAATCATAAACAAATTAAAGTTTTAGAAATCTTATATAAATTTAGATTTGGTACTAGTCAATTGATTGCCTCATTTATGAATCAATCAACTACTTATACCAGAACGAGACTTAGTCGATTGTTAAAACAAAATTATATTGCTAGAAATTATAATAATACTTATAAACTAAAGGGTTTACCAGCTAATTACTATTTATTGCCTAAAGCGATTAAGCTACTCAAAAGTAATGATCAGCTAGATCAAAAAGGATTACATTTACTCTATGACAATAAAAAGGCCTCAACTAAGTTTATTAATCACTGTTTAGAGGTCTTTACAATTTATTTAAAACTTGATCAGTTATATCAACGGAAACTAGAATTTTTTAGCTACACCGAAATTGCTGATCAAGATAGATTTCCCAGACCAAGTCTAGATAGTTTTTTAATTCTAAATCACCAAGATTATTACCTAGAACTATTAGATAACTCAATAACTTATACTTTACTTAAAAGAAAAGTTAATAAACACTTAAAACAGAT
>JAJZWG010000004.1 GCA_021846795.1 bacterium
AAAGATCAGTTAAAAAAGATCAAAAACGAAACTCCTAAAACTACTACTAATAAACTTGCAAGCAATAAAACCAAAGCAAAAAAACCAAATCTACTAAAAAAGATTTTACGAATTATTGGTTTAATACTCGTACCTAAATATTTAAGAAACAGTTGGCAAGAATTAAAGTTAGTCGCATGGCCAAATCTTAAACTCAGCCGACAATTAACTACTGCTGTTATAATTTTCGCAATTTTTTTTGGTGTCTCGATCTATTATCTCGATAATGGTCTAGGTGATATTTTTAAAATAATACTTCTTAAATAAGGATTAACAGATGAATAATAACTCAACCGGTCGCTATACTAACTCCAACAGAGAATGGTATGTTATTCATACTTATTCTGGCTACGAAGAAAAAGTCGCTGAAAGTATCAAACAAAGAACTAGTTCATTAGACATGGCTGATAAAATTTTTGAAGTTTTAGTACCAAAAGAAAAAATGATAGAAATTAAAAATGGTAAAAGACGAGTTGTTGAAAAAAAGATTTTTCAAGGTTATGTTTTAGTTAATATGAAAATATCTGAAGATGCTTGGTATTTTATCCGCAACACCCCCGGAGTAACTGGTTTTGTCGGTTCAGGTAGTGAACCAACTCCAGTTAGTAAAGAAGAAATTGAAAAAATCAACAAACGAATGGGTCGCGAACAACCAAAATATCAGATTAACTTTAAAATTGGTGATGTTGTTAATATCGTCGATGGTCCATTTAAGAGTTTTGATGGTAGTATTAGTGATATTGATCAACAAAAAGGTAAACTAAAAGTTTTAGTTAATATGTTTGGTCGAGAAACTCCAGTTGAATTAGATAGTTTACAAGTTAAAAAAGTTTAAATTTGAGGTATAATTATGGCTAAATCAGTAAAAGCAAACTTAAAATTGAAAATTAAAGCTGGCCAAGCCAGCGCAGCTCCTCCAGTTGGCTCAACTCTTGGTCAATATGGTGTTAATATGATGGATTTTATTAATCCTTTTAATGATCAAACCAAAACTCTTAACGGTGCCCTGGTAACTGTCCATATTACCGTTTATGACGATAAAACCATGGATTTTCGAGTTGTTGGTATACCGACTGATGATTTAATTCGAGAAAAATTATCTATTCAAAAAGGTTCAGGTAAACCTAATAGTGAGAAAATTTCTAAAAAATTAAGTCAGGCTGATTTAGATGAAATTGCTCAAGTTAAATTAAGTGATATGAATTCAGATAATTTAGAAGCTGTTAAAAAAATGGTAACGGGCACTGCTCGATCAATGGGCGTAGAAGTTGAATAATAAATTAATTAAGTGGGAGATTTAAAAAAATCGCTCGACCACAGGAGATAAAATTATGACAGAAACTAAAGATCAAACAACTAATAAAAATTTTGCTAAAGCAGGCAAAAGAAGCGTTAAGGCAGTTGAAGAAAAAACCGCCTTAATTGCTAAAAAAGCTAGTACTGACGCAACTAAACCAACTAAAAGCACCCCTAAAAAAGTTCACACTAAATTAGAAAAACGATCAAAAAAATATCGAGCAGTAGCTGAATTAGTTGATAAATTAAAAATTTATGAATTAACTGAAGCAACAGCTTTAATTAAAAAATTAAACCCTAGTAAATTTAATGCTACTATTGAACTGCACGTCGCTTTAAATGTTGATCCTAAACACGCGGATCAAAATATTCGTGATAATTTAGTCTTACCATTTGGTAATGGTAAAATTTTAAAAGTCGCCGTTTTTAGTGATGACGAAACAACTGCTAAACAAGCTGGGGCAGATTTTTATGGTTTGGATACTATTATATCCATGATCGAAAAGAATAACCTAGATTTTGAAATTTTAATTACTACCCCCAATTATATGCCTCGTCTAGCTAAATTCGCTAAAATTCTTGGCCCTAAAGGTTTAATGCCTAATCCTAAAAGTGGTACAGTCACAACTGACTTATCAAGAGCTATTAACGAAGTTAAAAAAGGCAAGATTGAATACCGTGTCGATAGTTATGGTATTATTCATCTACCACTTGCTAAAGTTGATTTCCCTAAAAACCATATTGAAGAAAATCTTTTAGCCGTCATGACCAGTATTAAAAACAATAAACCTCAAAGTGTTAAAGCTAACTACATTAAATCAGTTTATTTAACGACGACTATGGGCCCAGCCTTAAAATTAAATTTCACTAATTTTTAATTTTTAACCATGATTTAATTAGTTAATTAAATTTAACCATTAAGATTTTAACTAAATCATATAAATCAAATTCTTGCAAATCATCGCTGATCTACTATAATAGCTTTTATGGGAGTTATATGTCTGTATATTCTAATTTAGATATTAAAGAAGCGCTTGAGAGGCAACACATCATTTGTTATCCTTTCAATGAAAAACATATTTCTCATGCTAGCTTAGACGTTACTTTAGGCTATTACTATTATAAAATTGAAGCTATTCATGATAAAAACCTTTATAATCCCTTTGACAAAAACGATGTTGATCGTTATTTCGAAGGACCTTACAAGGCTTTAACTCATCAAGAAATTTGTCAGATTAAACAAATTCAACCTTTAAAAAACATTCCCCTCGATCATCCAGTAATTTATCTTAAACCAAGAGAACGTATTTTAGCTCATACTCACGAATTTTTCGGTATTAAACCGCCTGGCGCTTGTGAAATTAGATCAAGATCAAGTTGGGGTCGTAATGGTTTAGCGGTTTGTTTTGACGCTGGCTGGATTGATCCTGGTTATATTAACAGACTAACTCTTGAACTTTACAATCTTAATGAAACAGAAAGTCTCATTCTGCCAGTTGGCGAACGAATTGCTCAAGTAATTTTTCATCAAACCGGTAAAGTAGCTGGTAATTATGGTCTAGGTCGAGATAAAGGTTACAGCGGTAAATACCAAACAGGTACTAATTTCGATCAAATTGTTAAAACTTGGTCACCCAGTAAAATGTTACCTCAAGCCTATAAAGATCAACGAGAATTACCGATTAAAATTGAAGGCTTAAAATATGAATAGTCAAGTTAAAACTGGTCGCTATATTGCCCTTGAAGCTTTAGATGATCAATTAAGTTGTGATCAAGTTGAAAAATTAACCTATAAAATTGAATCAGCTGGTTTTCCAGTTAAAAAAATTAGTTTTCCGGATAACCAAAATAATTTAATTAGTCGTGAAATTGGTCAAATTTTAGCTAATCAATATTATCAACTACCTCAAAAAACTAAATTATTAGTTGAACTAGCTAATCACTATCAAACAAATTATTCAATTAGCCAATTTGTTGAGCAAGGTTATTACTGCTTAACCAATAAAAGCTTTTTAAGTTTATTGGTTGATTTTTTTTACACCAAAAAACAAATCTTTGATCTTAATTTATTTAACAACATCATTAATAATTTAAACCATCAGTTGATGCCTGATTTATTAATTTTTATTGACACACCAGCAACTTTTTTAAAAGAACAAGCTCTGAAGCGATCCACCAAGATAAATCTTGAATTGACTGAAAAAAAACGAACTGGTTATTTAATTGAAGGCAAGAAGAGACAACTACCAATTATTCATCTGAATAGTCAACTCAACTCTCTTGATCAAAAAATTTGGGATTTAGTCGTACCAGTTATAAACGTTAAATATCAGGCACCCAATTATTTAATTTTTGATCAATCATCTGTTGACCAAACAATCCCAACCAAGCCAAAAATCACTGAAGAAGTTTCACCAACGTCAACCAAACCACCTATTGAATTTATTGAATTTCATAATAATTTACAATACTTTACTCAAACTAATTACAATCATCAAACAGAACTGTTAGATTTAATTAATCATCAATTTAAAATCAGTCTCACAAAAGATCAATTAGCTAATTTGTATCCTTATCACGCTGATGACATTTTAATTAAAACCAATCAACTATCTCTACTGGCGTCTTTGGAAATAATCAATCAAATTCCGTTTTTAGTTGATCAATCACTAAAGTCTTATAACCTTAACCAAAATAACTACTTCATGCCTCATAAAATTAGTGAAACTATTAAACAAACTTATAAAAAATACTTAGATAAAATTTTAACTAATTATAATCAATTACTACTTAAAACCAATCAACATCCAGCTTGTTTAAAAATATTACCTTTAGCAATTTATAAATCAGCCTTAATCATGTTTAATCAAGCTACCCTAAAAAAACAATTTCTCAATAATAGCTTAAAAACCGACCAAGAATTAGATCAGATTAACCCAATTTTAAATGATTTATATTTGCAGCAATTCAGTCAACCAATTTCAACTGCCTCAACTAAAAAACTTCAAGACAATTTAAATGAAATTAAAGTCTTCCAATCTAATAATTTAAAACAAACCTACAATCAAGCTGAACAAACCCAACTCAAACTAATTAATTTTACGCCAATCAATGAATTAGATTTAGTAGCTGATATGATTTATGATTTAAATGATTTAAATAAAGCTCAAATATTAAAAATAACCGATGAATGGGACTATCAGCAAAAAACTTATTTAATGAAAAATATTCAAACCAATAATTTAACCTATGATTGGTTAAAAAAATACGTAACTTATCAACTAGAAGTTATCGATTCAATTGATACATTCATGAAAATAAAAGAAACTTGGTCTTATTTAGATTTAAAACATCAGTTGTTAACTCCTAGACTAGGTTTTAATACGCCAGATATAATAGCTGAAAATGAAACTTTCTTAGCTATTTATGAAGAAAACTTCCAATTAAGTTTAGAACTTTATAGCTTTTTAACTTCGAAAAAACTCTTCAGTATCGCTGACTATAGTTTACTACTTGGTTATAAAATTAGGTTTAAAATTTATCTCAATCTTCAACAAATTATAGCTATTAAAAAAACACTCGATCAAACAAATGAACCTAGTTTAGTCAAACTTTATCAACAAATCATCAATCAAATTAAACAAGTTCATCCAATTACTATTAATCAATTAATTAAATAACCAATCGTTCAACTTGAGACTTGACATAAATTAGATTTATAGCTAAAGTATAATCAGTTACCGAAGAAAGCGACTGTGTTAATTAACACTTAATTTGTCGCCGAGGCTTTCTTAATAAAGTAGGTGACTTCAAGTAATTTGGTCGATTTACTGGTAAAAATAAGGAATAATTATGGCGTTAACCAAAGAACAAAAAAAACAAATTGTTGACGAAACTAGTCAATTATTAATTACTTCAAAATTGAGCGTGATAGCTAACTATCAAGGAACGTCTGTTAAAGATTTAGCAACTATTCGAAAAATCGCTAAAGACAATGGTTCAGTTGTCAAAGTCATTAAAAATCGATTATTCATTCAATCAATGAATCAACTTGATCATTTAAAAAATGCTGATAGGCAAGTTCTTAATCAAATGTTACTATACGTCTTTAACCCAAAAGATGAAGTATCACCTGCTAAAACAATTTTTGAAGCGGCTAAAACCATTAAGACAATTAACTTTGTTGGAAGTTACCAAAAAGATGGTCAATTTTTAAACGCTCAAGAAACTGAAATGGTAGCTCAATTACCAACTAAGCAACAACTTAAAGGTCAATTAGCTGGTACTATTGCCGCCCCATTAAGTGGTTTTGTTGTAGTATTAAATAATAACTTAGCTGGATTAATTAACCTGCTAAAAGCTAGACAAGCAATTACTAAATAAGGAGAAATATTATGGCCGAAGAAACTAAAGAAATTAAAATACCAAAAGAATTTGAAAAAATTGTGGCTGAATTAGATAAAATGACATCCTTAGAAATTTCAAAATTTGTTCATTTTCTAGAAGAATATTGGGGTGTTTCAGCCGCTGCACCAGCTGTTGTTCAAGCTGGTCCAGTTAGTGCTGATCAAGCCACTAATCCTAGCGAAGAAAAATCAGAATTTGACGTACTCTTAAAAGATGCTGGTAGTCAAAAAGTAGCTGTTATTAAGGCTGTTAAAGATTTAACTGGTTTAGGTTTAGGTGAGTCTAAAGCTATTGTTGATGGTGCCCCTAAAAATGTTCTAGAAAAAGTTAAGAAAGACGAAGCAGATAAAGCCAAAAAAACTTTAGAAGACGCTGGCGCAACTGTCGAATTAGTTTAGGGTTATCCACAACTACAATTAACATTTTTGACTGACTTTGACTTAATAGTCAAATAATGTTAATTTAATTACAAAAGGAGTTAATAAAATCAAAAATCAAACATGTCTGAAATTCCAGAAAAACAATTAAAAAGAATTCTCAATCTAATTTCTGAAGCTGAAACTAACTTGGCGGCCGCTCATGAATTAATCTTCAGTGTAGTTGGTCATGATGAAAAATCATCAGTCATTAGCCAAGACGATCTAAAGGGTAAAATCATTGAAGGGGTTTTTGATGGTCAAAATATGGTAGGTTCTGATTCAAAAATTTATCCTGTTCCAGCTAATTATGCTTCTAAATCAAAACTAGTTCAAGGAGATATTTTAAAACTAACAATTGCTGAAGATGGTTCGTTTTTATATAAACAAATTGGACCAATTGCTCGTAAGCAATTAGTTGGTCAACTGAAACTAGAAAATGGTAAATATTTTGTTGATGTTGATGGTAAACAATTACGAGTCTTATTGGCTAGCGTAACTTATTTTAAAGCTAAACCAGGTGATCAAGTTAGTATTAATGTACCTGAAGACGATTCTAAATGTGAGTGGGCCGCCCTAGAAGCTGCTCTTTAAAGTTAATTAATCTAGCTATCAAACATAATTTATTCTATAATCTATAGATATGGGAAAAGCTCTTTATCGAACATATCGGTCGTTAGATTTTGATGATTTAGTCGGTCAAGATGAAATTATTCAAACACTTAAAAACGAAATAAAAACCAATCAATTATCTCATGCCTATATTTTTTCCGGTCCAAGAGGTGTTGGCAAAACTTCGGTAGCTAGAATTTTCGCTCATCAAATTAATCAAATTGACTATAAGAATGAAGATAACGTCATTGATATTATTGAAATTGATGGTGCGAGTAATCGTGGTATTGACGAAATTAGATATTTACGAGAAAAAGCTCATTTTGCACCATCAGCCTGTCAATACAAAGTCTATATTATTGACGAAGTTCATATGTTAACAACGCCTGCTTTTAATGCCTTATTAAAAATTTTAGAAGAACCGCCCGAACATGTAATTTTTATATTAGCCACTACCGATTATGATAAAATCCCTATTACTATTACCTCTAGAACTCAAAAATTTTTCTTTAAATTAATTCCTCAAGATTTAATCGTTAAACGATTAAAAAAAATTAGTCAGGAACAAAAAATTAATTGTGATCCATCGGCTCTTGAAGCCATAGCTGCAATGGGCAATGGTAGTTTACGAGATAGTATTTCATTATTTGATCAAGTTATATCTAGTGGACAAACTAAAATCGATCTTAAAATTGTCAATCAGTTACTTGGTATTCCACTAGAATCAAAAATTAATCAATTACTCGACAATATCTTTAATAATTCAATCAATCAGGTAATTGAAGATTTAAATCAAATATTTGCTGACGGCAAAAGTGTCGATAATATTTCTCGAGCAATTCACGATAATCTCATGCAACGAATCATTAACCATCAACTTAATCATGACATAGAAAAAACCATTGATTTTATGAAAAATCTTTTAATTATTAACAATTACTCTGATCCACAAAAATATTTACAATTATGTTTAATTGAATATCAGGAAGCTCTTTTAATTGATGATGATCCAAAGACTAAAGCTAATTCAACCATTGCTTTAACCGCAATTAACCACCAACCAACAACTACTAAAAATTTAGTATTATCAGACTATGATCAGTTATGGACTAGTCTATTAGATAGTTTGAAAAAAAACCATAACACTCTTTATGGCATTTTAAGAATGTCTCAACCTCATTTTTATGACAATACCTTAGAATTAAAATTTAAATTTAAATTTCATCAAAAAAGAATTCAAGAAAAAAAGAATTATGACATTATAACTCAAACCATTAATGATTTATCTGGCCAAAATTTTACTTTAAGTTGTTTATTAGAAACAATTGATCCAGCTATCCCAAGTGAAATTGACGAAGATGATTTAACTATGTTAGCCACCATTAAAGAAATCTTTCCAGAAGCTGAAAAATTATGAATAAAGTATTGCCCCACGACACTGAAATTGAAAAAAGTTTATTAGGTTCTATCTTAATTGATCCAGAATCATTTGTAAAAGTTGCTGATAAAATTAATCAAGCTGATTTTTTTGAAGTTAATCATCAAAAAATTTATCAAGCAATTAATTATTTATATGAAAAACATCAAGCAATCGATACTTTAACTCTAGCCAATATTCTGAAAAATAATAAATCACTTGATTTAGTTGGTGGACCAACTTATTTAGCTGATTTAACTAATTACGTACCAAGTGCAGCTCATATTGAAGAATATGCCAACATCGTAGCTCAAAAAGCTTTTCGACGAAGACTAATTAAAGTCTCAGAAGAAATATCTGAAATTAGCAATAACGAAACCCAAGAATTAAATGAACTAATCGAAGAGGCCGAATCAAAAATTTTTAACATTTCTCAAAATCAAATTAATCAAAATATTGTCTCATTGGAAAAGATTTTAGCCGAAAGTTTTGATCGACTTGATGAACTCCACAAAGATAAAAGTAAAATTAGAGGCGTACCAACTGGTTATAAGGATTTAGATAACAAATTAGCTGGTTTTCAAAAATCTGATCTAATTATTTTAGCCGCTCGACCATCAATGGGTAAAACCGCTTTAGCTCTCAATTTAGCTAATAATATTGCTAAAAAAAATAAAAAACCAGTTTTAATTTTTAGTCTTGAGATGTCTAAAGAACAACTAGTTGATCGAATTTTAGCCATGGAATCTGGTGTTAGCGCTTGGGCTTTAAGAACCGGTAATTTAACCGATAACGATTTTGAAAAAATTGGTAATGCTATGGGTGTTTTATCTGAAACCCCAATTTTTATTGATGATTCACCAGGTATTACAATCTCTGAATTAAGAACTAAAGCTCGCCGTGAAGCTCATAAAAACGAACTAAGCTTAATTATTGTTGATTATCTTCAGTTAATGAGTGGTGGACATCGTTTTAGTAGTGATGGTAATCGAGTTCAAGAAATATCTGAGATTTCTCGTTCTCTAAAAATTATCGCTAGAGAACTCAACGTACCAATTTTAGCTTTATCGCAATTATCAAGATCAGTTGAAAATCGATCACCACAAATTCCGCAATTAGCTGATTTACGTGAATCTGGTTCAATTGAACAAGATGCTGACGTGGTAACTTTTATTTATCGAGAAGATTACTATAATCCAGAAACTAACCGAAAAAATATTACTGACATTTTAATTCGAAAACACCGCAATGGACCAACCGGTAGTATTGAATTATATTTTGACAGTGAAAAACAAAAATTCCGGTCAATTGATAAAAAACACACCGATCCATTTAAATAACATGTCAAAATTTATCACCATTATTAAGATAATTTTCCAAACTTTAAAAAAATATTATTTACTTTTTTTATTATTTTTAATTAGTCTTTTTTCATTATTATTTGACTTAAATTCATGGCCTAAATTAATTTCATCAAAAGCTAGTTTAATAATTAATCAAGTTACTGGTCCTAGTTTTTTAATCACTAATCCAACTAATTTAATCGAAAAGTTGACTTCCTATAGTCTTTATTTAGCTCATTTATCTAATTTTAAATTAATTGAAATAATTTTCTCAATTTTAACTTTAGTTAACATTTTATTAGTTTATAAAATCTTTAAAGATTGGTTTAATCAATATTTAGCTTTTTTGATGACCGTTATAGTTAGTAGCTCACTAATTTATTTATATCAACTTAGATTTATTAATGACTTTAGTCAAACATTAATTATTTTACCGTTTTTTTTTATCATCAAAAGTTTACTGAATCATCGTCAAATTGCTTTATGGAAATTTTATTTAATCAGTGTCTTAGCTTGGTTAATTTTTTTAACGCCAACTGGTCTATTTTATTTAATAGTTTTAATATTGACATCGCTAAAAAATTTAAAATATCATTTTTTCCAATTAACTAACTTAACTCCAAAAGTTATTTTAATTAGTTTTAATTTATTATTTCTTGTCTTCAATGTAATAATTTTAATAGCTCACAAAAGCTACGGTTTAAGTTTAATTGGTTTTAATAATACCAAATTTAAATTAATTAATATTTTGTTCACTGTCAAAAATTTAACCATTGGTTCTCAACACCATAGTTTAATCATGTCAACACCACTTTTAAATATTTTTATGTTAATTATGTTAATTTTAGGCCTAATGTATTCAATAACTAGTTTTAAACACTCTAATCGATCAAAAACTTTAATTAGTTTATTATTAGTTAGTCTAGCAATCACCAGCTTTAATTTCGTAGCTGGATCAATAGTTTTAATTAGTGTAGTTTATTTTATAGCCCTTATCGGTTTAGTTTATTATTTGCAGACTTGGCTTAAACAATTTCCTTATAATAATTTAGCTAAAATAATCGCTTATAGTTTAATTATTATTTTAATTAGTTTTTCAACTATTTATTCATATCGAGAATTTTTTGTAGTTTTACGTTATAGTCATGATTATTTATCATTACTTTAATATTTATTGTCTAACTGTTAAAATAATAATATAAAGGAGAAATAAATGAGTAAATTCGATCAAGCTAAAATGCTACTTAAGGTTAAAAAAATTCAAAAAGAATTAGCTAAAATGACTATTGATATCGACAAAGGTGACGGGGCAGTTAAGATTGAAATCAACGGTGAACAAAAAATTAAAAAAATTAAATTAGATCCAACTAAAATTGATTTTGACGACATTGAACAACTAGAAATTTGGCTCCAAGAAGCTGTCAGAGAAGCCATTGCTGAAAGTCAAAAAATTGCCGCTAAAGAAATGCAACCGATGATGGGTGCCTTATCTAGTCTAGGTCTTTAAAATGAAAATTTTACCCGACGCTGTCGATAATTTAATCGAAAGTTTTAGTTTATTGCCCGGCGTTGGACAAAAAACTGCTGAAAGATATGCCTATTATTTAATTAAAAACCAAGAAATTGACGTTCAAAAAATTATTAAGTCGCTTAATGATATTAAAAGTCAAATTAAAATTTGCCCGAAAACTTTCTGCTTAATTTCTGTCAATGAAACTATTTCACCAATTTATACAGCTCAAGATCGCAACAAGCAAATAGTTACAATTGTAGCTGAACCTTTTGATATCGTATCAATTGAAAATACTGGCCTTTTTAAGGGTACTTATCATGTTTTAGGTGGTTTATTATCACCATTAGATAATATTGGACCTAATAGCCTTCATATTAAAGAATTGTTACGCCGACTCGAAGAAGATCAAGTCAATGAAGTTATATTAGCCCTTAGTTCTAGTGTTGAAGGTGAATCAACTTCATTATATCTGCAAAAACAAATTCAAGAAAAAACTAAACAAATTAAAATAACTCGTTTAGCGCGAGGTTTACCAGCTGGTTTAGATATTGAATACGCTGATCAAATCACTTTAGCTCGCGCCTTAGAAAACCGCCAAACATTAAGTCATGAATTATCATAAACAATTTGAAGCTATTGCCAAACTTCTTCGAGCTGTTCAGTCGGTTTTAATTATTCAAGCTGATAATCCTGACGCTGACAGCTTAGGTAGTTCAGTTGCTTTGAGTGATTTGTGTCAACAGTTAGCCATTTCATCACAATTATACTGTGCCACAACTTTATCAAATTATTTACAATATATTGATGGCTTTAATCAAGTTGTCGATCAAGTTAATCAAGACTTTGATTTAACAATTTTTGTGGATGTTTCTACTAAAACATTACTAGCCAAATTAATTGAATTACCACTTTTATCACAAATTAAACAAAAACCAGTCATTGTTTTAGATCATCATCAGGAAATCGATAACCAAATTGACTTCGCTACAGTTATAATTAATGATTCACTAGCTTCATCAACCGGTGAAATAATCTTTCAATTAACTAAACATTTAAACATTCAATTAACTAAACTGGGTTTAAATGCCATTTTAGCTTCAATTCTAGGCGATACTCAATCATTGTCTAATCAATTAACTAAAGCTGAAACTTATCGATTAGTAGCTGATTTAATCGATCAAGGAGCTAATCGTTTTGAATTAGACAAAAAACGCAAAGCATTAAACTCTCTGCCGTTAGACATTTTTCATTATAAGGCTGACCTAATTAAACGAACTGAATTTTATTATGACAATGCCATAGCCGTTTTAGTATTACGTCAAGAAGATATTAATAACTACTCAGCTCAATATAATCAAATAGCTTTAATGCAAAACGATTTGCTCCAAGTTCAAAATGTTAAAGTTATTTTAATTATCAAATATTATCAAGATCAACATTTAACTACCGGTATTAGAGCTAATTATGGCTATCCAATTGCTAGTCAATTAGCTAAACATTTTAATGGAGGTGGTCATCAATATGCTAGTGGTATTAATTTGATTAAACAAGATCTCAATCTTTTTAAAAAAGATATTATAATAAAAGCTAATCAACTGTTAAATGAAATCAATGACAACCATCAAACTTTATAATACTTTAACTAGGCAAATTGATGATTTTAAACCAATTAAGTCTAATGTCGTTAAAATTTATACTTGTGGTCCAACAGTTTATGATTATTTACACATTGGCAACTGGTATACTTACATCCGAAAAGATATTTTAATTAGATTATTGCAATTTCAAGGTTTTAAAATTGATTGGATTATTAATATTACCGATGTTGGTCATTTAACCGATGATCAAGACGATGGTGAAGATAAACTTCAAAAAAAAGCTAACGCGACCAGACAAACCGCTTGGCAAATTGCTGATTTTTACACTAAAAATTTTCTAAAATTATGGCAAGCTCTTAATTTAACTCAACCAACCAAATTTGTAAAAGCCACTGATCATATTGATGATCAAATTAATTTAATTAAACAAATTGAAGCCAAAGGTTATAGTTACATTATTGATGACGGTGTCTATTTTAACACTTCTTTATTTCCAGCTTATAATAAATTTTCTCAACTCGATTTAGATGAACAACAAGCTGGGCAGCGTATTAATCACAACCCTCAAAAGAAAAATTTAGCTGATTTTGCTCTATGGAAATTTTCACCAAAAGATAAAAAAAGAGACATGGAATGGCCTAGCCCCTGGGGAATTGGTTTTCCTGGTTGGCATATTGAATGTTCTGCTATGAGTATGAAGTATTTAGGTTCAACTTTCGATATTCACACTGGTGGTATTGATCATATACCCATTCATCATACTAACGAAATTGCTCAAAGCATGGTAGTCACTAACCAACCTTTAGCTAATTATTGGATTCATTCTAATCACGTCACCGTCAATGGGCAAAAAATTTCTAAATCACTTGACAATGGAATAAGGTTAGAAACTATTATTCAACAAGGTTATAGTTTTCAAGATATTCGACTACACGTTTTGGAATCACATTATCGATCTCAATCAAAATTTAGTTTAGATAATTTAATCAGCTCACATCATCGATTGTTATCTTGGCAAGAAAAAATTGTCTTAATTTACCAGATCAAAACAACTCAACCACTATCATCAACTATTAATTTTACAAATGCTAAACAACAAATTATTAATTATTTATCAGAAGATTTAAATACCCCGATGGTCTTAAAAACGATCGATCAAACCTTTCATCAAATTAATTATAATAACTTTCAATCAACCGATTTAAGTGATTTTCTACAATTTTTAGATCAAATTTTAGGTTTACAACTAACTTCTATTAAAGATATTAATCAAGTCAATAAACAACTCATCGAACAAAGACAAATTTTTAAACGTCAAGCTAACTTTTCAGCAGCAGACAAAATCAGGCAAGAATTATTAACTCAACAAATTGCTTTAAAAGATAATCCAGACCAAACTTATTGGTATTACCTATAAGATATTCTTTGATTGCAAAAAATCAACTACTAAAATTCTCAAACACCCAGCTACTGGAATTGCCACTAAACCACCCAACAAACCATCAAAACTAACTCCCACAACTAAAGCCAAAAAGACCAGTAGTGGTGATAAATTAGTTGTATTCGCCTGTAATTTAGGTTGAATATAATAATTTTCAATTTGTTGATAAAGAATATAGTAAATTAAAATAATTAAACCAGCACTTGGTGCGTGGAATAAACCAACAATAGTTACAATAATCGCTCCAATAGTATGACCAACCATTGGAATCAAACCACAAATAAAGATCACAAAAAATAAAGCAGCTGGATAATTAATATGTAAAATTAGTAAAACCGGTAAAATCAATAAAGCTGCAATAAAAGCCAAGATAACTTGACCATTAACAAAACCCTTAATAACTTGATACATGTCACTAGCTAATTTTTCGATCTTAAATCGATTATTTTTAGGAATAGTTCGTCTTAACATATTCAACCATCGAGGACCTTCAACTAACATCATAAAGGTAATAACTAACACTGTTAGAACTGAGAATAAGCTACTAGAAACATTTTCTAAAGTTGTAAATGATGCTCCAACGGCATTGTCTAAACGATGTTCCAGCTCAACCGAAAAACGACTAACATCATGCTGTAAATGATATTGACGGATTAAAACACCAACCGGTCCTGAACTATGTCGAATATCATTAATAATACCTGGGGCAACTTTAATTAAATTTTGTGTTTGATTAATCAGTGGTGGCACAATGTAAGATAAAAAACTAGCAAACACTATAATAACTAATAAATAAGACAAGGTAGTAGCAATAGCCCGAGACCCTTTTTTCTTACCTGGAATTTTTTTACTAATCCAATGAACAGGTGAATTTAAAGCTAGGGCTAGAAAAAAAGCAATAAAAATTAAAACAATGGCATGAAAAGCTTTTTCAATCCCAATAAAAATAAAATAAGTTAAAATAACCAAACTAGCTAATTTAACATAAGTTTTTAAACTAAAGGTTAATTCCAAATGATGTTCATAGTTTGTTTTTAATAACTTCATGCTCTGATTATCTAACTTTTTAGGGATTTTCTCAATATTTTATTATAATCATCTAAAATTTCATCACCAATTATTTGAATATCGAAATGTTTAATTAATTGTAACTGTTTATTTAAAGTTCGTTGAACCAACTGCCCATCAATTAGTAATTTAACCATTTTGGCTGCTAATTGATTAGCATTAGTCGGATCAAATAAATTATCTGTTAATGATTTTAATACAAATGAATAACCCGGATTATTGCTAGCTAAAACAATTGGATGTTTAGCAGCTAAAGCTTCTAATAAAACAATCCCAAAACTTTCCGAACCAAGAGAAGGGAAAACCGCTAAATCAGCTTGCCGCAATAACTTAAACTTAGTTAATTCGTCAACAAAACCAACAAACTCAACTTGACTAGTTAAATTATAGCTAGCAGTCAATTTTTCTAAACTAGTTCTAAGTGGTCCATCACCAATTATGATCGCTTGAAAGTTTAAATTAGATTGACTGATAACTAATTGATGAAAAGCTTGCAAGAACAATTGACAATTTTTTCTTTTAACTAAACGACCTAAAAACACGATCTTAACTAAAGATTGTGTTTTAATTGGTTGAAATTTAAATTTAGTTAAATTAATTGGTACTGGTTTAATTTGACTTTTAATTTTAAAATTATCAAGAGCAAATTGTTGAGCCGGCCCAGAAAGAGCATAGATTAAATCTAGTTGTTTTAACGATTGCTGAATAGTTAAATTTAATAATTTCGATCCGATAATTTCTAACTTTCGTTCAGAATAAATGTGAAAGGTGGCGACTTTAGCTGTATGAGGACTAAGTTTAATAATTTGACGACTTAAGATTGGTGAAAAAGGTAATTGAAAGTGAAGTATATCTAATTCTAACTCAGCTAAAGTTTTTTTAATTTTAATTTTATTAGCATAAATTGGTATTGATAAAATATTCCGATTAAACCTAACTTTCAAATTGGTAGCCAAAGAAAAACTATCATCAATTCGACCACTTGACTGACCAGATAAAAAATAAACTTGATGAGATTTTTGTCGAAAATAATCACTTAAACTATAAAGATATTGTTGAACACCATCTGGTCGATCAATTGAATCATCAATTACAAAACCAATCTTTAATTTTTTCATTTTCGATTTAACAAACTAGTATAATAATTTAAATATTGCTCGGCAATTAATTGATTATCAAAATTAACAATATAATTTTGAGCCCATTGACGATGCAATTGTCTAACTTCAGTTTGGTTAAGAAAAATATTAAGCGTTCTAACAAAAGCCATTTTATCTTTCACATTAACTAAAGATAGTGAGCCTACACCACTTAAAACATCTCTATAGCCTGAGTTATCGGCTGCCACAATCGGTAATCCACTGGCTAAACCTTCTAATAAAACAATCCCAAAACTTTCACCAAAAATTGCTGGTGAACACAATAAATCAGCCGTATTTAATAAATTTATCTTAGTTTGATCATCAACCGCACCAATAAACTTAACTTTATTTAAATTTAAAATTTTAGCTTGAATTTCTAATTTAGCTCGACTAGGTCCGTCGCCAACAATGATAAGTTCAATATTTTGATTAAGTTTATAAATTTCACTATAAGCGTCAATTAAATATTTAACGCCTTTACGATTTTCTAAACGACCGATATATAAAATTGTCTGGCGTAATCGATAGTCATTTTTTTTAAAAGTGAAATCAGATAAATTGATACCATTCGGAATAATTTTAATTTTTTGATCAGATAAACTAGTTAAATATTCTTTAGCTGAATCAGAAACTGCCGTTAAACCATCCAAATAATCTAAAACAGATTTTAAATAAGGATTAACTACTTTAACTAATGTACGAGGAATAACTTTTTCCGGTATTTTAGCATGAAAAGTACCAACATTAATGGCTTTCGACCGAACTAAAATTTGTCGAGAAATAAACGGTACCCATGGTTCATGTAAATGAATAATATCAAACTGATACTGATCAAGAATTGAATTAATAAAATCAGCATCAACCGAAGCCGAAATTTGCACGGTTGTATGGAGTGGTGAATTAAAATCTCGTGATCGACCAACAAAAATAATATCATCATCATTAAGATTTTTAGCTCCCTTAATTAGGGGAGTAATGATTTTAACTTGATGACCTCGTTTTTTATAATTATCTTTTAAATTAAAAATAACTGTTTGCACACCACCCTTTTTAAAAATATCATAAGGACAAACTAATGCAATTTTTAACATTTTAAATAGTCTCTAAAAGTTTAATCAATTCAGCGGGTATTAAAGTCAAAGCTTCTTCCTTGGTAGCTAAAATACTCGGTGAATGATTGGTTAAATTAATTAAATAAATCTGTACCGAATTAAAGATTTTTTTAAAATTAGCCATGACAGTTGTTTGATTAAAATAATTGTCATTTTTAGCGCCAACATAAAATAAAGTTTGGTTAATTTTTATTGAAGTATTATCAAGTGTTAAAAACTCTCGAGCTGTATGTAGCCAAGTTCTAACATCATTAATTTTCCAAAGTTTAATTTCAAATGCAATTTTTTGATTAAATTCAGTCTTATTCATATTAATAAATTTGGTTTTAGCATTATAGGTATGAGCGTAAAATAATCTTAAAAACCAACTATTTAATATTATTTTAGCAAAAAAATAACTAAAAAAACGATTATCTAAAACTATTGAACCAAGATAATAACTAGTATGCCTTAATTTAGAAAAATTAAAATCTAAATAACTTGAAAAACCAACTATCGAAACTAATAATTTAATTCTTTGATTTAACTCAGGGTACTTTTGTAACATTCTAGTAATAATGACAAAACCAAGGCTTAATCCAATTAAGACAATTTTTTGACCATCAAAATGTTGCTTTAAATAATCAGCTAGATAATCAGCTAAGTTATCAATAGTTGGTAATTGATTAATCTGATAAAAACTAGTCATACCACCAAATCCCGGCAAATCCGGGCAATAAACACTGCCAAAATCATTTAATGCTAATAAAATTCCAGCAACTCTTTCTAAGCTGGAATGATGACCGTAAATAAAAACAATTTTCAGAGATTTAGACTGATTTAATAATTTAGCTTGTCGACCCACTAAAGCTTTGTATTCAATCGTCTCAATATGATTGGTTAACAAACCATTTGTAACAAAACTTTTTTTCATGTTAGAATCTAAATATTCTAACCTAAGATCAGTTGATTATCAATTAGAACAATGGGACGTGGCCAAGCGGTAAGGCACCAGGTTTTGGTCCTGGCATTCGGGGGTTCGAATCCCTCCGTCCCAGCCAAATTAGTCAATGATGCTCAGCCATTAGGGACGCAACAGAGATAAACCAAACATTATTTTGACTTATTATTTTTTGTTCTATCTGTTTGAAAGTTCAAAATTAACCATAAAAAGTACTTGACCTTTAGAATAGTGTATATATAATAGTAGTTACTATGAATAGGTACACTGCTACAGTCATTAAAACGGGTAATTCTTATGCTCTTCGAGTGCCAAAAAAATATGTCGAAGACGCTGAATTAGTACTAGGACAAAAGATCCAGGTTGGCAATCCTCTTCCCGACAATCAATCTCAGGATCGAGAGGCTATTCAGCGTGCTATCAGAAACTTACAGAGAGTTAATGCCTACTCTGATATTAAAGATCCTGTTGCTTGGCAACGACAAATTCGTAAGGACCGGTCTTTGCCAGGACGTGAATAATATCCATGCTTTGTCTTGATACAAATATTATTATATATATTGCCCACGGTATGTTGGGGGAAAATATAGTCGGCAACGATCCTATTGTCTGTCCTTCGATCGTGCACATAGAATCTCTTGGTTACCCAAGTATAAAGTCAATAGAAGAGCAAAGGATTAGAGAACTACTTGCGACCCTAACGATCATACCCCTAACTGATACGATTATAGAAATAGCCATAAGATTACGTCAGGGTAAAAAGATGAGTTTAGGAGATGCCATTGTGGCTGCTACAGCCTTAGAGAGCGGTAGTCAACTATGGACAGCCAATTCCCAAGACTTTGAGCATATTGACGAACTTGATGTGTTTAATCCTTTTAAAAAGTCTCAATAGAGATCAAGCATACGTAGCAGTGCCAGGAATTTAATACATGAGTAACTACAGAATTATCAAGCATGATAACGAAAAACTCAATTACTTCACTATTCATGAAGTCTTCTAGGGCAACAACGGTAAAATACAAACTGAACTGAAGACCCAAATCGATATAATAGGTAAACGTAATGCTGATATTAAAAACATCTTAAAACAGGCAGTGATATACATCACTGTATTAGAATATCGTGGCGCTTTTGAAGAAGAATATGCCTGGAGACTTTGGACACATAATGATCATTCACACTTTGCAGAATAATCTAACTAAATTACGAAAAGGCTCTAAATTAACTCGCCATTAAAAATAATAAATTCTTATAACACTCGAGAATAAGCTTATCCTCGAATCCAATTGAGTAAACCATGTTTACTGTTCAGCCTTAAACATAGCTAGTAATCTGCATAAGCAGTAAAATCCTGTATTTAAAACAATAGAAATCACAAACCTTCTTCTAAATATAAAAAATAACTATCTAATAAAACACTAATAAAACATCGATTGTTAATTTTTTCTCTGACAGTTTTATCTTCTCATGTAGAAAAATATCAAATTCAATTGTTATAGTATAATATAATCATGATTAATAAAGTGTCATATCAATGCCCTGAATGCAAACTACACTACAAAAATGAACAAGTCGCCAAACAATGTGAAGCTTACTGCAAGGAACATCAAAGTTGTAATATGGATATTACAAGACTGTCCGAAGAACGTAAAAATGTTAATCAAAATATAACTTCAGATTAATTCAATCAAAGAACAAAAAAATTATTAACTGGCATTTCTAGCCATTAAAATTGACATCAAGTTAAACTTTAGTTAAACTTTAAGTATGAACACATTAAATCAAACAAATACTATAAGCCTTAAACAATTAAGGGAACAATTTCCAAAATATATTGAAGCTATTAATAACGGTCAAAGCTTCACAGTAGTAAAGCGCTCAAAACCAATATTCCAGATAAATCCTATTACAGATGAAGGTCAATGGACAACTATTATTGATTTTACTGAAATAAATGAAAATGGTGTTTTAGCAGATGACGTACTAAAAGCATTAAGTTAAAACATCTCTATGGCTGATAAAATTAAAAAATTATTAGCAAAATTATCCAAACAAGAACGTAATATAGTTAAATTGCTAATACTGAGAATAATGATGAATGATACTTTAGGGCTAAACATAAGTCAACTCAAAGGTCATAAAAATTTATTTAGAGTAAAGAAAAATAAAATAAGAATAATCTACTCAAAAAACAATCAAAACATACAAATAATTAGAATTGATCGTCGAAATGAAAAAACCTACAAAGATTTATAGTTCAAATCCCTCATTCCAAGTCAATTTTTTTCAGACAATTTGTTAAAAATATACTAAAATACAGTCATGAATGAAGATAGATTTACAAAGCTATTTAAATATTTACTCACTGAATTTAAAGTTATTAATGATAAACTTGAATAGCCAGTCACAAAAAATGAGCTTAACAAGTACCGATTTATAGACATAAGAGGCATTCTTAAAGAGGAATTAAGACCTCTTCAAGGAGAACTTGAGGTCCTTAACGATATTAAGAAAATATATAGTATTGATTTTCTGAATAGGCAATTTCAAAAACTTTGTATCGAACAAAAATTATTAAAGTTAAATACCATAACTATAGACCACATCAATCATTAAATTACTTGACTCCTAATGAATTTAAAGCCAGAATACAAGATACAAGAAGTGGCGCTTAGGTAGTGAACCACAACAAAAAGTTGTCGTTAACCGACATTAAGGTATATAATTAAGAGTAGGAATTTAATGTTATGATAAGTTGGAATGGATACGGTGGCATGGGTTTAGGTATCGGTTTTATGATACTGGGTTTTTTATTCATGTTAGCTCTAATTGCCGGTGTAGTACTTTTCATAATTTGGTTAGTTAAGCAATCAAATTCTCATGATACACCAAACCTTTCGGCTGTCGATATTTTAAAAATTCGCTATGCCAAAGGCGAAATAGACAAAACTGAATTTGATGAAAAAATGAAAACTGTATCAAAATAAAAAAGTTCAAGTTTATCTTCTAATTAAGAATAAAGATCACAATATAAAAATAGGTTGTGGCTAGTAAATCACGACATAGTCTTGTATTATTTTACATTCCATGATATTATAATCTTTTAAAATATTTGGAGAATGAGATGGAAAAAAATAATAAATTGGAATCTAAAAGCAAACCTGAAACTGTTAATAAAAATAAACTTCAAGGCTCAAGGTTAATGAAACAGTTAGGTAAGGTAGTTTTAGCTGGTGCAATTGTATCAGGTGGAGTCATCGCATCTGGCTGTAATTTTCTTGGTAGGTTACAAGAATCAATTACAGCTAGCTCATCAGCCAATCTCAATCCGTGTACTATCGGAATTATTGAAGGACCCTACAAAGGTCTAGATCAATCAATAAATCCCGAAAAGATATCAACTTCACAATTAAAAAGTTACGTTGAATCAACCAACCAAGCCATCCAAATAATTAATGAAAAAACTAAAAAGAATGGTGATACTATTAATTTCCAAAATCTTAGCTTCAATCTTAAAGATCAAATTTCTGACGGTAATCTAAACATTGATTATCTACTTGGACATACAGGGTATTATTTTAAGGATAAAATCAACCAAAAAAATAAAACTGCCAATCCGGTTGGGCTGGGAACTTTAGCTTGTATTAGTGGCGACGGTACTATATATAAAACTTTTGCTGGGGAAATATTGATTCCTTCAAACAAAAAATTAGCATCTAATTTACCACAATAAATCAACACTTAACTATTAAAAGACTTAAATTTAATTAGGTCTTTCTTAGATAAAAATTAATTTCTATTAAATTTTATCTATTTCAGTTTAAAACGTTATTTTTTAACTATAATTATGATTAAAATATTAGTGATTTTCAATCAACATCAAATATAAAGTAACATATACAAACACAATACTAATATTCAATATTAGCCGTTGCCAAAATTTATGTCTAAAGAAAATTAGATCAACTGTTATTATA
>JAJZWG010000047.1 GCA_021846795.1 bacterium
TGCCATCCTACACAGATTGTATCATATTAGTGTGTTGAAAATGAGGCTATGCTATCTGTTAAGATAGTCAAAAAAGAGGGTAAGTGCGGAAGTCAGGTAACAACTAAAAGATTAAATTACCTATTCCCCACCCTTCAAATATTAAAAAATAAACATATCAAGATAGTAATTAATACTAAAGATAATTTAATAATTGAGTTAAGAATTATAAATTTATTTAATGATTGTCTTAATGTTTAGGGTAAAAAAGCGTAACCATGTTTTAATTTCCATAGAAAATATTTTTCTAGAAATAATTTAGCAAAATCGTTAAAGATGTTTGGGATCATTATAGCGAACCAACGTGGTTTAAAAAGCGCGTTACCTAGTATAATAACTTCTTTATGGCCAGCATCCATGACACATAATGCTGGAATTTTTCCCCAAGGTTTTTCTTTAAAATTAGTTTGACCATTAATGGCTTTAACTACATTACTAGCCACAACTTTTCCAGTTGTATCACTTGGAAAACCAGTTTTAGGTACACCAAATGGTACTCGTCCTGGTTTAAATGGTGGTTTAACATCAACAGCTAATCCAGCACCCCATATATTAGAATATTTTTTGTGCTGATAATTTGGTTTGACATCTAAGAAAAGGTTATCTGGCGTTTCAAGTTGAGGTGAATTTTTAATAAAATCAACACCTGTAAAAGGTACCATCAGCATAGTAAATTGACTAGGCAGAATTTCTCCAGTGTCTAAAATAACTGAATTAGCCGTAACTTCTTTAACACCGACTTCTGTTCGATAATGAATATGAAAGGTTTTCATGAAGGTTTTGAGATAAGATTCGGCTAACATCATGCCATTAATACCGAAATGTCCTAAATAAGTTTCTGGTGTAATCCAATATAGATCAACTCGATGACGAATTTTTTGTTGTCGTAACCATTTTTCAATATTGAATAAAAATTCATATGCTGCACCCATACAACTAGCTTTTTGGGTAGCACCAATTACAATTGGACCAGGATTTTTTTTAAATTCATCAAGCTTGGCCCGTATTTCTAATGCACCGTCAACCGATCCAATATAAAAGCTATGTTGACGAACGCCTGGAGCAATATCTCTGTTAATACGTGGACCAGTTGCAATGATTAACTGATCATACTGAATGATACCGTTTTTTTCAGTTATAACTTCTTGTTTGTTAGGATTAACACTCAGGGCATTATCGACTATAAATTTAATACCTCGCTTATCAAAAACAGGTTTTCTTGGTACTAATACTTGGTTAATTTCACGACGTCTGATTGGTACCCAAATAAGTGATGGAAAATATAAAGAATCTTCCTTGCGATCGATAACCGTTACTTCAACTTGATTTTTAAGTTTTCGTTTAATTTCTAGAGCAGCACTTGCTCCGGCAAAGTTAGCACCAACTACTACAACTCTTTTTGTGCTAGTTGTAGTATCATCATTCATGATAGCTTTTCATATATAACGAATTGTAGTATATGCTTACGTTTATTACAAGTAATTAAATTAAACTAAATTTTTAATCACTTGGTTGGTTTTTTTTAACTTCTTTGAGAGCTTTTTTTCTGATCAAGTCAATTTGTCGATTATAATTAACTCTTGGACCAACTGGAGCCATTTCAGCTTGATCTTGAATATCTAAACTACATTTTACTTCTTCTTGATTACCAAACAAACGCTTTAATAAACTTGGCTTTATTTTGATTGGTCCTTGACAGTGATTAGTTTTAACTGCAATTCTTTGTTCATTTGATGCAATATCTTTTGAGATAATATCAAACAGTCTAATTGTTGTTTCTTGAAATGATCGAAAGAATCTTATTGACGTTGTTTTATCAAATTCATCCATGGCAACATTAGTGATTTTGGCTTGATATTTTCTATCTTGATCAATGTTTGAGTGATACAATTTAACAGTTGGACAATTTAAACATTGAGGATTGACTGATTCTTGATGACTTTCAGGATTTGACATGATAATATTCTATAATAATTAGCTATGTATGTCAAATAATTATAAGGTTAATTGATTGTTTTTATGGTAATAAAGGCCAATATTTTAATTGTTTTTGGCAAATTTGTTGAAATTTATCTACATCAATCTGATATTGTCGAGCAATTGTTTGTAATTTATAAGTTTTGTGCGGGTTACGAACTTCGTGAACTGCCTTTAAACAACCGGCTTTTTGACCGGCTCGACGAAAAAATAACCATCTTCCAGTATATTTGGGTAACATATAAATTAAACCTAAATAAAATTGCCAATTAGAAAACGGGAATAAAAAATTATGACCACTCCATTTAGCTCGAGTATAAGTGTAGACAACATCACTTAGTTCACTCCATTTTTTGATAATTTTCGTTTCTTGGTAATATTCATCAAGTTCATCAGTCATGTCATTTTGATGCCATAATTTATCATGTTTTGTCATAGCTAACCAACTATGCCACTTATTAATCATGATGTTATTGTAGATTATGTTTAACCTACTTTAAAGAGATTACTAAATCGGTTTATTTTAAAACTTTTAATTGAGCTATGGTTGAGCCTGGGTCGATTGCCCCAACAATCCATTCGTTGTAGTCATTATCTTTTAAAACAATTTGAACTGCCCGAGGTGTTTTATGGTGAATTACAATAAACCCTTTATATTTAGGGCGACGAATAGTAGCTACGCAAGCTATACCAGGAACTCTCATGCCAACTTTAAAACCTATACTAATTCCAGTCATTACCTTGCGGGCATCTTCAATGATTTTAATATCTTGGACTGCATTAATCGGTACTCGAAGATCACCATGAACTGCTTCGATTTTTTCAATATTTGATAATCGTAAGACTAGCTCATTATTATCTATTTCAAGTTTGGCCATATAGTTATTATAGCCCAATTATTTTTTTATAATTAAGAATCATAGCAAAATCATTACTATATTAATCGGTATTATTCCACTAACTGTATTATTAATCGGATGGGGTATAACCATATAACTTGTATTTTTTATAATTTTATGTTATTATACAATAATGATTGAACATACTCCAATAATAAGTCCTGAATTTAAAGTTGATGAAAAAGTTTATCAGGAGATCCGAAAAGATTATCCTCTTTTAGGTCAAAAATCGGAATTCTTAGTAAGATACCCTTCTTTAACTGATGATTTAATTGGTAAAATTGATCAAATCAGAAAAGATAATCCTAGTCAAAATGACGTTATTATCTGGTTGGACAAATCAGCTAGACCAGTTTCTTGGTTTTATAGGGCATTTTATGACATTTTATTACCTAAAGACGACCCAAATAATCAACTAAAACAACCCCATCATTCGTATTTAAATATCGACAGAGAAACTTGGCAAAATATTCTTAGTTTATCGACTGATGAAAGTGGTGTAACTTGGAATAATCTACCAGAACAAAGAATACAAGATATTAGACAAATATTTCAGTTTTATCCAGAAATTCATCAAGCTAAAATTTTTGTTGTCGATGAAGTTAAAAATACTGGAACAACTTTAGATATTTCAACTGGTATGATTCAAAGAGCCTTTCCTGAAGCTCAAGTTCATGGCTTATACTGGATGAATAATGGTTATAAAATTGATTCAAAAAGTGGACAAACAATGAACGCCGAAGTTCCATTATGGTATAGTGATAAACAAATTACTGGTCGGTTGGTAGCTAATATTGATAGTTCAAAATCACAACAATCTGTTAGTTTAACTCAAAGGCTTGGTAGGCTTTTTTTAAGTACTCGTTTTAACGATGGACCAGATCAAGCTGGGTTAGAATTAAAAAAAGAAATTTTTCAACTTGCTTATGATGTTAAGAACAATCATTTACCTTTTGTACCTGGTATTTTAGATGATCAGTGCGGACAAGAAACTATTGAACAACGCATTGCAAGGATCAACGGTATATCTATTGAAGAATTTATTGAAATACGTCGACAGACGGGTAATAATTACTTAAGATTTATTGATCTTTATCAACAAAAATTAAAAAAATAATCACAATATCTTATATCAAGTCTTTTTTTATTCTTTTTAGATATATATTTAATAAATTTAGATTAAGAGTAATATAATGGATCATTTTAATTCAACTAATAGTTTCATGAATGATGAAGTTTGTTTAATATTCTTAGAACATTTATGTTAAATTGAGATGAGTATCATACACTTATTCACTACATCGTGGACACTTTTTACGTAAAATAGTATTATAAATTGTTTTAGAAGCTAGTATATAATTATATTAATGAAAACAGACCTACCTTTCGTGTCAGTTATAATACCTTGCTATAATGAGGAAGCTTATATAGGTAAATTGTTATCTGCACTTACTCTACAAAGTTATCCTAATTTTGAAATTATTGTTTCAGACGCTAAATCTACAGATAACTCGATTGATATCATAAAAAAAATTAATCTTTCAAAGATTAAAATAGTCTCATCACCACCCAATGGACCTGCTGCTCAGCGTAATTTTGGCGCCAAACATGCTACAGGAGAATT
>JAJZWG010000005.1 GCA_021846795.1 bacterium
TCAATTGCAACATTGAGATTTTTGAGTGATTTTAGAATTGTATAACTACCCGTTCCACCGCCTAGAACAGTTAATCTTTGCATCAATCTTTAAGGATTAACTTCAATAGTGTTGGCGACTAATTGGTTATTAAGATATTGACCGTAGATTATGACACTATCATTAATTTGTAGTTTTGTGGCGTTTTGATATATGACGTTTGGACTTAAGTTAATTGTATTAGTTGTACCATCGCCGATTAGAGTAATTTGATTATTTTTAATGCTAGTAACAACGCCGCTTAATTTAACTGAATTACTAGAAAAATTTGGTCCATAATTATTATTTAATTGGCTATAATTACTAAAGTTCATTCTTTGATTATAATGGTGGCAATTAAATTCTCGCAATTGGCTAGTTGTGACACCAATCCAAAAACTTAAAAAAGCGACAATTATTATGATAATTATTCCAATAAATAATCGTTTTTTTTGATGATAATGTTGATAGTTTTTTTCAGTTTGATTTTTTGTAATTTGATCGTTGTCCATAAGATTCGCCCTCCTATTTATAAGTATAGCTTATTTAAATATTTTGACAAAATATAATTATCTTATATAAATATATAGTTATGTCGTTAATTTATGAAAATTATTCTAATGGATTTGGATTTGGTTTTAATTTTGGTATGAACGAAATTTAAAAATTAAATTTTTATCAGACTAGATCGATATTTCTAGAAGCTAATTTAATTTTAGATACTTTGTATGATCAAAAAGTTTTAAGATTAAAAGGTCAACCGGGTTGTGGCAAAAGTGAAATAATTAATTTGTTGTTTACTGAAGCATCTAATGATCAAAATAATTATAATGTACTTAACTTATAACTCATATTAATGGTGGTAAAAAGGAAGGGATTAGTAATTTACGAGAACCGTTTGAGCATTTTTTGAATAATTGTAAAAATATTGGTGGGCTAATGTTAATTGATAATATTGATTATCCTGGTTATAAAGGACATCGTTCGGTTTTAAACGCTAAATATTATGCTCAAGAGTTATTAGTTTTAATGAATCAAGTTTTGGATTATCCCAATTTAAAATGTTTAGCAACCTCTCATCATCAAGATTGGCGACAATCTCATTGCTTGTGGACTGATGAATATCAAGATATTAATCAAGTTTCTCAAACAATTATTGAAAAATTTCCAGTTGTTTTAGATTATAAAGGTAATATTACGGAGTATAGTTTTTTTGAACAATTGCAATCTAAAGGCTTTAAGAATAATAAAATAGAATGTTTATTGAATAATTTCAAATTATTAAATCGTCCACTAAATCATTTATTAGTTAAATATTTAGAACCAGAGCATCAACTTGATAGTTTGTTTAATATTGAAAATAAATTAAAAGAGATTGAGTTGGGTCAATTAAAAAGAACCTATGGTCAATCAATTAAAGCGGTATAGGATATTTAATTTGAATCGTTTGATTTAATGGTAAGTGGTAAAATTCAGATGATGTAATTGAATTTTGGTTTAAATAACGAAAAATTATTTTTTGCCAGTGAGGCATATTTTTCTTATTAGTTAAAATAATTTCTGTTAATGA
Organism: bacterium; assembly: GCA_021846795.1. Classification (GTDB taxonomy): domain Bacteria; phylum Patescibacteriota; class Saccharimonadia; order Saccharimonadales; family UBA4665; genus JAJZWG01. Next base: position 1,589 of record JAJZWG010000005.1, read on the forward strand.
GATAAAATAAGCGGTTGAATTTTGTTTAAGATATTGATTAATATCTTTGGGGATATGAACATAGTCATGATAACCATAACTAAGATGTAGATGGATGATTTGGCCGTTTAAATTAGATAATTGACGATAATTAATTCTTGGATGTTGATTATCGTTATGAGCTAGATTTAAAATTTCAGTTGTGACAATGATAGTGTTGTTTTGAATTTCATGAAATTGATTAAGACAAGCGTGAAGAGCTAGCGGTGTTAAATCTTGATGATGACCAATGTAAATGCCATTACCTTTAAGCCTGTTAATTGGTGGTTTTGTTTGATCAATTTCTTGGATAAATTTTTGAAGCGGTTTAGCTAATAAGCGTCTTTCTTTAGTGATTATATTTTCACCTTTAGAGTATATGTAAATAATAGTAATAATTAAAACGGCAATTAAAATTGGAAACCAGCCACCACTGACAATTTTTTGTAAATTAGAACTAAAAAAAAGTAGAGGCAAGGGAATAATAAAAATAAGTTTTAAAATGGTCATAAAAAATGATTGTTGCCAGATTTTTTTAATGACAAATAAGTACAGTATGCCATCAATTAAAATTGTTCCTGAAACAGCAATACCAAAGGCTTCCGCAAGATTAGTAGCTGATTGAAAAAATAAAACTAAAAATAAAACAGCTATCATCAATAACCAATTAACTAAACTTAAATAAACTTGTCCGGTTTCTACATCTGAAGTGTGAATAATTTTTATTTTTGGAAGTAAATTTAATTGAATAGCTTGTTTAGCTAGAGAAAAAGCGCCAGAAATGACCGCCTGAGAAGCAATAATCGTAGCTATAGTAGCTAAAACTGTGGTAGCTAATCTTAAATTACTAGGAAATAGATAAAGTAATGGATTATTGACAGTAAAATGATGGCTTAAAATAATAGCTGATTCACCTAAATAACAACTAATAAGGCTAGGCAAAACAATCAAAAGCCAGGCTTTTTTAATAGGTTGACGACCAAAATGACCCATATCAGCATAAAGAGCTTCTGAACCAGTTATTGCCAAGACGACAGCACCTAAGGAAATAAAAGCAACTATAGGTTGTTGAATAATAAAGTTAAGCGCATAAGTTGGTGAAAGACTAACTAAAATTTCCGGTAATTTGATGATTTCAAACAATCCAGCAATACCGATAGTTGTAAACCAAATTAACATAATTGGTCCAAATAAATCTCCAATAAATGAACTGCCCTTTTTTTGTAAAAAAAATAATCCTAGGACAATCATGACGGTAATTGGAATAATTAATTGATTAAAATTATTTGAGATTACGTCTAAACCTTGAACGGCCGATAAAATAGAGATGGCGGGCGTAATAGTGCTATCGCCAAAAAATAAAGCTACACCAATAATACCTATTAAAATTAAATATTTTTTTAGTTTAGTTGAATCTTTGAGGTGATGTTTAATTAAACCAACCAAAGCTAAAATACCACCTTCACCAGCATTATCGGCTTTCATGAGTAAAAAAATAAATTCTAAACTAACAACTAAGATTAATGACCAAATAATTAAAGAAGCAATACCCTCTATATTGAACTGATTAATATGAACATTGAGGCCTATTTTCGCAAAAGCTGTATTTAAAACGTATAATGGACTAGTACCAAGATCACCGTAAACTACACCTAAGGCCATAATTGGCAATAACCATTTTGTAGTTTTTCGTTGAAACATTAAACTTATTATAGAGCTTTATCAGGAATAATATAAACTTCCTGACTTAAATGATTGGTTAGACTTAATCTACCGAATGACACTAAATTGGTAAAAAAATATTGACTGTGATATTGATGCATAGCATAGTTTTTTTTATGTTGTTCAACTTGATCCAAGTTTATAATTTGGATTTGGCAATTTATTTGATATTTTTGATAAATTTTTTTTGATAATTTTTTTTGATAATTTTTTTTGAAAATAATTGGAGGTAACATATAGGGCTGGTCAATGTAAAATTCAACACGGTAATTTTGTTTGAGTAAATTCAAGCCAACTAGGGTTAATATTTGATGGTCGGGGTGAATAAAATAATGACTTAGGGCTAGGGGAAAGAAAAGACGATCTTGTCTGGATATGTGTCTTAATAATTTAGTTAAAATAATTTTTTCTTCAATAGTTTGTTGACGATATTGATGATCAAGTAAATTTAAATTAATTAACTTTGCTTGATAAGGTTTAAGAGCAATTTGATTTTCATTTTGTCGGTTAATCATTAATTGATGAGAGGATTGATGAGAACATAAGCGGTCCCATAAGGTTGATATGTTATCATCTGGTATTTGAGAAAATACAGTTATTAGGCTAGTTTTAGTCTGATTTATAAAATTAAAAGCACTAAAAACACCATCATCAAAATGAGGTGAAATAATTTTAATTTTTTCAGTCATTTTGAATCAATTATAACATGATTTATTGAGATTAATTTTTTGTTGATTTAATTTTAGGGTTTAGCTTAACTTGTTTAGTTTTTTTAGCATTTTTTAAAGCTCTCATAAATTGAATTTCTGATTTTTGGTCGGTAAATCTACTAATTATTTCACTTAAAATAATTGGTTTTTGATTTTGACTGTCTAGTTTATTTAAAACATTAACGGCATCTTCCCTAATAATATAATCTTGACCAGGAGCTGTTTCGCCTATAATGGTAATTTGAAAAATTCCATCAGTTTGTTTAGCGATATTTTGGATTACCAAGGGGTTAATTAATAAAGCTGGTCCTTTTGGTAAAAGGTAGTTAGTCTTTTCAATTAATTCAGTTGCTTTATCTGGATTATTAACAAACATTTCAAGAGCGATTGCCCAAGATCCTTTTCTGACTACACTAACCATGTTAATGTTTTGATTGCTAAACCAAACTGTTTCACCACTAAAACTTCTTATTTTAGTGGACCTAAGAGTAATTTTTTCAACTACACCATGGATACTATTTGGTTGAACTGTTACTACATCACCAACACCAAACCATTGTTCGGCCATCATGGAACTACCAAATGCAATGTCTCTTAAGAAAGGTCCAGTTATTCCATAAGCTAACACTAAAGCTAAGGCACTAGCACCAATCAAGGCAGAAGGTTGTTGACCGGCGTGAGTTGCAATCCACCAGATGTAAAGACTAATAATTATTATGACAATTCGAACAACCGCTATTGATAAAATTAAAAATGTTTCAACTCGTCGAAGAAAAGTGACCGTTCTAATATCTTTTGATTGATCAGCTCTTAATCCAATAATATTACTAAATCTTTGAATTAAACGACCAACAAAAAAGCTGATTAATATACCAACCGATAAAGAAATAATTAAAATAATTAAAGAATTAAAATTTAAAAATGATTTGCCAATTCCACTCAAAACTTTATCTGACGCACTAAGACTGCTTGATATTGAACTCATTAACATGAAAATCCTTTATTGTGTATATTATGTCATAAAACATAAAATTTAGTTTATAAAATATATTTTTTTTAAGTTGTTTTTCAAATTAAGCTTGTTTAGTTATAGTATATATTATTTTGAGGTGATATAATTTTTATAATATTTTTAAAGTAAATTAAAGGTTTAAGATAAAAGTTTAAGAAAGTATAATTTAGTTAATGCCAAGAAAATCTAATCGACAAGTTTCCAATATAAAGACTACATCGAGTTCTTATAAATTAAATAATTCATTGTCTCGAAAAACTAAAAAAAGTCTTTACCGTAAGGATGGTAGACGTCATAATCATCCAGAACCAGAAAAAATACCAAATGGTTATGTGGCTAAAAAATTTTATAAATTAAAAAAATTTATTTTTTCAAAACGTGGAATGAAGTACATTGGTATTTCTTTTGGTGTTTGGCTAATATTAATGATTATCTTTTTCAGTTATGTTTTAGTTAGCTTACAAAAGGATTTGCCAGCCATTTCAAGTTTGTATGGTAAAAATTTAAGCGGTAGCATTAGTTATTATAATCACACCGGTAAAGTACTTCTTTGGAATGATTATAATGGTATTGATCGTATTCCAGTATCAACCAGTCAGCAATCTCCATTTATTAGAAATGCTACTGTTGCCATTGAAGATAAATATTTTTATACTGAAGGTCCAATTGATCCTTTAGCTATTTTAAGAGCGGCTGTTCATGATGCGTTGGGTGGTTCTTTGGAAGGTGCTTCAACTTTAACTATGCAATTAGTTAAATTGAATGAAAATTGGAATGGTCAAGTTACTATTTTAAGGAAAATTAAAGAAGTCTTCTTAGCTTATGACGTTAGTCAAAAGTATTCGAAGAGTACTATTTTAACTGGTTATCTTAATATTGCACCCTATGGAGGCATTAATTATGGTATTCAAGCCGCTGCTCAAAATTATTTTAGAGAAAATGCTTCTCAGCTAAGTTTAGCTCAGTCTGCATTTTTAGCAGCTATTCCTCAATCACCAAGTTATTATTCACCATATGGCCCTTATTTTAGTAAATCAGCTGTAATTGGTCGAACGGACTATATTTTAAAATTAATGCATCAACAAGGTTATATAACTCTAGCTCAAGAACAACAAGCCTTAAAAGTCAATGTTTTAAGTCAAGTTCATCCCGAGGAAGGTTTGTATACTAATATTAAGGCACCATACTTTGTTTTGTCGGCTCAGCAACAACTTCAATCAATGTTTGGCTCGAAATCATACAATGAGGGTGGTTGGAAAGTTATCACCTCTCTTCATGTTAGCCAACAAAACGAAGCTAATAAATTAGTTCAACAAGATTATCCAGCCATTAAAGCAAAAAATGGTGATGATGCAGCTTTAGTGGTGGAAAATGTTCCGACCGGTCAAGTGACAGCTCAAGTTGGAGGAGTTAATTTCTTTAATCCAGTTTACGGTCAACTTAATTTTGCGACGAGCAGAATTAATCCAGGGTCTACCTTTAAAATTTATGATTATACTACTCTAATTAATGATGAAACGGATGTAGGTGCCGGTTCAGTATTGTATGATTCGCAAGGACCATTGCCCGGTTATCCTTGTACCAATAAAGCCTTACCGAGTAATGGTGGAAATTGTTTATGGGATTACGATTATCAATATCCTGGACCATTACCGATTAGATATGCCTTTGCTGGTTCTCGAAACGTGCCAGCTATTAAAGCGGCTTTAATTGTAGGAATTCCAAAAGTTCAAGCCATGGCAAAAGCTATGGGATTAACTAGTGGTTATAAATGTTATGCGAATACCGCTAGAACAATCCCAGCTCCTTGTTATGCCTCATCAATGATTGGTGAAGGTGGTTACTTAAAACTAAATCAAACAGTTAATGGTTTTGCAACAGATTCTAGATTGGGTAATTACGTTCCGCAAACTTATATTTTACAAGTTAAAAATGCTAATAATCAAACTATTTATCAATGGAAACAACCAAAACCAAAACAAGTTGTTAAGCCTGATGCTGCTTATATTATAGATAATATTTTATCTGATCCTAATGCAACTTATTTACCGGGTTATTGTGGACCAATTAATTGTTCGCCATTATCAAGTTTTGGATTTAAGTTTCAACATACTAATGGTTGGGATGTGGCTATTAAGACCGGTACAACTCATGGCAACTTTAGTGGTCTAATGGTTGGTATGACAACTCAATATGCGGTTGGAAGTTGGGTGGGTTATCATACTGCGCAGGTCCCGATATTAGAATCTGATGGTGGTTTAGAGGCTTTAACTGAACCATTAACTAGAGGTATGATTACTTATTTGACTAATGGTAAAAAACCAATTAATTGGAAACAGCCTCCGGGTATTAAATTATTGCCTGCCTATGTGCTTAACAATCCGCCTGCGCCGGTATTAGGGCATTATTATGGTTGGGTTTATCCAAGTCCAAGTAAAGATCTTTATCCATCTTGGTATAATCCACCTAAAATTGCCAATGGAAAAACATATCAAGTTGATGTTGTGTCTGGTGATTTAGCTACTAGTTGTACGCCACCGCTAGCAGTTAAAACAATCAGTATTTATAATAATGCTAATATTTTTTCGATCGATCCGTTTGTTAAAAATGGCTCATCTGGTTATGCCGGGCAGTATAATTTGACTGCTTATGACAATATTCATCAATGTAGTAATGCAAAACCAACCGTTAATATTGTACCCAACTCGATAACCTGTAATACTACGTCATGTAATTTTAATATTGATGTTAAACAAGGTACTTATCCTTTATCGAGTAGTAAGTTTCCTTTTCAAACTCATGCCTATATTAATGGTCAAGCCGTAACAATTAATTGTAGTTTTAGTCCAGGTATTGGTGGGGCTACTTCTCCAAGTAGTACGGTTGGTAATTGTACTGTTCCAGATAATTCGGCCAATGGTTCTCAGCAATTAACCGTTGAAGTGGTAGATAGTGTACTATATTCTGGTACTTCAACTGCTGTTAGTTTACCAGCACCTGCCAATAATTTAACTGGACCACCTCCAACTCAAACTCAAACTAAAGCTGCTAGTGCGAATTCAAAGAATAATAAAATATTGCCATTAGTTGGTGTTTAATTGACAGTATAAAATTAATTAACTATACTCCAATTAATGGATCAAAATGATCATTTAATCCAAAAGCAGAATAATTTAGACACTAACTCTGATCAATTAACGCCAGCGTCTTTTAAATTTTCTGGATTAAAAATTATTATCATAGTTTTAATTGGATTAATTATAATTGCTATCATTTTGATTTTAAATTTCTCTAAACTCGGTGTTAGTCGTTCAACAACAAGATCAGCTAGATCGTTAAGATCTAGACAAATTTCTTCGTCGGTATTTAAAAAATAATTTCAGTAGTTAGTTTTTTGGCATAATTTTTGGCTTAAGGTCTATGATATAATAATTGCTGAAATTATGGATCAAAATAATCATCATAGAAATAGGCCAAGAATGCGAGTTGGTTCAATTGATGGCTTTATTAAACCTTCATCTGACACTAATTTGAAAAATAAAACATTCAAAGTTAACCCCCAAAAACCTTCTTTAATTAATCTTGGTAGTCGAACGACCTATCAAAAAAGTAAAATTTTAGAGAGGTCAAGAACTAAAGGAGTTAGTTTAGATGGTTTGATTAACACTTTAGCTCCTCAGAATGTCAATCAAGACAGAGTTAATGATCGAACAATACCTAATTTAGTGGTTAATACTAAACCGGTTGTTAAATTAAAGAAAAAAAAGTTTGGTTGGAAAAAAAGAACTTTAATAATTATCTTAGCGTTTGTTGTTTTAGGTTTAAGTTTTGCTGGTTGGGACGCCTATAATTTATTTAATAAAGTGCAACATATTAATGTTGATGGTTTAATTTCGGTACCCAATGGAAGTCCAGAAAATATTTTAGTAGCTGGTTCAACGAATCGTTGTAATTTAAAAGTTCAAAATGCTCAATGGGGGTTTTGTTCTAATGGTGTAACAGGTGTTAACAGTGATATTATTTTAATTTTTCATTTTGTACCAAAAACTCGATCAGTTACAATTATGTCGATTCCAAGAGATACTTTTGTACCGAATGCTCGAAAAGGACATCAATCGTTTAAAATTGATGCAGCTTTATATGAAGGACCTAGTCAATTAGTTCGAGCGGTTGAAGAAGATTTCGGTATTCCAATTCAACATTATGTTGAAGTTGGTTTTGACGGGTTTGTCAATATTGTTAATGCGTTAGGCGGTGTTAAAATGAATTTTTCAATGCCTGTTTATGACGCTTATTCTCATTTAAACATTACTTCACCTGGTTGTAAATTATTGAATGGTTTGGAAGCTTTGCAAGTTATTAGAGCTAGACATTTACAATATAAACCAGCTAGCATTACAACAATGAATCATTATTATTGGCCATATGAGCAGCAAAGTGATATTGGTCGAATTGATCGTACCCATCAATTTTTAGATGTTTTGGCTAGTACAGTTAAACATGAAGGTTTAGGTAATCCTATAGTTGATCAAAAATTATTAAATGCGGTTTTACCAAACGTAAAAATTGATTCAAGTTTTTCAACTGAAAATATTTTACAATTAGTGGCTGATTTTCATTCAGTTAACTTATCTAAATCACCTGAATTTACTTTACCGGTGGCTGTGACTGGTTTTGGTAGTTACATTTTTCAAAATTATAATTATGGTGATGTTGTTTTTCCGGTCAATCCTATGGACCATAACGTTATTGATCAATTTTTAAATATTAAGCCTAATATTAATCCGTTAAATAATCAATTATTACCAAGTCCGAGTTCTATTAAATTAAATGTAGTTAATGGTAGTGGAGTTAACAATCAAGCAACTCAAGCTTCGGATCAATTAGCTAAATTAGGTTTTAAGATCTCTAGTCAGCCAACTGATATTACACCGGGTAGCACTCAAGCTGATGAAACAGTTGTTTATTATGGTAATTCAGCCACTGAAGCTGATGCTGAAGAAGTGGCTAATCAATTAACTGGTTATGTTGTTTTGTCGAAAAATCCATCTATGGTTAATAGTCAATCAAATATTACAGTTTTAACTGGTAGTGGTTTAACTGTCACTGGTCAATTAGCTCAAATAAAGGCTACCAGTAAAGTGAAAAATGTTACAACAACCATCAATGAATACACTGCATCTAAAACGAGTGACTCAGCTCTTGTTCAAGCTCAAGCAACTTATAATATTTCACCACCTACCGTTGCAAGTACACAACACAAACCTTGGGATCCAACTGCTTGTAATTAGTTTATTAATTGTCTTAATTGACGTATAATAAAGATTAAGATTGTTATGAATTCAGATCAATTACCACCATTTAAAACTAAGTCAGTTATTGATAAACCTGAGATTGAATCAAATTTTGATCAATCAAATAAAAAAAACAAATCAAGTCGTTTTTTATTTTTTAGTTTAATTGGTCTAATATTAATTATTGTAGTTGTTTTAGCTGGCTATTGGTTATTAATTAAGCCTATTACATCTAAAGAGCTTAAAACAGCTAACCTACAGTCCGAAACTGTAGCTCAAGACATTAAATCACTTGGTTCATCTAAAGTATATAATCTTAACTTAACTAACTTAACTAATAAAGTTTTAGCTTCGCCTCAAAAAGATATTAATCAACAATTATCATCTCAAATACAGCAGATTAATTCAAAATTAACTAAGACTCAAAATCAAATTAATCTTTTAAAAAAATCACCTGTTTTAAAAAATCAAACTGTTAAAGAAGCTTTTAATAATTTTAATAGTCAATGGCAAAACTTTAATAATTTCGTTACTCAATTAAATCAAAGTTATCAACAAGCTGAACCAAGCTTACTTGGTTATGTTTTAAATCAGGCTACTTTATTGGTTAAATCACCTAATATTACTAATAATCCGACTAATGCTGTTAGTTTTTTAAATCAGTTAAAAGCTTCCAACCAATCTGCTTTAAAAGTTTTTCAATCTGTTAAAGTTAATAATAGTGATTTAAAAAGCATGGTTAAAACATCTATCAATTTTATTAATAAATCAGACAGCTTAATTAATCAAGTAGATCAATCTAGTCAAGTTAATAATTTACCATCAGTCACTAGCCAAACCAAATTATTATTAAATTTAGAGGTTGGTTATTTAGCCAATATCAAACTAGAAGCTGAAAATTTAAAAAATCAATACGATAAACTGTACCCCCAAAAAGCATTACTTGAATTTCAAAATAGTTTAAAAAATGTGAAAACTGGTTTATAGGTTTTTAAAGTTAATGAGGTTTTTAAATAATCAAATTCCAAGTTATGATTTGACGTATAATGATGTTTTTTTAGTACCTCAAAGGAGTTCTGTTAATTCTCGATTTGATGTTAGTCTGGAAACGGTTGATTTGATTGGCGCTAAAATACCATTGGTAGTTGCTAATATGAGCGCTGTGGCTGGCAAAAGAATGGCCGAAACAGTTGCAAGACGCGGTGGAATTACAATTCTACCACAAGATATTCCAATGTCGCGTTTAAAAGAAATGATTAATTTTGTTAAAAGTCGCCATCTAATTTTTGATACACCATTGACACTTAAACCTACTGATACGATTAATCAGGCTACTAATATTTTATTTAAACGAAATCATGGTGTAGTTGTAATTATTGATGATGATAATCATCCGTTAGGATTAATTTCTGAAAGAATGATTAAGGATATTGACCAGTTCGAGACGATTGATAAAATTATTCGTTATGAAAATATGATAGTTTTTCGACAAGATTTAAATCCTAAAGAGATGTTTGAGAAGATGCATCAAAATCATATAAAATTAGCTCCAATAGTTGATGATGCTAACCGATTAATTGGTATTTTGACTAAAAAAAATGCTTTGAGAGCTGATTTATATCAACCAGCTGTTGATAAATCTAATAAATTTTTAATTGGAGCAGCTATCGGTATTAATGGTAATGTTAAACAAAGAGCTGAAGAAGTTTTAAGTTATGGAGTTGATTTAATTGTACTTGATACTGCGCATGGACATCAAGATAAGATGATAAAAGCTATTGAGCAAGTTCGATCTATTGGTCAAGAATTTAAAATTGTAGCCGGTAATGTTGTCACTGAACAAGCTACGGAAGATTTAATTATGGCTGGTGCTGATATTGTAAAAGTCGGTGTTGGTCCTGGAGCTATGTGTACGACAAGAATGGCAACAGGAGTCGGTCGTCCTCAATTTAGTGCAGTGTTAGAGTGTTCAGTTAAAGCTAAAAGTTTAGGTAAATTTGTTTGGGCCGATGGCGGTATTCGTTATCCGCGTGATGTGGTTTTAGCATTGGCTGCTGGCGCATCAAATGTAATGTTTGCATCTTGGTTAACCGGAACCTTTGAAAGTGCGGCTGACATTAGATTAGACAGTGATGGACGATATTACAAGGAAAATTTTGGTATGGCTAGTCGTCGAGCAGTTAGTCAAAGATCTAATTTAGATGATCCTTATACCCAAAATCTTAAAGAATTTTTTGAAGAAGGAATTTCGAACTCTAAAATTTATATTGATCCTATTCATCCTAGTGTTGAAGATATCATAGATCGTATTGTAGCTGGACTTAGGAGTGCTTTATCTTATTCAGGTGCTAGGAATTTAGAGACTTTTTCTGATTGTGCAATTGTTGGTTTGCAATCACAAGCTGGTTACGACGAAGGTCGTCCAGTTAATTCAAATTGGCAATAATTAATGATCAAGAACTTTTTAATTAACATTTATGATTAAAAAAAGTTTGAAAAAAATTAATTGAATTTAAAAATTTTTGATCTTGACATTGTTTTTTGGTATTAGGTGTTGGTATAAATTGAATATTTGATTGATTTGAAGGTGGTTTAGTCGGTTGAATTAATTGAACATTATCGATTAATTTTTGACTATTAGGGTTAATTGAATTGTAACTATTATTGATCGAGTTGATAGGATATTGATCAACAATAATCTGATTATTTAATTTAATTAACTGCAATCCGATTAATGATATTAATAATAAGCATGTTAACGATAAACCTACTTTAATTTTAGATAATAAATTTATTTGATTGAATTTGATTGAATAATCAATTGATGAATTGGTTTTTGGTTTTTGCTGGTTGGGTTGGTTTTTTTGTAATTTAGGGTTAATTATTAGTGTTTGATCATATTTTAGACGTTTCATTGGATCAACTAAAGTTTCATAGGCTTGATTTATTTCAATCATTTTTTGTTCATTACCATGTCGATCTGGATGATAGAGCTTAACTAATTGACGATATCGATTTTTTATTTGGCTAGTAGTACAATTACTGGGATTTAAACCCATTATTTGATATAGATTCTTGTTCCTCATTAATAAAATTATAGCAAATTATAGTTTAAAATAATTTTAAATATAAGAATTATTAATTAATATTTAATTGATTTTTAATGTTTGAGAGCTTAAACTATTAAAAAATTGCCAAATAGCCGGTTTAATAGTTGCGGTTGTTTGGTGTTTTTTAATTTCATTTTTTAGTTTATTTTGATTAATTAATATTGCTTTAAAAAATGGCTTTAGATTAAGCAAATAATCTTGGTTTAGGGTATTAAAGCGAAAATCGTTAATTCCTAAGATAAAATTTTGGTTCTTATTTGAAAATTGACTAAATTCTTCCAAGACTTCTTTAATTAAAGGATGATTAATTTTTATAAAATAATTTCGATTAATTAATTTAGTTTCTGATAATGATTTTTTGTTAAGATGGCTAAAATTAAATTCCAGACCAGGTAAAAAAAGATTGTTTTGATTATGAATTTTACGTGCTAAAAAATTTATCGTAATATCTGACATAATATTTAATTTTTCTTTGTTTAAAGCACTATAAATAATTAAAAATTCTAAATCTTTTTCGGGGTTAATATGATTAGATTCATAGTATTTTTTTAGGGTATTGAGGTTATTGGTGAGTTGAGATTTTATAGAATGAGGTTTGGTTGTGTCATTAATTTTTTCATAAACATCAGACAACCCAATACCAACATCAAATTCGGGTTGATAGGTTATATAATTATCATTTCTATCGGTATTAAGTTGATTAATAGATTCTATACTATATTTACCTAGACAGATTGCATAATAAGTAGATATCTGATGATTATTAGGTTTAGTTAATTCAACGGCTTCAATTTTTCCTGGTATAGCAATAATATCAAATCTTTCTTCTTGTGGGCATTGAAACCTTTTATTGATAATAATTTTATTTTGACGGTTGACAGACTGATCTAAACTAATAATTGTTTGATTTAAAGCCTCTGGTTTTTCCATTAAATTTATTTTATCATATTTGACAAGTGCCGTTTTAATCAGAAATCTTAAAGTTTTGTAGTATAATGATAGTTATAAGGATATTAAAATGGATTCATTTGAACAAGCTAGATTAGATTTTGATGATGACCGATCTATGATTGAAGATTTTGATTGTAAAAAAACAGATTTAGAACAAAATAGTTTGGTTGGTGATTTAATTTTGCGATCTATTTATGATCGATCAACTTTATTTGAAATTTTTTTAAATGATGTCGATTCTTTATAATTTAGAATATTAATCAATATAATTATGTCTGAAGGAGTTGTCTTATTATTACAAGTACCTCGAACTAATGATAAAAAAGAATTAGCTGCCGAGCAAATGTTTGCTAGTTTGTATGGTTTATTGTTACCAAATCAGAAATTAAGCTTAAAAAAAATTATCGGACAACGAATTAGTTTAGAAATAGCGGTTTTAAATTCTAAAATTGGATTTTATGTTTGGGTGCCTAACAATTTAAAAGATTTCGTTGAAGATCAAATTTATGCTCAATATCCTACTGTTCAGATATCTGAAGTTAAAGATTATAGTTTAGCTTCTTTAGATGATTTTTCTAATGTTATCGGAGCTGAATTATTTTTTGAAACTCACCAAGCTTTACCAATAAAAACTTTTCAAAATTTTGAAGTTGATCCCTTAGCATCAATTACTGCAACTTTAGCAAAATTTAAATCTAATGAGCAAGCTTGGATACAATTAGTTATCAGTCCAGCTTTATCTAATTGGCAGCGATCAAGTGAAAAATATATCGAGCAATTAAATAATTCGAAATCTGGGAGTTTAGTTAAAACTTTTGCTTCAGCTTTTTGGGTCGGCTCAGATCAACCTAAAGCCAATAATTATAAATTATCTGATTTTCAACAGACTAAAATTTCTGGAGCAGAACAAAAAAGCCAAAAACTAGCTTATCAAGCTAGTTTAAGAATTATTTATATAGGTAAATCAACTGAACATTTAGGTAAATTAAAACTACAATCAATTATGGCAAGTTACCGTCAATTTAATAGCACTTATCTTAATGGTTTTAATGGTCGCATTACGCAAAGTCGTAAATTTTTGAATGATTTTTTAAATCGGAAAATTGCCAAGAAACCACTAGTTTTAAATATTGAAGAATTAGCCACTTTATATCATCTACCACACACTAATGTTGAAACACCGTATATTCTTTGGTCATCTTATCAAACTGCAGAACCTCCTGCTAATTTACCATTAGCTAATTCAAGTAGTGGTTATGTTAGTCCGATTGGTACAGTTAATTTTCGAAGTCATAATTTAACTTTTGGTTTACCGCGGTTTGATCGATCACGTCACTTATATATTTTAGGTCAAACTGGAGTGGGTAAATCAGCTTTATTGGAGTTATTAACGATTGCCGATTTATCAGCTAATTTTGGATTAGCAGTTATTGATCCACATGGTGATTTAGCTCTAAATATTTTAAAAAGAATTCCAGTCGAACGTTTAAATGATGTAATTTATTTTAATCCAGCTGATACGGAATTTCCAATGGCTTTTAATCCAATGGAAGTGCTTGACCCTAAATTAAAAACACATACTGCATCCGAATTAATTGGTGTCTTAAAAAGAATGTTTGATAGTTGGGGTCCAAGATTGGAATATATTCTTCGTTATACAATTTTAGCTCTCTTAGATTATGAAAATGCCACAATGTTGGATATTACTAGAATGTTAACTGACCAAAAATTTCGACAGCAAGTTGTTAGTTCAATTCAAGATAGTGTAGTGGTTCATTTTTGGGTTAATGAATTTAATAGTTGGAATAATCGTTTTGCCGTTGAAGCTGTTGCACCGATTTTAAATAAAGTTGGGGCATTTACAGCCAATCCATTGGTGCGTAATATTATCGGTCAGCCAAAAAGTAGTTTTAATATTAGAGATATTATGGATAATCGTAAAATTTTAATTGTTAATTTAACCAGGGGTTTAATTGGCGAAGATAATGCAGCCGTTTTAGGGTCTTTGCTGGTAACAAAGATTCAATTAGCGGCTATGAGCCGAGCCAATATTAATATTAAAGATAGACAGCCTTTTTATTTATATGTCGACGAATTTCAAAATTTTGCTACAGATAGTTTTGCTACAATTTTGAGTGAAGCTAGAAAGTATGGTTTAAATTTAACTGTCGCTAATCAATACATTGCTCAAATGTCTCAAGATATTTCTGATGCAATATTTGGTAATGTTGGTTCAATAGTTTGTTTTAGAATGGGTGCAGACGATGCTTATAAAATGCAAAAATATTTTCAACCCAGTTTTAATGAAGCTGACTTAATCAATCTTAATAATCGACATTTTGTTATATCTATGACAATTGAAGGTGAAAAAGCTCGACCATTTTCAGCTATTAGTATTGATCTGCCAACTTTTAATCATGATTTTTCAAAACAAATTATTGAACATAGCCGTCAACTTTACGCTAGTCATAAAGATAAAATTAATGATTATATTAAAGCACATTATGATCAAATTAATAATCAAGAAAATAATACAGTAATAAAAAATAATGTTTTAACTTTCAACAAAAACATTAATTTAATAGAAAAAGATTTAGAATTTAATACACCAGCTAATGTAATTAAAAAGAGACATCGAGTCAGACATCGCAAGAATAAAACGTTATCAAAGGATGATTTAGAAATTAATATATCTAATAATCAAGATGATACCAAGGAGCATGTGTTTAAAATTATTAGGTAATTTAGTTTACGTAGTAAAATAGCGATAATTAATTTTAGGGATTTTAATAAAAGTACTATTGACGTAAATCTATATTAGTTATATAAATTAAGTTATGAATGAAGCTTGTAGTCGTTGTCCACTAGTTATAAATTGTGTCACAAAAAATACTTCAATCGAAGGTGAATTAGCAATTGTTAAAGATTATTTAAATAAATTTGAGAATTTAGAAATAAATGTATTTTTAGATAGTATTGTTGAAGACGAAGAAAATAAAAATATAAAATTAATGCTAGATCGAGTTCAAGATGATAATTTATCTCCGAAGGTCAGAAATGAAATTAAAGATTTAAATAAAAGAACCGAATTGTTTAAATTGTCTAGACAAGATTTAATTTCAGACTTAAGAAAACAAATTGATATGAAAAAACAAAGAATAGAATTATTACAAGATGATCGAAATTTTTATGATGATTTTGTTCATAGATTACTAATTAGTTGTCAAAAAGGTCCATCATTATTCAATAAAAAATGTCGTAGTCAATTAGTTGAGCAATGAAAGGTGAATGAATTTGATGTTTTCAAGCCTTTAATTAATGGTTATGAAATTAATCTAACGGGTCAAAAATTAATTAAAAGAGATCAATCTATAGTTAATTTTCTGGGCGAATTAATTGAAACAATGTCAACTGGTAGTTATGACATAGATCAATTGTCACAAATTGGTAGTGGTGTATATTCATTAGTGTTTGAGTATAATGATCAAATTGCTTTTAAAATTTCTTCTCAAAAAACTATTCAAGAATATAAAGGAAAACATCTATTGCCTGAAGATTTATTAATGCAATTTAGAGTTATGGATTTTTTAAATCAATATTTTAACTATACTAATCAAAAATTAATCGCACCTCAACAATTTTTTGCCTTACAGTTGAATAATGGTACAGGTATTAATTTTTTTGAAAAAATTGCTTGGCAAGATCTTGATAGTTATATTGCTAGTGAAAATCTTGATAGTCATCAAATTGAAAAAATTAATTTTTTAATTAAAGATGAAATAAAGAATAGATTAACTAATCCAATTATTAAAATGATGTTATCGGATCTAAAATTAAATGGTTCTCAAAACTTAAATTCTAATAATATTTTAATTGATAATTTTAACGATCTTTTAAATACTACTTATTGTATTATTGATCAACCTGGTCATAATCAATTTTTAGCTAAATTGGCTTATTCAATTAGTCAAGTATTTTTTAAATTATAGTATTTTTAGTTTTTGTGATTTCGTATAATTCTGTCTTCTAAACTATCATCTATAGCTTGACTGATTAAATTTAAGATACTCTCGTTATTAATTTTTAAGTTTTCTAAATATGGGGTTAAAAAATAATCGTCAATTGCGCTTAAAAAAATTGCATCAGTAGAATCGAATAGAAATCCTTTATCGACAAGAGATTTCAAAAAAGTTTTAATATCTTCACCGACATAATCGACAAAAATAGCTGAATTAATTTTAGATTCATCGGTTATGATTGAATTTTCAACATCAAATACAATAAATTGGTTAGTTTGATCTTTTCCAATGTTTTTCAGTTGAAGATCTCCATGAGTGATACCTTGAGAATGCATTGATGAAATAAATTGAGAAATATTTTCTAAAGGTTTTTGTGTCCGATCAACAAATTCTTTTTGACCTAAAAAATAATCTCGCCAAGGCAAATGATTCATTGTAATGAACTGGGGTATTAATCTGGTAGTTAAAATAGTACCGATACCATCTATTTCGTATAAACCTTTATTGAAAAATTGGAATGTTTTAAAGCCCTTTCGATTGATTTTTTTTATATTGATAACTTCTTTTTCGGCATTTTCCGATCGTCTAAATCTTTTACAGGCAACAATAATTGGTTTAATATTATTCGAATTTGGTTGAGTTTGTAAAAAGAAAACATCATGAGCGCTATCAGATGCACCTAAGCTTTGAGATTTATTTAGTTTAAATTTTTGTCCTTGAAGTATATCTTGACTAGTTAGATTTAAACAATCAATAACAGCTTCAATTTCATTACTGTTAATGCGATCTTTTTCTCTGGCAGTACTTTGAAAATAACTTAAATCATGTTCTAACATAGTGAAATTATAGCAATTAAGTTAATTGTTTGATAATATTTCGTTCTTGATCCGAATTGCAATGATTTAAAATATCTTCTAAAAGAATTGAAAAATATTTTTTTGCAGAATTTGGTTCTTTGGAAGCTTGATAAGGCGGTATTATTTCAATCGACGAATTATTTTTATTAATTGTAAATAAATTAACATTAATATTAGATAATTTTAAATTAATTTGATTCTTTTCTAATTGATTAAAAAAATCTTTAATTAAATTAAATGATTGAGCAATGTCATCGTACAAGTCTGGAGTTCTAATTGATGCGTTTAAAATATAAGCTAAAGGAATGAAGTTATTGCCAGCAGAGTATTTAATTAATGGTCCGATTGGTAGGTTATTTTGATGATTGTCAATAATTTTTGCAACACTAAGACCTTTATCAATTAATTTTTGAGTGATTTCAAAATCATGTAATTCTTTAGGATAGATATAAACATTTTCATTATCATCAGTAAAGGTATCACTCTTGTTGTCAACTCTTAAATTATTAGGGTAATTGGATTGATAAAAATTATTTTCTGGAAAATTTTTAGATTCAGACATGGTTATATTATAACTAACATGATTATTATTAATTGTCAATATAAATTATTGATTTACAAAAGTTAAAGCTGATCCGGTTTTGTCAGCTCGGCCAGTTCGACCAATGCGATGTATATAATCATCAAAAGTTTGAGGTAAAGAATAATTAATAACATGACTAATATCATGGACATCTAAACCTCTAGCCGCTACGTCTGTTGCAACCAAAACATTAATTTTATTATCTTTAAATTGCTGTAAAACTTGTTGTCTTTGATATTGACTTTTATTACCATGAATTGAATTAGTTAAAAACCCTCTTGAAGCTAAATCTATAGCTAATTTTTCAACATTTCTTTTAGTGTCATCAAAGATTAAAACTTTAGTTGCTGTTTTTTGGATCAATAGATCATGTAATTTATTAATTTTATCTAAATTACTAGAATATTTAACTATGTCTTGATTAACGTTTTCACTAGTTTTAGAACTATTAATTGTTATATAGAGTGGATCATTTGTTATGGTAGTTATAATAGATTTAATAGATGGATTTAGGGTAGCCGAAAAACAAAAGTTTTGTCTTTGAGGTTTAGTGAGTTTAATAATTGCTTTAATATCTTCCACAAAACCCATTTCTAACATACGATCCACTTCGTCTAATACAACAATATTAAATTGATCTAAATTAAGAGATTGACGGTTAATATGATCTTTAATTCGACCTGGTGTGCCAATAATAATTTCTGGTTTATATTTTAGTTGTCTTATTTGAGGCATAATCCCGATACCGCCAATTAATAAAGCGTCAACCAATTTAGTGTTTTTTGCCAATTGTCTATATTGTTGTTGGATTTGTTCGGCTAATTCTCTAGTTGGTGCCATAATAATAGCATAAGCATCTTTCTCATTAATTAGTCGATTAATAACTGGTATTAAAAAAGCGGCAGTTTTACCGGTGCCAGTATTAGCAATACCAATTATATCTTGTTTATTTAAACCAGCTGGAATAGTTTGATCTTGAATTGGAGTAGGTTTAATGAGTCCTAGTTGATTGATGTTTTGATTTAATCTTGGATCTAAAATGAAATCCGTAAAGGAATGAATATTTTGATAAATGGCTTTAGTTGAAATTGTAGCTTTTTTGACAAATTGATTAATATCAATTTGCTTTGATGACATTCTTTTACGATTAGTTTGATGATTTTTTTTATTACGTTGATAATAAGACATGAATAAGTCCTTTAGTTTAGTTATTATTAAAATTGTAGTCGATAAAATCAAAATAATAACTTAGCTAAAATGATTTATTCAAAAAACAATCTTGTAATTTTAGCATATTTAATCTTTTTTATCAATAAATTGTTGTGGTTCACTACCTAACGTCAATTTATTATCCTTTATCTTGTAGTTTTTTAAATTACATAATTTTTAAATAATATAGTAAGAATAACTGTTTTAGATAGGAAAGTGTTTGCACGACGGAGTAGATAAGTGCAAATTTATTGACAGAATTTTTTACTAGATATACAATTTGTTTTATGGGTTTCAAATATTTCATTATGCTGAATATTATTAGCAACTTTTGAAGTGGTTGAGACTTAACAATTTATAAAAAAACAAATAAAAAAGAACTCAACCACGAGTTCTTTTTTTATTGAAATAAAAGGAGAATTTTATGCAAAAAAAGACACAACTAGACAAATTAATATTGCCGACAAATAGTAATATACAAGGTTGGGGCGAACCATGGGGTCCGAAGCAAAATCCATTTATTCCAAAAGAAGTTAATCCTTTGACTAGATTAGAAAATAATTCAAATGAAATTGGTAAAATTATAACTGCTCAATTAGAGCTATTTGATGAATAAAAACTAATGATTAATCTTTATAGTTGATTTTAGATTATATTATTTTTTTGTCCAGAATGTATTGTAGCGTGGCCATTACCTAATTTAATATAATTATTTTCGATTATAATGGCAGTGTTTTCGTCTATACCAATCCAGTTTTCTTTTATTTCTTTAGGGCTTTTATTAATAATGTTATTAAGAAAAAAAGGGATTGGATTGAATGGATTAAAA
>JAJZWG010000048.1 GCA_021846795.1 bacterium
TTTAGTGCGAACTGAAAGTATTGGCTCAATAGCTAAAAAGTTGGGTTTTGAAAATTATTTAAGACTTTCTAAAGGTGAAAAAAGAGGTAGTCAACGAGCTCGTGATCAGATTTTAGCTAATTGTTTTGAAGCGGTTATAGGAGCTATTTATTTAGATCAAGGTTATCAGGTTGTACAAAAATTTATTCAAGATAATCTTATCGTCACTTTAAACGATATTTTATCAACTGGATCTTGGGTTGATCCAAAATCAAAATTACAGGAAGTCGTGCAAAGTCAAGAGTTAGCCACACCTTTCTATAAGGTTATTTCAGAAACAGGACCCGACCATGATAAAATTTTTATGGTAGCAGTTTTTGCCGACAATAAAATAATTGGTCAAGGCATTGGGCCTTCTAAACAATTAGCTCAACAACAAGCAGCTATTGATGCTTTAGAAAAACATTATCATCAAGTTATAAGACATTAAAAAGATTGAAATATTTGACAATCTTCGATGATACTTATAGAATTATCAAGATAGTGTAATAGTACGTAAGAAGGAAAAAAATAATAAGTATATGTTAGTTATTCGATTACAAAGAAATGGACGTAAATCCAGAGCTTTTTATCGTTTAGTTGTCCAGGATTCAAGACGAACTCCAACTAGCGGTAAAGTTGTAGCTTTGGTTGGTCATTATGACCCTCATTCTAAAGATACAGTAATTAATCAAGAAAAAGTTAAATTTTTTTTAGATCATGGTGCTCAGCCTTCTGAAAAAGTGGTTGATTTGTTACAAAAACAAAAAATTAAATTACCTAACTGGGTAAAACCATCAAATCCTAAAAATCGATCAATTAAAAATCGAGAAAAATTAAGAAAAAATCAATCTCAAACAACCGAAGAAGTAGTCGAAAAAGAAGCAGTTGAAGTTTCGGTAGCTTCAAGCGATAAAGAATAAACCAGCTTTTTTAAATTTTTTGATCTTTTTGGTATAATTAATTTATTAATCAACTTAATCTAGGGAGTCTAAAATGAGTAGTATTGATCAGCAGTTTGTTGAATATGTGATTAAAGCTTTAGTCAGCAATCCAGATAAAATAGAAGTCAAAAGAACTATCGATGAAAAGGGTGTTTTATTAGAATTAACGGTTGATCCAGAAGATTTAGGACGGGTTATTGGTAAACATGGTGTTACAGCCCAAAGTATTAGAACTTTACTAAGGGCTTTGGGTACTAAAAATGACGCCAGATACAATTTAAAAATAGTCGATAATTCTGATCATAATCATCAATCCGAAAGAAATCGAACATCATCAGTTGATAACTCTGATTTTAAATCCGAAGGTGAAAAATTATTAGATACACCTGAAGAAGTGACACCTAATCAATTAGTTGAAGAAGATCGTTTTGAAAAAACTCGAAAGGAACTAGCTGAATTTGACGATCTTGACGTTTAATTAAAAATGAAATTTTATTTAGCCAGTCTCTTCCCGGAAGTTTTCGATCAATTATTGTCGTCAAGTATGTTGTTGAAAGCTAAAAATTTGGGTGTTTTTGATTATAGTTTAATTAATATAAGGGATTTTGGTTTAGGACCAAGAAAACAAGTTGATGATCTACCTTATGGTGGTGGTGACGGTATGGTATTAAAACCAGAACCGATCATTAATTTAATTAATTATATTAAAAAAAAAGAACCTAATTTACGAGTTATTTTACCATCACCACGAGGTAAAACTTATTTACAATCTGAAGCTATTAAATTAAGTCAAACTAAAACGAATTATTTAATAATTTGTCCAAAATATGAAGGATACGACGAAAGAATTATTTATTTTGTTGATGAAATATTTTCAATTGGTAATTATATATTAACCGGCGGTGAAATACCGGCTATGGTGATCGTTGATTCGGTTATTCGATTGTTACCTGGAGTTTTAGGTGGAAGTTCAAGTACTCTTGATGAATCTTTTCAATTAGATGATCAAACCAAAGAATATCCACAGTACACTAGGCCAATTGAATATGCTGGCTTAAAAGTACCTGAAGTTTTATTGAGTGGTAACCATCAAGCTATTAATCATTGGCGAAATCATCATAAAATAAGTTAGTTATGGTTTATAATAAAGATATAAAAAGGAGGCAAAATGAAATTATTTAAAATAAAATCTGTTTATGCACACTGTGATTTACCCTGCGGAGTTTATGATCCCAAACAAGCTAGAATTGAAGCTTTATCAATTAAAGCGATTATGGAAAAATATGATGGTTTGGATAGCTATAATCAAACTCGAGCTATTATTATTAAGGAACAGAGAGCTGAATTAGTTAAGCAACATTTAATGATATTATGGGCTGATTATTTTAAACCAGCTCATTTAGAAAATTTTCCCGAATTACATGATTTAATTTGGCGAACTATCAAACAAGCTAGTTTATGTAAAAGTCATCAAAATGTTGAAGAAGCCGACAAATTACTTGAATTAATTGATCAAATTAGTGAAATTTTTCAAAAAACTAAACAAGCTTAATTTTTTATTAATTCGTCGAGTTGATGGTCAAAGTATGTTACCCAGTCTTTCGCCTGGGCAATTAATTATAGCCATTAAATATAAACCAACCAAATTAACTGGTCGCGTGGTAATTTGTTATTATGATCGTTTAGAAATTATTAAACGAGTTAAGTGGGTTGAACAAGATCAGTTATATTTATTAGGTGATAATCCAGAATTTAGTCGTGATTCTCGTTTTTTTGGTTTAATTAGTCAAGAACAATTAATTGGTTTAGTGATTTGGCCTAGGATTTAGTAAATTTGACTCTGAATGGCTGGATTTTCGTAACTAGGTCCAGACTGTAAATTATTATTATTTTGAGACAATTCAGTAGTATTTGTTTGAAGAGAATTATTAGTAATGTTAACAGGATTGTAATTATTATTGACAAGTAAAGAATATTTTTGACCATTGATAGTTGGATTTTTAATTGATTTATTTGTTAGTTGATTAAATGTTTGAGGTGTTCTTACGCTTAATGAATTATCAAGATTAAAATTACCATTATAGTGAGGTGGCAATTTTGGTTGATTTTTCTTTAATAATATTAAACCAATTAAAGAGAATGCTACAACCGTAAGAGCTATAAGATTATATATATTAAAAACTTTATTCTTTTTAACCACCATAGTTTCATTAATATATCATAAAATTTTATTTTTTTTAAATTGTTTAATGCAAGTGACTACCAATTAAACTACCAATTAAATAAGTAATGCTGATAGCGATGATTCCACCAAGAATAATCCTGAGAGTGGCTGGCGTTTTTTTAGCACCACCAATATGAGCACTAATAATACCGGTGATTGAAAGAGTGATTAAGACTGCTAGAAATGTTAGTGGAATTTTCCAGTTTAGAGGTGAAAGAGTAATAGCTAGTAATGGTATTAAGGCACCGATAGTAAATGATATTGCTGAAGCTAAGGCGGCTGAAATTGGATTATTGAGATCGTCAGGGTCAATACCAAGTTCGATATCAATATGTGCTTTATAAGCATCTTGATCTGTTAATTCTTGGGCTACTAAAGTAGCAGTTTTTTTAGATAAGCCTTTTTTTTGGTATAAATTAATTAATTCTTGAAAATTACCTTCAGGATCGTTTTCTAGTTCGAATTTTTTATTTTCGAGCATTGCTTTTTGAGTATCGCGTTGAGAACTAACAGATATGTATTCACCGGTAGCCATAGAAAAAGCACCTGCTAGTAAACCCGCTAAACCAGCCATAAAAACTATACTAGTACTATGATTAGCTCCAGCAACTCCAAGTATAATGCCGGCTACTGATACGATACCATCATTGGCACCCAATACAGCTGCTCTAAGAGAGTTTAATTTGTTGACTGATTGTCGATTATCCACCTGTTCCACGATAATATTTTAACAGATTAAAAATTAATTTCTAAATTTTTAAGTAATTATTTAGGTTGGAGGTTTAATCTATTAAGTATTAGCTTAGGCTAATACTTAAAAAGGAGGGCGAAAATTATGAAAGTTCTATCTTTGCATAAAGATTATTTGTTAGTTTTGCAACAAATTAGTGAAGATGGTGAAGATGATCTAGTTTCACTAGAAGAAACCTTACGATTTGATCGCAAACAGTTAAAACATATCATTCAAGCTTTACAGCATAAAGGTTTAATAAAAGTTAAAGCGGTTTCGAAAGTTGATATTTGGTTAACACTTAGTTCTAAGGGTCGACGTTTTATGGAGTATATGTGGCCAGAATCACAAACCACTATGATGTTCTCTTAAATTAAAACTGATCACTGGTTAATTGAATAAGTAGGGCCGAGAAAGCCCTACTTTATTTTTTATGAAATA
>JAJZWG010000006.1 GCA_021846795.1 bacterium
ATTTATCAACCAACTACCGGAAAAGTAACTGTAAACGGTAAATTAGTCTCTTTTATTGAGCTTGGTGTTGGTTTTAATCCTGAGCTCAGTGGACGAGAAAACGTTTATTTAAATGGGGCTATGCTGGGGTTTAGCCATCAAGAAACCGAGTCAATGTATGACAGTATTGTAGATTTTGCTGAACTTAGGCCATTTATGGATCAAAAATTAAAAAACTATTCATCGGGTATGCAAATTAGACTAGCCTTTTCAATGGCAATTAGAGCTAAAGCTGATATTATGATTTTCGACGAAGTATTAGCAGTTGGTGATTCAGATTTTCAAACTAAATGTTTTGATTATTTCAATCAAATAAAAAATGACAAAAGTATAACTGTTGTATTCATTAGTCATAGCATGGATGCTATTCGAGAATATTGTTCAAGAGCCATGCTCATTGAAAGTAGTCAAATGCAAATTATTGGTTCAACCTCTAAAGTTACAGAAAGTTATTTAAAACTTTTTTCTAATAAGGATGAAGATGATACTAAAGACAAAGATAATCGTTGGGGAAATCATACCGTCACTATTAAAAAAATAACTTCTGAGCAAACAAAAGACTTAATTAAAATATCGATCTTAACAAAATTTAAACAAGATTTTGAAAATCCAGTTTTTAGTATTAGAATTCGAGAATCTTCTGGAACAGAAATTACTGGCACTAACACAAAACTAGAGCATGTTAAAACTGGTAAAATTAAAAAAAATCAAGAAGTTACAGCACGATTCGAATTTCCTAATATATTTCGCGATGGTAAATATATAGTTGACTCGGCAGTAATGTATAATGATGGTCAAAAGATTGCTGAATGGTGGAATGAATCTTACAAATTTAAAATTAAACGAGAAAAAAGAATTAATTTTATGGTTGATCCTGGCTTTAAAATTAAAATATTTTAATTTTTAATAGATTGATCAATTAGACGTAAAATTTTTAAATTACTTTTATCATTAACTGCTAAAAATCCTGTCGAAATATTTTTAATTATCTGTTGATCATCACGATTAACATACTGTTTAGAATCAATCATAACAAATCCAGGACATTGTTTTAATAAATTATATATTTTTTGATTTTTAAAAGTTTTATAATCAAACCAATAAATTATTATTGAATATTTCTTTTTATTTAATTGATTAATATTGAGCTGTTGACCTAAATTAACATAATCCAGGAAACTAGGTCTTGAGGTGGTTTGATTATTGTGTGGAATAAAATAATAATCCACTAAATACTGATCTCTTAATAAGCTATAAAGTGGCTCTAGTCGATGATAAAAATCGATATTAACCGTCGGATAAAGCGATACAATCGCAATTGACTTTAACTTAATTTGAATTTGTTGAGAGTTTTTTAAATTATTTAAAATTGATCGACTAAAAATTCTACCAGTTGTTTTCCATGAATATTTTTTAAGAATTTTATTATAACTTAATCTTTTTTTTAAAAAATAACGTTGATTATTGGCTAAGTTTAATTGTTTAGCACATTCATTTGAATTATTTTTATTAAAAAAATAAAAAGCATCTTGTTGATTATCTATTTCTTTAAAAGCTGGAATATCAGATAAAACAATTGGTTTTTGATAGTAAACAGCCTCTAAAACTGGTAGACCTAATCCTTCATATAATGATCCAAATACAACTAATTTAGCTTTTTGATATAAATAAGCTAATTCTTGTTCTGAAACATTCCCACTAAATATAATATTTTGACTTAATTTTAGTAAATTATCTTTATTCTCTTGGCTAAAAAACGAAGTAATAATTAATTTAAATTTATTATTATTTATTTTATTAAATTTTTCGAAACCTTTGACTATAATTTCATTATTTTTATGTACCATCTCGCCTGTTGGAAATAAGATATATAATAATTCTTCGCCTAAAAAAGATGGTTTTTTAATAACTTTATTATAAGTAGCACCACCATTTAAATTAACTAATTTTGTCTTATCAATTCCAATATAATTAATTAAATCTTGTTTGGTGGTGTTGGAATTGGTAAAAATAATATCTGCCTCATAAAAAAGCTTAAATCTCGAAAAATAAAATTGCGGTGGAAAGTATTTTCCTAGTAAATTCCATAATACTAGTGGAATAATGTCATGAACTAAAATCATTGGTCTAAAATCATCTGGAAAATCGGCATAAAAATCAAACATAAAAATATTCGGTAATAAAAAATAAGCCTGACTATCTTTAAATAAATTAGTTAGTTTTTTAGTTAGTTTTTTTTGATATTTTTCTGAAAAATCACCACCATTTTTTGGTTTCGGTAATCTAAGTTTTAAAAACTTAACTGGTTTATCATCAAACAACGAATAAATTTCTTGATAATTTTTTAATTTTAAATTTACTAATAAATAAACTTCTAAGTTATTAAAGTCAAGATTATTAATCAAATTAATAACATAATTACCGACACCTCTCTTTAAAGCATTGGTCTGTAAAACTTGTATATCGACAATAACTTTTTTCATAAAAAATTATTTAACAACAAACTTGTAAAATTGTTTGGCTGTTTTATCCCATGTTGTTATTTTATAGTTATTTTTAATTTCTAGTTCTTTTTTTCTTAATAAAGCTTCATTATTGTATTGTTCTAATAATTTTAATAAATGGGCTGCATCATATGGATTAAAATATTCAATTAATTGACCAGCAATTTCTGGCATTGATGATGTGCTAGAAGCTAAGCACATTTTTCCATAAGCTAAAGATTCAGCAATTGGTAATCCCCAACCTTCATAAATCGATGGATAGACCGTAAAAAGACAATTCTTATATAATTGACTTAATTCTTCGTCAGAAACATTATGTTTGATAATAATTTTATCTTCCAGAAGATAATCATGTTTTATTAAATAATTTAAGTTTTCAACTAACCAACCAAATTTACCAACAATAATTAATTTGGGTAACTTAATTTTTTCCTGTTCAGCTAATTTATAAGCCATATATAATAAAAGATAGTTTTTCCGAACTTCAAAAGTACCAACCGCTAAAATAAACGGTTCATCAGTATCATTAATCTCGAATTTAAAATTTTGATTAGGATTTATTTCATCACCCAATCTAATTACATTGATTGGCTTGTTTGGTAATTTTGTTGATTTAATAAAATCTAATAAATTTAATTTAACTGATTTTGAAATAGCTATTAATTGATCAGATAGTTTAATAATTTCAAACAAATAATTAGTGTATCGTTTAGAAAACTGACCGTTAGATCCAAAGAATTGACTAAACTGAATTGGTATTAAATCATAAATAATATGAACTATTTTAATATTATTTATTTTCTTTTGTTCTTTTAAAATAGCCACTACTCCTTCTAAATTCCAATTATCATTAGCAGCTGTTAAAAGATAAACATCGTTTTTTTTAAAAATTATTTCCTTTGTATTTTTAGCTGATTGTTTTTTTAAAGAGTTAATAATTTTTTTAAAATAAAAACTTTTTATTTTATAAATTTTAACTATTAAGATTTTTAAATATAACGGCAAATACCTTTTACCTAAATCATAGACTCCTGATTGAATAATTTTATATTTAAATGTTTCATGATGATTGAACTTATATTTATCATCTTTGTTTTTATAATTATTATAATAATCAATTTCGTTTAAATTGGCTTCAACTATTTTATTTATATATTTATTATATTTAACAAATTGAGCGTCCGGTATTTCATCTTTTAATCTAATGGCTAAATTAAAACTAACTCGTTGAATACCAGTTAAATTACCTGGCCAATTAATTAAATCAGTTATATCAAAATAAACTTTACTCATTGATTAATTCTCTTAATTTTTTATTATTTTGACTAAAACTATGTTGCCAAGTTAATTTATTTTTATCATAAGCCACTGGAAGGTTTTTTTGATTGAACATTTGTTGCATATAATTCGTAAAATCATCTGAATTATCAGCGATTTTAACATTAGCAAATTTCATATATGGTTCATAGCCACGAAACGCAAAACTAGTAGCTACTATATTTTTACCAGAATAAAGTGCTTCTGCGGTTTTTAAATTAGATCCGCTACCATAAACAATTGGTAAAATAATGCCGGTTGATTGATCAATTAAAGCTTGTAGTTCTTGATCATTTAATTCAAAAAAATATTTAACTTTATTCTCAATAATTATTGATCTTGGATCATTAGATTCAGCTAGTTTTATTTTCATTAAATAGCTTAAATTACCCGCCACCACAATAAATTGTTCATCATCCAAAAAACCAAGTTTAAAGCCTATGATTTTCATAAAACTATTAAAATTAGGTTCATGGGCTGATGAAACAAACAATAAATACTGTTTTATTTTTTCTTTATTTAATAAATTCTTAATTTTTGTTTGACCAAACTGATCAACGGATTTTGGGCTAACAGCGTTAGGTATTTCAATAATTTGTTTGTACTTATCTAATTTTAAATAATATTGTTTCTCGTTTTCTGAACAGACAATTACAAATTTACCAAATTTTAATAAATCGGTAGTTATTTTTTTAACATATTTTTTGGCTAATAAGTGATCGAATAAATCTTCTTCTATGTTATGAGAACCAAAAATTACTGTTTTATTTTCAAGAATTTTTTTATTGACTGCTTGAAACATAAAAGGTTGTTCAAAATGTATAATATCAAAATTATTAATAGTATTATTTAATTTATTGGATAATTTTTTTAAATTAATAATCAGTTTGGGTATAATAATATCTTCTCTTGCCTCAAAACCAACCAAATAATTCATAAAGTTTAAATTATCGTGATAAATTTTGTTACTAATTACAATATCGTTAACGCCTCGTTTATCTTTTGAATAATTCGACTCAAGGTAGGCACCAATAAATTCCACTTCAAAACCAAGTTTTAGATAATTTTTTAAAAGTTCGTAACTACGTCTTTGACCACCATGAATTGGTTTAACAATTGGGTAAGAACCTATCATTAATAGTCTTTTCTTTTTATTAGACATATATATTAATAAATTATCTTATAATATGAGATAATAATCAACACAATGAACCATATAGTAATAGACGGTAACGTCTTAGTAGAAGATCATTTTAGCGGAATTGGACAGTATTGTTTCAATATTATTAAGTCGCTGGATGAATTATTGAATAATCCGATTTATAAAAATAATTTTAAAATAAAGCTGCTTATATGTTTTGATAAAAAAAATCAACTTAAGGAATTAAATTTAAATAATATACAGGTTGTCTATTTGCCAATTAAACTTAGGTATTATAATGCTCTATTTCACCGTAATTTATTGCCTCCTTTAGATTTATTTTTCGGTCATGGAATATATATATTTCCTAAGTTTATTTCATCAAAACTTATTAATAGCTTAGCTGTTCCAATTATTTATGACATTACTTTTGAACTTTTTCCGCAATACGGTGAAGATAAAAATGTAGCTTATTTACACAAAAATTTACCCAAAACTTTAAAAAACGCCTATAAAATAATTACTATTTCAGAAAACTCCAAAAACGATTTAAAAGAAAAATTTTTGATTAATGAAGCCAAGCTAATTATCGCTTATCCAGCTACCGATAAAAACTTATTTTATCCTAGAACAAAAAATGAAATCACCAAAATAAGAAAAAAATATGGTTTACCAGAAAAATACGTTTTATCTATATCAAATCTAGAACCACGTAAAAACATTTTGTCTATTATTACAGCTTTTTGTAATTATGTTGATAAATATCAAGATCAATCGTTAAGTTTAGTAATTTTTGGATCTGGTGGATGGAAAAAAGAAACATTAATAAATGTTATTAATCAAAAAATTAAAGCTGGCTATAAAATTATTACTCCAAAACCACCATTAACCGATCAAGACAAACCAGCTGTTTTAAGTGGTGCTAATTTATTAATTTTTATACCATTTTATGAGGGTTTTGGTATGCCACCACTAGAAGCTTTATCTTGTGGGACACCAGTCATTATTGCTAATAATTCATCCTTAAATGAAATTACCAATCATTCAGAATTTTTCGTAGATGAAAAGAATCTAGATCAAATTACCGATAAAATAAACTTTTTTTTAAAAAATAATGTTAACTACAAAAATAAATTAACTAGGAACACTACTCTATTCCATCAATTTGACTGGAATAAAAGTGCTCAAAATATTTTAGATAATTTAAATTAAATTTTGATAACTATTAGTAGTATAGAGTTGCTGAAAATTATTATTATCTAAAGTAATATTACCATTGCCATGTAAGACGAAGTTATGAGCACCACTATTATATGTATTAGAAGCCCAAAGAGGCTGTAATGAAGTTGAATACATAACTAAATTACCGTTGGGTTGAAAAACAACAAACGCTACTGGTAAACCATGCGTATTAGAGTCCCAGAGGGGTTGACCAATAGAATTATATTCGACTAAATTACCATCGGTTTGTAAAATTAATTTATATTGTCCATTACTAGTTTTAATTGATTGACCTTCAAATAGATAGCTATTAAAACCATTATTAGACCACATAAAACAACTAAAACTATTATTACAAATAGTTGGTATACCACTTGATTGAACAATCAAACCGTTTATTCCAGCTATACCACTAGTATTAGATGCCCAAATTGGTTGCCAGGACGAATTATACAGTACTAAGTTACCATCTGATTGCATTGCCAAGGCTGCTACGCTTTGTCCACTAGTATTAGATGCCCAAATTGGTTGCCAGGACGAATTATATTCGACTAAATTACCATCGGTTTGTAATTGTAGTCGGTATTTTTCATTAGCTGGTTGAATGTATTCACCGGGAAACATATAACTACCTACCGGTAATTCTGTATTAGCCATATCTAAATGATTGGTAGTTGAGATAGTCCCAGTTGACCACAAGAGCGTTCCCGATGAACTATTAATAACTATATTGCCATTTGTTAAAAGACTTAAAGTGTCTCCACTATTACCCGCCGTATTGGCATTCCAAACAGCTGTACCACTAGTATTATATTCGACTAAATTACCATCGGTTTGTAAAATTAAGTACCCTGGATTGGAAATATTAATATTATTTGACCAAACTGGTAGATAATTTTGATATTCAATTAAATCACCATTTGTCATTAAGTTAAATGACGTTTGAGCGTCTGGAGATAATAAATACTGACCCGGGTAAATTTTTTGACCATCAACTAAACCAGTATTTGTTTTGTTGCTAATAGGTTGAGGATTAACGACATTAATTTTAAAATATAGACCCGGGTCATTAAGCCAAGTTATTCCGTCGGCAACCAAATTAAAATACTCTGTATAAGTGCCAGTTTTTTGCGGTGCAGTCATGGAAAAATCAAAGGTAGCCGAAAAACCAGGTGATACAGTAGACGTTGTCATACCACCAGGACGAGTAGAATCTAACCAACTCGAATTATAGAAAGAATCTGGTGAGTCTTCTGGAAAATCTGTGCCTAGGTGCATATTAGATTGTTGCCAATTTTCGTATCCAACGTTTCGACCTACAACTTGAGCATAAACTTTTTGACCAGGCTGAACATTAACTACATTAGTATTATATGGAGTTGTATAAGAAGACGAGGTATATACGGCTTGACTTTCATAATTCCAAGCATAAGCCGTTGAGGTTTGTGTAGAACCAAACCATAATTGATAATAATAAACAAAGTTATAATTACCAGAATAGCCAGTTACACTTGCAGGTCCTACATAAGGCGTATAACAATACAAAGCTGCCGTGGCGGCATTAGCTAGCACAAGAGTTTCAGCCGTTCCGCCAGAATCAACAAAAGTTACTGTATTACCAGGATATAAGCCATTATTATAATAATTTGGATTAGCCGATGCACAAGGATAACTAGATGGTGTATATCCCCAATAATCATTACCACTCATTAATTCAAAATCAGCTCTTAACTGCCAACTACCATTATCTATTTGAGTAAAGAAACCAGAATAACCACTACACGAATTATATCCCATAGCACAATTAAGTTGAGACGAAGTCGGTGTAGGATCAGTTACTAAACTTTGCTCTTTTTCAATTTCAGCTAAAATTACTCTCGGATTAATACTATAAGCTTGCGATACATCATAAATCAACTGAGAAGCTGGAAGAGTTTGACCACAATGAGGATAATATGGCTGAGTGGCAGCATCACAACTTTCTACATCAGAATAGTTAGCTAGACCACTTCCTTCATTTGTTAAAAAAGTTTGAATGGCATTAACACTCATAGTCTGATTATTCAGCAAAGTACCGTTATCTATTAAGTTAGCTGCTACATAATCTGGTGTAAAAGCATACGCTTTATGGGTTTTAAACATAAAGAAACCAAAAACAACTAAAACAACCAATAAAAAAACTGCTACATTTAATTTATTTATATTAAAGTTTTTTATTTTATTAAATTCATTCATTTAGTACTTTTAATTATAACAAAAACTAAAACAAATAAACAACAAATATTTCGCTAATGCTTATAATCTAAGCAAGTTGTTATTTTAGTTAATACAACTAAGGTTATATACATTTAATTTGACGTTTTTATTTAAAAATAAATAAACTGTATTTTTACTATGAATTAATTTCATATCAATGATTTGACTCTCTATTTTAGGATACACAGTGATGTTTTTTGTATTTGTTCCGTATTTTATCAAAACATTTGTTTTTATGTTTGAACTTATGGTTATATTAATAGCTTTACAAGAATTGGGAATTTCAATATTGGCTACTTTTCCGTCAGTACTAACAAAACCTGTTTTATTTTGAGGATTAAGATGATAAGTTCCCCATCCTTCATAAAATATATAGCTATATTTACCATGATCTAACCAAAAGTTCTCATTGATATTATATGACTTATATTTACTAGGGTTAATGATAAAAAAAGATATGTTGCCTTTATCTAAAGTCTGGGGTGGTAAGCCGAGATCTTTAGAGAAGCCATTAACTAAAGTATTATAGTTTTTTGTTTGATTTTTATGTATAACTATGGAATGAATATTGAAAAATTTAATAAAATCTATCAACTCTGGTTTTGTAATAGAAAAACTGGTAGTAGTATCATTTTCTAAATTAAATATATTACGCAATAGGTGAATACTGTAATAGTATTTTTGCTGACTAGCTGAATATGCCGGCACATAACTTGACATTGTCTTATAAGATAAACCCTCATTGGCCTGATACAGCATGAATAAAGTATCTTCAATTGAAAATATAGTTGTTTGACGTTGCGTAAAAGGTACTTCTAGCAAGGTAGACTTAGGTGGTGTTTTACGAGTTATGTAATTGTATGTCTTCTGATGTAGATTAGGTTTATATAAAATAAAAGGTTTAGGAAATATTTCTACTATTAGAACTGCACTAATTAATATTAAAACCAGATATTTTAAATATTTTTTATGATGAATAGCTTTAAAATTTAAGAACCTTCTATAGAAATCTTCAAAGAAGAATGCCACCAACAACCCCGTAGCTAACATAACATAAATTGTTAAGCGATAAGGTAATATCGCATTAACGTATGGTATTTGACTAATTAAATAAAAAGGCATCATAAAGCTTGTATGATTACCAGGTATTTCAGACATAGACAAAAAAGAACCTAAGGATAAGACGTAAAAGAACCCCCATAACGTTAGCCATAGCTTAATATCTTTGTTGTGTTTTCTATTTTTCCAAACTATTAGAATTAAAATTATTGCTCCAAGTCCGATGAAAGTAGACATGTGTATGGCAGACAAATTCGGTATATCTAAAAAGCTAAGCAAACGGTTATACTGATTACCCCCAATACTAGAACCTAAGGCATGTATATTAGCACTACTTAAAGATAAGCTACTAAACTTCAAGTAATATATCCACGGGAGATACAACATAACAGCTGTCAATGCTCCTATAGCTAAAGAGTATATAGAGTATTTATATTTTTTAAATTTGTATATATTGTCTACGAATAAAGCATACAAAATGAGGAATATGATACTAAATAAAAGTAGACTTATTCCATATTCAATCGAAGTTATTAAATTAAGAAAAAATAACAGTCCAAAAACTAGACCATACCAAATAAAATTAAGACGTCTACTATTCTTTAAAATATGGTATAGGCATAAAATATAAATAGGAATAAAATAACCTGCTATCAAATTAAGGTGTCCAACAGCAAATTGATTCATAAGATAGGGCGAAAAACCATATAAAATTCCTCCTATAAAAGAACCAAAAGTATTTTTTGTTAAATATTTAAATAATAAAAATCCAGCAAAAGCCGATAATACTAGCGACATAATCATCGAAAAATTAAAAACTGCGATTACGTTAAAAAAATATGTTAACGGAATGGTTACAACACTAATAGGTATACGAGTGTCGTGTAAGCCATATCAATTCCTTTGGGAAATAATTGATAATTAGAGTAGAAAAAATGAGAAAATATCATTTTTTTTATATAAACCATTTGCCAGATAAATTGACATGAATCATTACATGAATGTTGGGAAGGCAAATCAACCAAAAAATTAGACATATTGCTTGGTAATAATAATGGAAACGTAAAAATAAATGCAATAAGACAATAAAGTAAAAAGATGAGAATATATAGCTTGTATTTATTCCAGGTTGTTTTTTTATGTAATGGCCTTATTATCATGCGTATTATATTTTCTTAGAGTTATCTTAAAAATATTACAACCTCATTATGTGCCAAGTTTTTTAATTATCAGATTGGGCAAATACTTAGAATTAGAAGCTATACTAAAACTTACTGGAGTGGTATATCCCCCTATTATTGTCAATAAATGATTCTTAATAATTGATTGTTTTGTCTGATTGTTTTGATTAATAAAAATTGTTTGCCCGCTAGTATTGTGCATAGAATATTGTCCAGGCGCTAGATTAAAACTCACTGTATAATAACCTGAGTTTTTTTGCCACATCCAATTCATTAATTTTAATCCTGTCGGTTGAACATAATTTTCTTTATTCTTTATTACAATTTTTTCATTAATCCAATAGGCGTGAATATATTTATTATCTTGAAGCGGCTTAAGAGCTTCTTGAAAATTTAAAGCAGCTAACTCTTTAGGCAATCTTAAAGGAGCTGCATCATTTTGAATGCCAGGTACATATGCTATAACCATAGATTGTTTATTGTTTTTTGAGATAATTGTAGATGATAATAAATTGTTCGTAACAACAAACGTATTAGGAAAATTAATAAAATGCATGACAGTATCATTCTGCCCATAAAAAGCAATATTATTTTTATTGGGTAGTAATTCTTGGTGTAAATTATTAGCGGCATTAATAGAACTGCTAGGCCAATTCGAGCTATTTTTAACATAAAGGATATAACCATGATAAAAATATGCTAGGCTAATTATTAGGATTAAACAACTTAGTATAATTGAATATTTTGATGAAAATTTTTTAATTACATCTATGGTGGCCAATATAGCTATTGGTACGACCAATAAAGTAAACTCAAAATTTGTTTTAGTCATGAGACTACCAAGCCCAGTATTATTGCCTAACATATTAATCAGTAATGCTGCGCCTAACGGTATTAAATACACACTACCCAATAATGGTAAAAAACCAGTGGGCAACAAAGTCTTAAACAAATAAACAATATTACTAAAGAATTTTTTAATTATTAATAACGGATTATAAAAAGCAAATTTTATAATTCCAACCATACCGTTATCTCCACCAATCTGTGAATAATGTAAAGCTATCTGTGAAGCCCCATTTATTGACAGGAATGACAATATAACGGAATAAACAATATAGTAACAAACCGAGGTTAAGGTAACTACAATTCCTAATTTTTTTAATTTTTTATCTTTTAACCATAGAGCTAGGCCAAAAAAGATTAAAATTATGGCTGTCTCATCTTTAACGGTTAAAGCAATAATAAATAATAATAAACTACTTTTGTAATAATGTTTATATGCTAAATAAGTAGCTCCAATAACTAGTGGTGCAAAATATATATTTGGGTCATAACTGGTTATAAAATTAGTAAAAAAGAACGGGTTTACCAATACTGAAGCTGCTAATAAGAAGCTGGCTAATTTATTGATTTTTAAAAACCTTGCTAACAAATATACAAGAACAGCCGAGACACCAATACTCGCTCCGTAAGAAAACCATATTCCATTCGTACCAAATAAAAAATAAATTGGAGCTAATAATGCTAAAATCAGTTCTCCCGCATCTGCCCAAAGTGACTTACCGATAAAATTGACATGTGCAGAAAAATCACCTGACATAAATTTATACATTCCATTGATGTATATACCCGTATTGCCGACAGGAATCTTATATTGACTCAATAATTCTTTTCCCAATAACATATATAAAATACCCATAAAAAGTATAATAAAAAAACTTATTAATACTGTTTTATCGAATTTATTAGTTAATTTTTCAATCATTTTTTTTATATTTCCACGTCCATATATCATTTAATTTAAAATTCATTATAGAAGAGACTGCTATTCCTGCTATATTAGACAAAAGATAATTTAGTGAAAAAACATAAAACAATAAAGCTAGAATTAATGCATTAACAGCAATACCTAGTGATGATACAACAATATACTTTATTAACCTTTGATGTTTTTGATCATTTTTTTGTTCACACCAAGTATATTTATCGTTTAAAATAAAATTAGTAACAACGGCTGTAGAAGCCGATATGATTCCTGATAACAAAACATTAACCGAAAATATTTTTATCAAAATATCATAAACGATCAAATTAACGATAACACCAGATAATCCAACACACATAAAAACAAAAAATCTTCGGTCTTTTGGACTTCTACACAATAAACTAAAAATATGGGTCAAATAATTAATTTGTTCCCTAAAAGACATTTTCGATTTACCATAACGACGAGATTGGAACTTATACGGAATTTCTGTTATGTTTTTATATTCACCAATAACTAATATCTCTATCAGTATTTTCCAGCCCGTAGGACGTAATGTTTTATTCTTTATGATAGATTTCCTAAACATAAAAATTCCACTAGTGGGGTCAGATACTTTTCTGATAGATTTAAAAAGTATTCGAGCAATCCAACGCGCTACAAAAGAAACTAGTTTTCTACATACCGATAAACCACCATCATCACCTCCCGGCATAAATCTACTAGGAATAATTATGTCAGAATGATTTTTAATTTCTTCCTTCAACATTTCTTTAATTAATGATGGCGGATGCTGCATGTCTGCATCCATTACTGCTATAAATTCACTATGAGCTAACTCTATTCCCCTAATCACAGCACTGGCTAAACCTCTTTGATTGTCTCTATGTTCAAAAAATATGTGTTTATTTTTTTTAGAAACTTCTATAATTTTTTCTATAGTGTTATCAGAACTATCATCTATGAAAATAATTTCATAAGCCACATCCTTAAGACATGAATCGAGCTGCCTTACTAAAGGAACAATGTTTTTCGCTTCATTAAAAGTAGGTATTACTAGACTTAAATCTGAGTAAACAGTAGGTTGTTTAAGTATGTTTTTATTGTTTTTCACAGACTAAAACTTTGTTCATTTTATTTCCAACTATATATTCTTTTCTAATAATACTTTATCTTAACCGTGTTTTAAACTTTTTAGCTAATTTATAAATATAAAACTTATTAATCTTAATATAAACTCTATAATAGAAGCTTGTTTTAACATTTAACTTAAACTGTTCAAGACTTTGAATGTTTAATTGTAGTTCGTTGAATTGATTAACTAATAATTGCCTTTCGTTTGTTAATTCATTATATTTTTCCCAGTTATTGTTTTGCACTTCAAACAAACTATATGCACTAGACTTTATAATATTAATTTCTTCTTCAGAAAAAATATTGTTTAGCTTCGGACTATTTTTTAAAATTTGTTTGTACGTGTCGTTATATTCTTCAATGTTATCTTTTAATTTTTTAAGTTTAATTTTTTTAGCTTGTTTTTTTAATTCCTTAACTTTATTATTGTCTTTACTTAACTCCAATATTTTTAATGTCAGTGCTTTTGATGTTACATCCTTAACAAGAACGGTTGCACCATATTTTTTTGATCGTTCTATAAATGCACCTATTTCAAAAGTAACAACAGGTATTTGCGCTTGCAAAGCTTCAGAATAAGTATAAGAGTATGTCTCTGGCCACGGTGAAGCAAGAATTATTAAATCTGGATTAATTTGATTTAAAATTGCTACTACGTCGTCTCTAATGTAATTGCCGTGAGAATAAAAATTATTATACTCGGCGTATTTACCCCAATATTCTGATGCAGATCCTAATAAATGAACCTCTATATCGTTGTTTAATAATTCTCCGATTACCTCATCTAAAAAGTATGATCCCTTCTGAACAGCATTAACATAACCTAAAAATAAAACACTAAATCTTTTACGTTTGTTTTCTTTGGTTGTTATAATTTTATTTACGTATGGTTTTGTACCGTGTTCTATAATTTTGTTTTTACTATTAATAAATTTATAAACTCTAGTAAGTTCGTCTTTTGTTATTTCAGATGGAAATATAAACAAATTTATAGCAGTTAAATGTCTTATAATTAATTCTTGCCAGACCTTATTATTAAAATTAGAAACATTAAACTTATCTTTAAAATAATCTTCGGTTGGTGTTAAATTTTTAAAGTAGCCATTCGGTTTAAGTCTATATAAAAGATTGTAATCAATCGATACTAAATAATAGTCATGAACAGTCATTATGACCGGTACACCAATAGATTTTGCGGCATTAATAACATCAAAGGTATGATTTATTAAATGTTGAATATGAACTATATCAATATCAAAAACCTGTATTATTCTAAGATAAAGTTTAAACAGATAAGGATTGGTTGTCATGAATTTATCAATAAAAAACGGTGCTTCAAATAAATAGCTGGTCTTTACTCCATTAATATACTCTTCTACAACAAAATGACGGCCATTTTTTAAATAAAGCACATAAATTGCATACGTATCATCTAATCCCTCGGTTAAATCTCTTACGTGAAATTCGGTTCCGCCGATTGTTTCTCCGTTGATTGGTGAATGAATTACATAAAGTATTTTTTTTCTCTTTTCCGCCATAAGAGAAATAATGTTTTGCATAATGTTTTGAGAAATTCTATTAAAAACACCGTCATTAATAAAAGAACGGATTAATTCATCATAATTAGCGTATCTTTTTTTAATAATCTGCTCATGAGCATCAATTGAATCATTAGATTCACTTATATCTCCAGTCGTTAGCATTGAAACATGGCCTTTGTGATATACGAACGAGCAATCAACTAAAATATGTTTATACCCTAAAAGATTGCACTTCATGCAATAATCACTTTCTTCACCATACCCACGTTCAAAAACTTCATCAAATAAACCAACCTCTTTTATGATTGATCTTTTAAGATACATACAAAAACCAACCCCAACAGGTATCTCAAAATTAACATTTAAAGAACTCTGTTCTATTGTTTTGCTTAAAAATTCAAGAGATATATTGCTTTTAATTAACACATCAACATCTTTTATGGAATAAATGGAAGCATTGTTAGAAAGAGGATTGGCAGTAGCGTATATATTTTTTTTGTAAATTGATTTTTGTAAATTAGATAGCCAATTGTTTGTAACAACGGTATCTGTATTTAATAAAACCACGTCATTTATAAGAGACGCCGCCATACCTTTATTAGCAGTTTTAACAAAACCAAGGTTTTTTTTGTTTTCAATACATAAATCAATGTCTCTTTTTTCTTTAAGATAAAACTCTTTTATTCTATCGTCTGTACTAGCATCATTTACGAAGACAAATCTATAGGGAACATTGGTCGTATTCGTTTTTACACTTTTTACGCACTCAACTACGTAGTCATAGGCATTGTATGTTGGAATTACCAAATCAACTGTAGGGAATTTTCCTAAGACTAAAATCCTATCATTACAGATCTTATCAATAATTGAAAAACCCATTTCAACCAATAAATTATTAAATTCTAGGGTTAATGACTTGTTTTGTTTCAAATGAGACGGGTAATTATCACCGATAAGGTCAAAAGATTCTGATAAAAATACCAAACCCCCTTTTTTTAGCTTACTATAAATTAATTTCATAGTTTTAATAGGATCAACTAAATGCTCAAGGACCTCTAAACAAACAACAACATCATAACTAGTAAGTTTTTTTTCGTCTAAAGCAATCTTTATATCATTATTTGCATATTGTTTAATTCTATACTGAGCAAAATCAGCTGTAATACTTGGTAAATCATAATAGGTCGTTTTAAGGCTCGCATTGCTAAAAAAAATTGATTCTGTGCCTACTCCACCTCCAAAATCTAATAAAGTGTCTTTGTTGTCAAATTGAGACAAATATAAAAGTATCGAATCTCGCCATTCAATTCTTGTCGATCTAATCGATTCAACACTTAAATCATAGACATAAGCATCAGTTTTTTTATAAAAATTAATTATATCTTCTTCGGTTTTTGGTTTTATTTTATTCCACGATTCAGCAACAGTTTTACCCGAATTATGCCATTCATATAAAACTTTATCTTTAACAAAATCGTCTTTTAAATTAAAAAAATCTTTTACTTCTTTAATAATTAAATTTAAATCGTGATTACTGTTCATATTTATCAATTTTTTTAGGCATATAGATAAAATATTATCATATAACCTCTGTGCTACTAAAACTTTTCTAAGCTTAAGAAAAAATCTTTATTCAGGTTGGCTAAGTTTAAGTTAATAAGTTCTTGTCGGTTAGAAGCTAACATTAAGGTTTTAATTGATGTGTCGTCTGTTTTTTCTACTTGTTTTTCAAAATGATCTTTTAAAAAAACAGCTTTACCGGTCTTAAAAGATGCCAAAATAACACAGTAATTAGTTTTCCAATCAAGAGATATTTTAACGGCCTGTTGATCGATTAACTCTTGGTTTAAACTATCATAATTTTTAAATAATCTAAGATTAAAGGTTTGGTCTTTTACCCTAAAACGTCTTTTAACAGACCAGATTTGACTAAAATATTCTTCGTTTGATAATTTATTAATTATTTTTATAGCTGTTTGGTGGGTTTTTTCATTATTAACTAAAAAAATTAACCTAAATTGATGATAGTCATTTCTTAATTGTCGATCATTAAACCAACTATTCCATTTATTCCAAAATATAGCCATAGAATCATTCATATTGTCTTGAGTTTTCTTATTTTTTTCTCTCGTCTTGCCTTCATAATGAATTAATTGAGATTTCGGAAAATATAAAACACGATAATTTTCTCGCCAAGTCCGTAAACAATAATCAATATCTTCATAAGTAAATTTATATTCTTCACTGAGTAAACCAATTTTATTAATTAGTTCTCTTTTTATATATAAACAAGCTCCAGTGATAGCTAAACAATATTGTGGTATCTGACTTAATTGATTGTCTGGTGGTTCAAATCTAAAATAATGCTCAAAACCATAAAGAGATCTAAAACTTCCTGCACTTTGAATGGTTTGATCTTGGTATAAAAGTTTTGGACCGCAAATACCGACATGTTTGTTTATTTTATAAGCTCCGTACATTAAATTTTCAAACCAATTAGCCTGACAAACAATATCACTATTTAATATAATCACGTCTGAGTCTTGGTCAACTTCCTTTAAGCCAGTATTAATAGCTTTAGAAAAGCCACCATTTTTAGATCGATAAATTATTTTTGTTTGTTTATTTTCAAGTTGTTTTAGTTGTTTTCTTGACGATTCTTGACAATAATCATCAACAATAATAATCTTTAGTTTTTTTAATTTAACTGTTTTATATAGGCTATCAATACAAGGTTTTAAAACTTCAAAATCATTATAACTGGGAATAACAATAGTTACTTGATGACGGCTTAATTTAAACCATCTGTTAATTTTCTTTTGGGTAATATTTAAATCAATACCGTTGGTCAATTGATTGATTTTAACATGTTGCTTAGTATAAATATTATTTGGTAAATATTTTAAATAAAATCTTAGTAGTTGTAATTTATGAATTACTTTTGTTGGTAATATTTTAATTAGAATTGATTTTAATGTATTTTTTAAAAGCATATTTATAGCTTTTAATTATAGCTTAATTATGATCAATAACTTAATTAAAAATTAATAATTAACGTCTATGTTAATAACGTTTTCTTCAGAACCATTAGTTGGGTTTGGACTATAAACCTGAAGAACACCCGAAGTGGCATGAGGGGTAAAGCTTAAGGTTCCTTGAAACTTACCATTAATCACTTTTAATGATCCTTGGGCAATTTGACCGACCTGGTTGTCAATTAAAATATAGTTAACCGTACTAACTTTTGCTGTACCGTTAATTGGGAAACCCGAACTAATAGTTTCATTGTTATACGGTGTATGAACAGTAATTTGACCGGAACTTGAAGCAATATACAGGCTGGAATTAGTATTAATATTGCTATTTAATGAAGTAGATGTTGAAGAACCATTAGTCGTATTAGAAGTACTTAAACTGGGTTGTTTAACAATTTTATGCTGAGTTGGTTTTGATTGACCTGGATTTGTATGAAAATTATTTTTTGGATTAGTGTAGGTTATTGGCTTTTTATAATAAGCTAGTTTATAAACTATAAAACCAGCTGCTATTAAA
This sequence comes from bacterium, assembly GCA_021846795.1. Taxonomy (GTDB): domain Bacteria; phylum Patescibacteriota; class Saccharimonadia; order Saccharimonadales; family UBA4665; genus JAJZWG01. The sequence goes on from JAJZWG010000006.1 coordinate 18,714, forward strand.
GCTACTACAATGGTTGAAGCTATAAGAAGTTTTTTTGTTCGTTTTTTGACTGATGCCATATTTATATTTTAGTTTAATTAAATTAAATTACAACCAAGCTAAAATCTATCTCTAAATTATTTTACAAATTGTTTTTCAATAGCTAAATCATTCTCAACCATCAATTTAACTAATTGTTTAAAATCTACTTGTCTTTTCCAACCTAGTTGTGATTCAGCTTTTTGAGAATTGCCGATTAATAAATCAACCTCGGCTGGTCTCATAAAAGCTGGGTTATGTTTAACGTATGGCTGATAATCATTAATGCCAATTTCTTTAAAAGCTGCTTTTAAAAAATCTTTTACTGAATGAGTTTCTCCTGTAGCTAAAACAAAATCTTCTGGGTTATTTTGTTGAAGCATCTGCCACATGCCCTCGACATAATCAGCCGCATAACCCCAATCTCGTTTAGCATCTAAATTACCTAGCTCAATATGGTCCTGTAAACCTAATTTAATTCTAGCCACAGCTTGAGTAATTTTTCTAGTAACAAACTCATAACCCCTTTTTTCACTTTCATGATTAAATAAAATACCACTACAAGCGAACAAACCATAGCTTTCACGGTAATTTCTAGTTATATAATGTCCATAAACCTTAGCCACACCATAAGGACTTCTTGGATGTAAAAGTGCTTTTTCGTCATAACCCTTTTCTTGACGATTATATTCTAAACCACCAAACATTTCTGAAGTCGAGGCTTGATAAAATTTTATCTTATCAAGATTATTGGTTAATCTAATAGCTTCTAAAAGATTAAGTACTCCTTTACCAGTAATGTCAAAAGTAATTTGAGGAGCGTAAAAAGAATAAGCTACAAAACTAATGGCCGCTAAATTATAAACTTCATCTGGCTGACAATAATTAATAGCTCTTACTAAAGAAGACTGATCTGTTAAATCAGCTTCAATCAATTTTACAAATGGTAATTCTTGCTCAACTAGATTTTTTTTAGGGTTATTTTGACCTCTTATTAGTCCAAAAACTTCATAATTTTTTTGAAATAAAGTTTTGGCTAAATAATAGCCGTCTTGACCGGTAATTCCCGTAATTAAAGCTTTTTTAGACACTTATTCTTCCTTTGTCTTATTTGATTAATAAAGTTGTTTTATTATATCATTAATAAAATGAGCTCAGCTAAACATATTGTGATAGTTGGAAGAGAATATTCTTCATCAACCGGAACATATGTAAAAAATCTTATTAATCAACTACAGATAATTGATCAACAAAATCATTACACAATTATAGTAAATAAAAAAGATGAGAATAAGGTTAATTTATTTAATAATAGTTTTAAATTACATATAACTGATTGTCGGGATTTTTCATTTCAAGAACAAATAAAATTACCAATTGAAATAAAGAAATTAAAACCAGATCTAGTTCATTTTACGATGACTCAACAACCAGTTTTATTAAATTTACCAGTTGTTACCACGGTTCACGATTTAACAACTATTAGATTTAATAATCCAGCTAAAAATTTTGTTATTTTTAAATTTAAACAATTAATTTATAAAATAGTTATTAAAATTGTAGCTAAAAAATCTAAATTAATTATTACACCGTCTAACTTTGTTAAACAAGATTTAATAAAATATTCAAAAATTTCGGAAAAAAAAGTTAAAGTAACTTACGAGTCAGCTGAATTTAGCGATAAAAAAACTAACCCTTTAAAAGATTTAATTGGTAAAGATTTTCTTTTATATGTTGGTCGATCAAACCCCCATAAAAACCTTCAAAACCTAATCAATGCTTTTGAAATCATTCAACGTAGTCATCCAAAACTATTACTAGTTCTTGTTGGTCGGTTAGATCAAAATTATTTAGCTATCAAAAATAATTTGCCTTCAACTTTAAATAATCAAGTGATCTTTACTGATCATGTTTTAGAACATCATTTAAATTGGTTATATAAAAATGCTTTAATCTATGTTTTCCCTTCATTGAGTGAGGGTTTTGGTTTGCCCGGTTTGGAAGCTATGAATTTTGGTTTGCCAGTAGTTAGTTCTAATAGTAGTTGTTTGCCAGAAATTTATCAAAACGCGGCAGTTTATTTTAATCCATTAGATATTAACGATATGGCTAATAAAATAATCGAGGTGATTGATGACAGTGTTATTCGTGAAGAATTAATTAAAAATGGTTATGTTCGGCTAAAAAGTTTTTCTTGGCAAAAAATGGCTGAAAAAACTTTATCAATTTATTTAGAAGCTTTAAATAATTAATTGACTTTTTTTAAGACAATATGTCGATCTCTTCCTTCGCCAACCGACTCGCTACTTAAACCATATTCAACCGCTAGTTGATGAATAATTCTTCGGTCAGCTGAATTCATTGGTT
>JAJZWG010000049.1 GCA_021846795.1 bacterium
AATTTGAACCGTTGAAGAGTTGCCAATTACAGCTGGTTTTAATTTTTGACCTTCCAAATTTTCAATTTGCAAAAAAGCTACATCTAAACTACTAGCCTGAGGAGTTCTACCAATAACTTTAACGTTATTTAATTGAACACCATTACTTAAAGTAACAGAAACTTTGGTTGTACCAACTGGTACAACATGTCGATTAGTTAAAATTAAACCGTTAGTAGTTAAAATGATGCCGGTTCCAGCAGCTTGTTCTTGTTGAGGTTGAGAAAAACCAAAAAAACCAAAACCACTTAATGGATTAGAACCAGAGCCACTTCCTGTGGCTTTAATGCTAACATTAACACTAACTACACTTGGCCCAACTTCCTTAGCAATGGCTGAAATTAATTTACTTTGAGAAGTTACAATTTTTTCTTGATTAGATAAACCAACTCCAATTTGTCCATAAGTATTTTGACCTTTATTTTGTAAATAACTACCCAGAAAACCACTTGCACCGGCCAAAACAATAATAGCTATAGCCGTATAAAGTAATCTAAACTTAGGATTTTGAATTTTTTTCTTCAAAGAAAAACTGGGTAAAGAAACCGTAATTGTCTTCTTGCTATTAAGAGATGCTTCTTTAGAAGAAACTGTAAAATTATCTACCTTATCATTAGATTTAGTTTGATTTAACTTTTCTTTATTATCTTCCATATAATTTCAACTCCTCTTAACTTTAAACAACTCGATATGTCCAATTAGAATAAAAAATTATGATTATTAAACTTAAAATAAAGACACCCGTTATTTCCCATTTAGAAAATTTTTTTAACTTTTTGTAATGATCTAGGTAATAAACTACAGCTAAACCATAACCTAATATACTTAATAACATGACAGGCTGAGAAAAAACTTTATAATATATCAACCAATGACTAGTTAGCCAAGCGAGCGTAGCACCAACATAGGTCCAAAAAAAGATAATTAAATTATCATAAGGTTCATCAAAAGAATTTAAGAAATGTCGTGCGCTAACATAACAAATTAAAGCTGTTATAACCGTCAAACCCCAGATAGGACCATCACTCCAAATAAGATATAAGGCGGTTAAACCCAAGAATTGACCAATAAATGCTTGCAATGAGACTAATAAAATATTTTCAGAAGGTTTAATCAATACCAACCAAGCAACATAACTTACAGTCCATAATAATTGCCAATAAACATTTGGTGAAGCATAAGTCATAAAATAAACTAATGACAACCCAACTACTATATCGATAGAATTAGACAATAAATTAACTAACCAAAATCTAGGTTTAACAGCGAACATTCGCCATTTACTTAAAATTACTACAATAAAAGCTAATTGAATGAAATCCAATCGGATTAAAATAAAGACTAATAACGGTAAAATGATTTTAAGGAAAAAATGGAAGACTTTCCCAAAACCATTAGCTGGCTTTAAACTTTTAAATAAACTAAACATTTTATTTATCATACCAAAAAAAGTGACTTCTTAACAGTAAAAGTTGAGTTTAAATGCTTATAAAACTTTGATATAATTGATAAACATAATGATTCAACCAAATAAAAATAAATATCTCGACCAACAGGGTGGAATAATTTCATTAGTTATATTGTTATTATCAGCTTGTTTAATTGCTTTTTTAATCGTCACTTTTGTTTTTAGATCTTATCAGGTTAATGGCATCAGTATGGAAAATACTCTTCAAAATAACAACATGCTAATTGTTTGGAAATTACCTAAAACATGGTCAATGATTACCGGTCATCAATATGTACCTAAACGTGGTGATATTATAGTTTTTAGTGAAAGCAACCTATTAGGCTGTGGTCAAGCTGGCACAAAACAACTTATTAAAAGAGTCATTGGTTTACCAGGCGATACTGTTACTATTAAAAATGGTCATTATTTTATATATAACAAAAAACATCCCAAAGGATTTGACCCCGGCTTAACTCTTGGTTTTAATAAAAATTTTCCACCAACGTATGGTTCAACCAATGTAACTCTTGGTCCTCATCAAATTTTTGTATCAGGAGATAATCGACCCAATTCTTGTGATTCAAGAATATTTGGTCCAATCAATACCAGTCAAATTGTTGGACAATTAATTCTACGCTTTTATCCTTTTAATGAAATTAAAATATTTTAAAGAATAATTTTCATAATTTCTTGTAACTGATTATCGTTCTTAAAAAGAATTTCTAACTTTCCACCTTTAGCAGTTCTTTTAACGAAAACTTTAGTATTTAATTTAGTAGCTAATTTTTTAGTTTCACTAGATTCAATCGCAATTCGTTTTTTTAATTCATGAATTTGGTTATAGCCTTCTTTTTTACAAGAGACAACAAATCTTTCCGCTTGTCTAACCGACCAACCTTCTTTAATAATTAGATCGTGTAAAATTTTTTGTTGTTCTGGATAATCGTTTAAAGCTAAAATCGAACGAGCATGAGCTTCACTAATAAGATGATCTAGTAAAGATTTTTTAGCATAATCTGGTAATTTCAATAATCTAATTAAATTACTGACTGTTGAAACTGCTTTACCAATTTTACGAGCAATTTCCTCTGAAGATAATGAAAATTCTTGATGTAATCTATATAAAGCTACCGCTTGTTCTAAAGGACTAAGGTCAACTCTTTGAACATTTTCAATTAAAGCTACCTCTATTTTTTCATTTTCCTTAAACGATCTAACAATAACTGGAACTTCTTTCAAATCAAGCAATTTAGCTGCTCGCCATCTTCTCTCACCAGCGATAATCTGAAAATAATCTTCTTCTAAAGGACTAACCACTAAAGGGATTAAAATACCATAAATTTTAATTGAATCAGCTAATTCTTGAATATTTATTTGATCAAACCTAGATCGAGGTTGGTCATCGGTTGGAACTATTTTTTCAATTGAAATTTTACGAACTTTCTCATCATTTTTAAAAACCAAATCTTTATCAAAATCAACAGGAATTAATGAATCTATACCTCTGCCTAAACCTTTTTTTGTTTTTTTATCCATTTGAAATAATAATATCACATTTTCAACTATCAATGATAGCCATAAGCTCCTTAGTTAAATTGCGATAAGCTTTGGCTCCTCTGCTCCAACGATCATATTGTTCAATAGTTAAACCATGACTGGGTGCTTCAGCTAATCTAATATTTCGTGGAATAACTGTTTTAAATAATTTTTTATCGAAAAAAGTTTTTATTTCATTTTTAACGTCTTTCGCTAAAGTAGTTCTTTTATCATACATAGTTAATATTACCCCTAAAATATCTAAATCAGCATTAAAATTATTTTGAACCGAAGCAATAGTTTGTAATAATTGAGTTAAGCCTTCTAAAGCATAATATTCAGCTTGAACAGGTATTAAAACATAATTAGAAGCTGTTAAAGCATTAATTGTAATCAAACCTAGAGATGGTGGACAATCAAAAATAATCAAATCAAAATTACTTTCAATTTTCATTAAACTATTTTTTAATAAATATTCTCGTTTATCAACATAAGATAAATTCAAATCAAGATTAACTAAATCCAGACTGCTTGGTGTTAAATATAATTTTGCGACATTAGTTTTTAAATATAACTGATGATTATTATCAAGGTTTGTTTGAAAAAAATCAAAACTAGAAAAATTGATATCACTTCTAATAAAACCTAATCCAGACGTCGCATTGCCTTGAGAATCCAAATCAATCAATAAAACCTTTTGAGATTTAGCGAGATGTGCACTCAAATTAATAGCGGTGGTTGTTTTGCCTACTCCACCCTTTTGATTAACAATCGAAATAATTTTCATATTTATCAGTATATCATCTAAGTAATCAATCACTCTATTAATAATATAACGCTAGCCTTTTAATACTATGACTTATATTAAAGTTTTTAATTGAACTTAAATTTGCTATGCTTTTAATGTAATGAATAATCAACAAAAAAATAATGCTTCCCCCATTCCAATCAATATTCAAGAAATTAAAGCTCCTCTAAAAATTGAACAATCAACAACTACACCACCGATAAAACATCGAAAAATTAATTATACTATAATATTTTATCTTCTTATAATCATCCTACTGACAATTGTTGCAATAACAAACTTTTTTTTATTGCAACAAAATCATCAACTTAAAAATGATTTAAACACTATTAATTATCAAGTAACTACTGTTTTACCCCAACAAATTAATTTTGATTGTCAGGCC
>JAJZWG010000050.1 GCA_021846795.1 bacterium
TATTTTGCAGCTTTTATACCAGTATTATTAAACGCACATAGCCTTGCTGCTAATGAATTACCATTTATTGTCAGTCAAGTTCAACAATATGGTATTGTTGGGTTGTTAGTCTCATTTTATGTATGTTTAATTACTTTACCTCCAAGACCTAACCGATATAAACGACATAAATCGATTTTGATGATTGTTCAGTGGATATTTTTACCGGTAACCAGTATAATCTATGGTTCTTTAGCAGCTTTTGATTCTCAAACTAGGTTAATGTTTAAAAGATATTTATCTAAATTTGATGTAACAGAAAAAGCCGTTTTTAATCAAAAAACTAAATAATTTTTTAATGATTAGCTAAATATTTTTTAGCTGCCAATTTATCATATCGACTTAAAATAGTGATTATAATATTAAAAATAGTACTTGATGTAATCTGACTATTTGATGTTTGAGAAATAATTTTATTAATAGTAATTTGAGCTAAATATGAAGCTCTATTGTCGGCATCTTTAAAATGATCTAAAGCTTGATATATGGTTAAAAAAATTTTTTCAGAACTAAATGGTTTTATTTTTTTTTGATGTTTAACTAACAAAAGATTGTTAAGACAATAAGATTCTTGAGTGGTCATAAGATTATGGCAGTTTGGACAAAATCTTCTTCTCCAAACTGTATTTGAGCTAACTTGTAAGCGACTATTAATAACTTGAGTTTTGTGTTTACAATATATACATACCATGACTATATATTGACATAACGAAGGCAAAATATCCAGTGGAAAATTATTAAAAACTTGTTTATAAAAAAATCCCTAATCGTTTAAATGATTAGGGATTTAATGTTTTACTTCGTTAATTAAGTTTTTCGAAGGCGATGTACTCTATTTGTAGTTGAAGGATTAATAGTTAATTCTTCATAAAATAATTTGAATGCATCTAGTATACCGGTTTGTTTGGTACGCACTAAACTTCCTTGTTTAACTTGGAAATATTATCAAAAATATTGCTTGATGTCAAGAATCAAACCTTGATTGAAAATTTTTTTTCAATAAGATATGATAGATTTATTAGATAAGTTTTGGGCGGTTAGCTCATTTGGCTAGAGCGTTTCCTTGACGTGGAAGAGGTGATAGGTTCGAATCCTATACCGCCCACCATTATTGAATTTTACGACATTGGTTCTTTAACATTTTAAGAAGAAGCTCTAGTTTATTTTTTAAACTTTAATCTAAGTTAAATACCAAATATGGTGTAGCTTATAATGATTTATACACAGGCTAGCTGTATAAATTACAGCAAATAAATGCTAGCCTTATTTTACTAACCATGATAAATTATTGATGAGGCGAATTTTTGTCGAGAGTGTTTTTTAAAACGGTTGAATAAAATGCGAGATTATTCAACCGTTTTTTTATTGAAAGAATAATTAAAATTTTTAATCTTAGTTAAAATTGTTTATTATAACCATATGAAAATAGACGAGTATATTAATAGTTGTCAGTTAATTTTAAGTAAAGTTGTTTTAGAAATTTATCCTAAAGCTCAATTAGTTAATAGTTTTAAAGATGATAGTGGTTTTTTTATTGATTTTGATGTTCAGTCAATCTCAGAAACTGATTTTGAAAAAATTGAAATCAAGATGCTAGAAACTATTAATCAAAAGATTAGTTTTTCATTAATTAATTTAAATCAAATTCAGGCTTTAGATTGGTTTAAACAAATTAATCAATCATATAGAATTGATCAATTAAAAAATTATTTTAATAATAATCAAGATATTATTAAATTTTGTAAGATTGATAATTTTCAAGATTTATCAAGAGGTAAATATTTAAACAACACAGCTGATTTAAAATATTTTAAAATTAAAAGTGTTTCGGGAGTTTATTTAGATAATGATGTTAACAAAAAACAAATTCAAAGAATTCAAGTGAAGGTATTTAAAGATAGTCAGACTATGGCTAATTATTTTCAAATTTTAGAACAAGCCAAGTTAAGAGATCACCGTCGTTTAGGAGTAAATTTGGATTTATTTGTGTTTTCTGACTTGGTCGGTGCAGGTTTACCGTTGTTTACCCCAAGAGGTACGATTTTAAGAGAAGAGTTTAGTAGTTTTTCCAATGAATTACGTTTAAAACATGGTTTTCAAAAGGTTTTTATCCCGCATTTAACAAAAAAAGATCTTTATGAAAAATCCGGACACTGGTCTAAATTTGGTGATGAATTATTTTTAGTTACTAGTCAAGAAACTAGCGATAAATTAGTCTTAAAACCTATGAATTGCCCACACCATACTAGAATTTACGCTAGCCAATCAAGGAGTTATAAGGAATTACCAATTCGTTATTTAGAAACTACAACAGTTTATAGAGATGAAAAAACAGGTGAGTTGGGCGGTCTTAATCGAGTCAGGTCTATTACTCAAGACGATAGTCATATATTCTGTATGGCGGATCAAATTGAAGAGGAGATTTCTTTTTTGTTAAATTCAGCTCAAATTTTTTATAAAACAGTTGAAATGGGTCTTAGAGTTAGATTAAGTTATCGAGACAATTCAAATGGATATTTAGGATCGCAAGAGATTTGGCAAACCAGTCAATTACAATTAAAAAAAGCTGTTGAAAAAATTGGGTTAGATTATTTTGAACAAGAAGGTGAAGCTGCTTTTTATGGTCCCAAGATAGATTTTATGGCAACTGATGCTCTCAATAGAGAACATCAAGTAGCAACCATTCAGTTAGATTTTGTTCAACCAGAAAGATTTGATTTGAATTATATCGATCAGAACGATAATAAAAAAACTCCAATAATGATTCATTGTGCTTTAATGGGTTCAATTGAAAGATTTTTAGCTGTTTATATTGAACATACCAATGGTAATTTTCCAATTTGGAATGCCCCAGAACAACTAAGGATTATTAGTGTTAATCAGAGTGAAAAAATTTTGAATTATATCGATCAAATTATCGAAATTTGTCAAACAATGAATATTAGATTTTTCTTAGATAATCAATCAGAATCAGTTTCAAAAAAAATTAAGCAAGCAGAATTATTAAAAATTCCTTATGTTTTAGTTATTGGTGAAAAAGAATTAGAAGATAATGTTATTCTACCAAGAATTAGAAAAGATTTAAGAAATAATCTTAATAATATAGAACCATTGAAAATCAATAATTTTTGTCAAATATTACAAACTGAAATTCAAAAAAGATCTAATAAAACATTATTAGATCTTTGATAATTATGACGATTAAGCAAAATAATTGGCGCCAGCCTGTTGTATTAGTTATAGTGGGTTTAACTGGTTCTGGTAAATCAGAACTTGCTTATAAAATTGCTTTAAAATTGGATGGCGAAATTATTAATGCAGACTCAGTTAATATGAGAAAATATTTAAATATTGGAGCAGATAAACCACCCTATAAATATTTAAGAAATGTTAAACATCATTTGATTGATTTTCTTGACCTCGAAGAGAATTTTAGTGTTTATGAGTATAAGATCATGGCTCAGAAAATAATTAAAGATATTCAGAAAAGAAATAAACTGCCAATATTGGTAGGTGGTAGTAATTTATATGTAAATTCAGTAGTTTACAACTATAGTTTTCAGACAATTAACCAGTCAATTAGTTTAGATTTAAATAAATTATCACTTAATTCATTAATAGAAATAGCCAATAGGTTAGGATTATCATTAGATAAAGTGGATCTTAATAATAGGGTTAGATTAATTTCTTTTATTAAGAGAAACGGTAAAGAGGGAAGCAAATTAGTTTTATTGCCAAATAATATTTTAATTATAGGCATAAATTTTGACTATCAATTATTAAAAGAAAAAATTATATCAAGAATTGATTTGATGTTTGAGAATGGTTTAGAAAAAGAAGTTAAAAAAATTAAATGTTTAACCAATAATAGAACATTTAATATTATTGGTTATAAAGAATGGGACAATTATTTATTAGGTTTAGAGGATCTTGATTGTGTTAAAAAGAAAATAATTCAAAACACCTTTCGTTTAATGAAAAAACAACAAACTTGGTTGAAAAAAAACAAAGATATAAAATGGATAAACTTAAGCAGTAATATGGACGAAGTTATTGAGTTAATTACAACTAAGTTGAATAAATAAATTTTAATATTTTAATATAACTGATAAAATATTATTATGATTGAACAATTGTTTGGGTCAA
>JAJZWG010000051.1 GCA_021846795.1 bacterium
CATTGCAAGCATTTATTGGTCAATTTTTAGGTTTAACAGCTTTATATCTTATTTGGAGTGACGGTCCAATTTGGGGTTTGACGGTTATAACAGCTTTAATTTGTTATGTTAGCGCCCGACATTTCTTAAACTCTTTTAATGAGCCTTATGCTAATTTAATTATCTTTTTTTGGACCTATGTTGGCGCAACGCTCGCTTGGCTAACTAGTCATTGGTTGATATATTATAAAGTTTTTTCTCAGCCTGTCATGTTATTAAGTATATTAGGTTATGGTTTAGCCGTAGTTTATTACCTAGATCATTACAAAAAATTAAAAAAATTTTCTAAATGGGAAATAACGGGTGTCTTTATTTTAAGTTTAATAATTATAATTTTTTATTCTAATTGGACATATCGAGTTGTTTAAAGTTAAGGGGAGTTGAAATTATATGGAAGATAATAAAGAACAATTAAATCAAACTAAATCTAATGATAAGATAGATAATTTTACAGTTTCTTCTAAAGAAGCATCTCTTAATAGTAAGAGGACAATTACGGTTTCTTTACCTAGTTTTTCTTTGAAGAAAAAACTCCAAAATCCTAAATTTAGGTTATTCTACACCATTATAGCTATTATTATTTTGGCTGGTGCAAGTGGTTTTTTGGGTAGTTATTTACAAAATAAAGGACAAAATACTTATGGACAAATTGGAGTTGGTTTATCTAATCAAGAAAAAATTGTAACTTCTCAGAGTAAATTAATTTCAGCGATTGCTAAAGAAGTTGGGCCAAGTGTAGTCAGTGTTAATGTTAGTATTAAAGCCACAGGAAGTGGTTCTGGCTCCAACCCATTAAGTGGTTTTGGTTTTTTTGGTTTTTCTCAACCTCAACAAGAACAAGCCGCTGGAACTGGTATCATTTTAACTACTAACGGTCTAATTTTAACTAATCGACATGTTGTACCAGTTGGTACAACCAAAGTTTCTGTTACTTTAAGTAACGGCGTTCAATTAAATAACGTTAAAGTTATTGGTAGAACTCCTCAAGCTAGTAGTTTAGATGTAGCTTTTTTGCAAATTGAAAATTTGGAAGGTCAAAAATTAAAACCAGCTGTAATTGGTAACTCTTCAACGGTTCAAATTGGTCAAACTGTCGTAGCAATTGGTAATGCACTAGGTCAATTCCATAATACTGTTACAAGTGGAATAATTTCTGGTTTTGGTCGTAACGTTCAAGCTTCTAGTTCAATTTGTGGTAGCGGTAGCACTATTACTAATTCATCATTGTGTAGCACAGAAAATTTAACTGATTTAATTCAAACAGACGCTGCTATTAATGAAGGAAATTCTGGAGGACCATTAGTTAATATGAATGGTCAAGTGATTGGAATTAATACTGCTATTGCTGGTGGAGCTCAAAATATTGGGTTTGTTATACCAATTAATGATGTGACTGGTTTAATTAATCAAGTTTTAAAAACTGGAAAGTTTTCGGTGCCATATTTAGGTATACGTTATATTCCGTTAACGGCTGATGTAGCTTATGAATATAAATTAAAAGTTATTAACGGTGCTTTTATAGCTCCAAGTGCTAATAGTTCGCTACCTTCCGTTATTCCTAACAGTCCAGCAGCTAATGCCGGTTTAAAGGTTGGCGATATTATTACAGCTGTTAATGGTACTAAGATTAATCAAAATAATTCTTTAACAGGTTTATTGTATCAATATACGCCAGGTGATCGAGTTCAGTTAACGGTTTTAAGAAATTCAGTTTATTCTAAAATTAATGTCCAGTTAGGCGCTGAACCTAATAACTAAGTACAAAACAAATTATAAATTTTGTTTTAATAATGGCATGGTAATTATTCAACCTAGCAAGTTCTATTAATTGATAATCTAAAAAATCTAATTTTTCGAGTATTATTAACAACGGTTTTTTAGATAATTTAGCAATAGTTTTAAATAATTTACGATAATCTTTGAGGCCATCTCGACCACTAAATAGGGCCATTTTAGGTTCATGGTTAGTAGCTTGATCTAATTTAAACTTAAGAGGTAAGTAGGGTAGATTAGCGATTATAAAATGATAGTTAGATAAGTTTATTTTAGAAAAATCTGATATAAAAACCTGATTTTTTTGATTATTTTTTACAACATTAATTTGGCAAACTTTAGCGGCTTTTTTTGATTTTTCAACTAGATCAACTCGGCAATAAGAATTAATTAAACTTAAACTAATACCAAGATTACCCGAACCACTACCAATATCTACGCCGGTCAAATTAAAGTTTTTTGGATTATTAATTAAAAAACTAATCGAATAAAATAGAAAAATCAATAAGTTAGCTTTGGTAACTATTTCTTCGCTTTCTGGTCGAGGAATTAATACGTTTTGATTAACATAAAAATTAAAACCATAAAAATTAATTGAATTTGTAATATAGGCAATTGGTAAATAGTTAAGTCGTAATTTAAGATAGTGATTGAGTAATTTTTTTTGATGATCATTAATAGTTTGATCAAAATGAACTAATAATTTTGTTCTAGAGATTTTTAAAACATGTTCGAGAATTATCAATGAATCTAATTGAGCTGATTTTATGTTATTAGCTTTTAGCCTTTGAGTACTAATTTTAAACCAATTAGAACAAGTCATTTTAAGATTAGGTGATAGATTCTTGATAATAAATTTCTTGTAATTTATCGATAATGTCATCAATTTCTCCGTTGAGAGCAGCTGGTATATTTGATCGTGAATAATTGATTCGATGATCGGTAATTCTGTCTTGAGGGAAATTATAAGTTCTTATTTTTTCAGACCGATCACCACTACCGATTAATTTTTTACGAGATTCGGATAAATTAGATTGTTCTTGGGCTATTTTAATGGCGAGTAATCTTGATCTTAAAACGCTTAAGGCCTTAGCTTTATTTTTAATTTGAGATTTTTCATCTTGATTGGTTACAATAATGCCGGTTGGTAAGTGGGTGATTCGGACGGCTGAATCAGTCGTATTAACACTTTGACCACCATGTCCACCACTTCTGAAGACATCAATTTTAAGGTCACTAGGCTCGATTAAAATATCTGTTTCTTCGGCTTCCGGTAAAACTGCTACAGTGACGGTGCTGGTGTGAATGCGTCCTTGACTTTCGGTAACTGGGATGCGTTGAACACGATGAACGCCTCCTTCAAACTTAAGTTTTTGAAAAATGTTTTGACCTTTGATAGTAAAAATAACTTCTTTGAAACCACCTAATTCATTGAGACTTTGAGAGATTAATTCATATTTATAATGATGATTTTCTGCCCACTTCGTATAAAGTTTAAATAATTCTTGAGCAAATAAACTAGCTTCATCACCCCCAGCGGCGGCCCTTATTTCCATAATAGTATTTTTTGAATCATTTTTATCTCTGGGAATTAGCAATTGAACTAATTTGTTATACATTATATTGTGTTGGGAGTTTAATTGTTCTAATTCATAACTAGCTAGGTTTTTTAATTCTTGATCATTTGTTTTAATGATTTCTTTAGTAGAATCAATTTCATGATTAATTTTTAAATATTGATTATAAAGTTCAATGATTTCATTTATTTCAGCTTGTCTTTTAGATAAAATTGGGAATTGTGAATCAGTGTAAATATTGGGTTTTTGTAAATATTGATTAATTTCATTTAACTCTTGATTTAGAGCATTAATTTTTTTTTCCATAATAATCTTAGCTAATTAGTAAGTTTATTTATCTTGAGTTTTGAGAATTTTATTTTGTTGTCTTTTTTCTTTTTTAGCGATTGATTTTAATCGAGCTTGTTGAGATTGGTTGGCAGCTTCTTTTTTAGCTTTGAATTTATCAACTCTTCCTTCAATATCTAAAACTCTTTCTTCGCCAGTATAGAAAGGGTGAGAGCCACTAGAAATATGAACTTTAACTAAGGGGTATGTTTGATTATCAATTTTAATAGTCTCTTTGGTTTCTATGGTT
>JAJZWG010000007.1 GCA_021846795.1 bacterium
TGAATAAAAAGTAAAAAATCTTAACAATTCATCGACTTGTTCGTCTGCTATATTAATAAAAAATTGATAAAAATCTAAAACAGAGGTCTTAGTTTCATCTAGCCAAACTGCTCCGTTTTCACTTTTCCCAAATTTAATACCAGTTTTTTGATTAATTAACAATGGTTCGGTTATACCATTGACAGTCTTAGATTTAATTCTTTTAATCAAATTAACTCCCGATAAAATATTACCCCATTGATCAGAACCTCCAAGTTGTAAATCAATTTGATAGTTTTGATTTAACCAAAAATAATCATACGCTTGGATATTTGCATAACTAAATTCGGCAAAAGACATCCCATCGGAATTTTCATTTAATCTATCAACCACAAAGTCTCTATTAAATAAATCATTAACATTAATATATTTACCGTAATCTCTCAAAAAATCTAAAAATTTCAAATCTTTTAACCATTGATAATTATTTAATAATTCAAAATCAGCTTGATCGAAAATATTTTTAATTTGAAGTTGAATTTTATTAATATTTTGATTAATTTGATCGATTGATAAAATTGGTCTTTCTTTATTTTTACCACTAGGATCACCAATTAACGTAGTTCCTCCACCAATTACCACAAATACTTTATGGCCAAATCGAGCAAATCTTAATAAAGTAATTAAACCAACCAAATTGCCAATTGTTAAACTATCGGCCGTACCATCAAAACCTTGATAAATTTTATGTGGTTTATCTAAATATTCTAATTTATCAAATGTTTTATCTTTAATAATATTGCGCCAACTAAAATCATGGCTTAGTAATTTTTTATCCGACATTATTAATTTATTTTATCAGAATATTTTATTATTACATAAACGATTTATCTAAAGCATCAGATAATTTATGAACAGCGTAATATCCACTTAATTCTTTATATTTTGGACCAATAATTTTATTAAAACCTTGCTTAAAAGATTCTTCAATTCGTTTATCGATTAAACCAACGTGTCTAATTTCTCCCGATAAACCAACTTCACCGAACACCAAAACTGACCGATTAACTATTTTTTTCTTTAAAGCTGAAATAATTGCTAAACAAATAGCCAAATCGCCAGCCGGCTCATTAATTGATAAACCACCAACTATATTAATAAATATATCTTGATTGTTTAAAATTGTTTTAGTTCTTTGTTCTAAAACAGCAATTAAAAGATTTAATCGATTTAAATCAAAACCACTAGTTGTACGTTTAGGATAACCAAAATTAGTCGGATTAACTAAAGCTTGAACTTCAATTAAAATCGGCCTACTACCCTCAACCATGGCAGTTACAACAGATCCACTAGTTAATAAACGTTCTTCTAATAATATTTTAGATGGGTTATTAATAATTTTAAAACCAACACTACTTAATTCAAATATTATAATTTCATTTGTTGGTCCAAATCGATTTTTAATGGATTTTAAAATTTTAAAACCACCGAATCTATCACCCTCCAACTGAATAACAACATCAACCATATGTTCTAAAAGTTTAGGCCCTGCTATAGAACCATCTTTGGTTACATGACCGACAATCAATAAAGTTGTAGTAGTTTTTTTAGCCATCTGGATTAAACTTTGAGTTGAATTCGTAATTTGACTAATTGATCCTGTCACACCATTGACCCAACTACAGGCAATAGTTTGAATCGAATCAATAATCACTAAATCAAATTTTTTACTAGCAATTGTAGCCAGAATGTCATCAGTAGAATAACTATTGATCAAGGTTAAATTAGGATTAATTAATTTTAAACGATTAGCTCGGTCGTTTACTTGTTCAATTGATTCTTCAGCTGAAATATACAAAACTTTTTTATTGTTGGCCATATAACCAGCCAATTGAATCAATAAAGTACTTTTACCTATCCCAGGTTGACCAGAAAATAAATTAACACTACCTTTCACTAAACCTCCACCTAACAATTGGTCTAATTCTTTCATGCCAGTTAAATATCTAAATTGACTAAATGAATTTTTAGCCGAATCAATCATTACTCCATTTAATTCTCGACCTAAAACAAATTTATTTTGACTTAAATTAGTTTGATCTAATTCAAGACTATTCCAGGTTAAACAATTTAAACAACGCCCACTCCAACTTGTAAATTTAGACAAACAATTATTACAAATATAGGTTTGAACATCTTTTTTTGTCATAATTTCAGTATAGCTTAATTTGGTGATGATGGGGCATAAGGATTAATTAAAGTACTTTGCAACTTAAATAATTGATCAGAAACATTATTTCGTTTAACCACTAATTGATTATAACTATTAATTAATGGTTTGTATTGATTATTAACTTCATTATTAAAATTATTAACAAGGCTATTGTATTCATTCACATCAGATTGATAAGCATTATAAGGACCATTAATTTTTAATTGATTAATCTGTTGATCTAAATTAGTCAGCTGATTTTTTTGATTTAATAATGTTTTCGCCAAATTATTGATTTGAGTTGATAATTGACTAAGTTGTTTATCATCTTTTTGAACAATATTTTCTCGATTAGTTAATTGACTTTGATAACTATTATTAAAATCAACAACTGCTAATCTATTGGTGAAAAACTGTTTATAAAAATTATTTAAAACCGGAGTTAAGTTTTTACACTCAGTTGCAAACGTCGAATTCATTTCATTTTCAACATATCCAGGTTCAGTTTTTCGATAAATTGCTATTTGAGCTTTTACTATGGGGTTTTTTAAATCATGCTCATAAAAATACATTAATTCAGCATCTAGTTGGTTTCTAACTTTTGTACTTAATCGACTATAGATACCGTGCAACATTTCATGAGCTGCAGTAACTTGCTCTAAACCATATAAGGTAGGATCTGATACATTTAATAAATAAATTCCGCCTTCATTGCCATGATAACATCCAAGAACAATACTCTGCGATGGATCTCTATTAGGACAGTAAATATAAAAATGATTTATATTAATTAATTTTGGGTAATTAATATAAAAAATAGTCTTAGCATAATTAGTCATGTTATCTTGTTGAGCTAATTTTGCAATTGCTGCTGGTGGTTTATAATTGGCTAATAAAATATCATCATAAATTGTATAAAAATTAAGATAACCCACTATTAAAATAATCAAGATAATTAACAAACCAATCAACCAAAAAATATTTTTAAAACCTAACTTAGTTCGATTAAACATTCACTTTAAATTTTTTAGTCATTTTTTGTTCATTAACAATCTTGTATGATAGATCATTATTTTTAATTCCGACTTCGACAATATCACCAGTACTAAGTTGATTAGCAATAATCTTTTGAGAAATAAAATCTTCAATCGTTGTTTGAATTAACCTTTTTAAAGGTCTCACACCATCTTGTTGATTATAACCTTTTTCAAGAAAATATCTTTTAGTTGCCGGCAACAAATGAACCATAGTACCCTTACGACTTAATCTAACATTTAAATCATCGATTTGTAAATCAATAATTTTTTTAATATCTTGTCTCGATAAAGTATTAAACACTATAACCTTATCAATACGATTCAATAATTCCGGTCGTAGAAATTGATTTAACTCATTAACAACAGCTTCTTGATTAATATCATTAATCTTATCTAAATTCTCTTTTTCAGTATTGCTAAGCATATTAATAGTAAAACCATATCTAGAATTTACTTCCTTTTTTAAAAGATCAGCCCCTAAATTACTAGTCATAATAATAACCGTATTAGTAAAATCAATTTTACGACCCTTAGAATCGGTTAAATAACCATCTTCAAGAATTTGTAATAAAATATTAAAAATATCAGGGTGAGCTTTTTCAATTTCATCAAACAACACTAAACTATATGGTTGACGTCTAATTTTATCAGTTAATTGACCTTCTTGATCATAACCAATATAACCAGCTGGTGCACCCAATAACCGAGATAAACTATAAGCTTCACTGAATTCACTCATATCAATTTTAACTAAAGATGAACTATTGCCATAGAATTCTCGTGCTAAAACTCTAGCTAATTCTGTTTTACCTACACCCGATGGTCCTAAAAAAACAAATGAACCAATAGGATGATTTTCGCTTGCGACCCCAGATCGGCTTCTTCTAATAGATTGAGCTACTACTTTAACAGCTTCTTGTTGACCAATAATCTTTTTTGATAAAGTTTTCTCTAAATTAAGTAAATAACTAGCTTCGGAACTAATGATCTTACTGACTGGAATACCTGTCATTCTGGCAACTACATCATTGAGATCTTCCTTTGTTAAAGTTAAATTTTTCTTAATTTTTTTCTTACTCTGATAATCAGTTAAATCTTTTTCAAGACGAGATAATTTAGTTTTATATTTTGCAGCTAACTCATAATTTTCAGATTCCACCGCTTCTTCAATTCGATTATTGAGTAAATCAAGTTCTTTTTGAAGATTTCTAACAAATGGATCTGTTCGTAAAGCAATAATTTTTAAATGAGCTGACGCTTCATCAATTAAATCAATAGCTTTATCAGGCATAAATCGGTCATGAATATAACGTTTAGCTAATTGAGCTGCCAATTCAATTACATCATCTTTAATAATGACACCGTGAAATGATTCATAATACTTTCTCAAGCCTTTCAATATTGCAATTGTTTCCAGTTCATTTGTTTCTGGCACTTGAATTGGTTGAAAACGTCTTTCAAGTGCAGAGTCTTTTTCAATATATTTTGTATATTCGGCTGTAGTAGTTGCACCAATCAAACGAATATCACCCCTCGCCAATGCAGGTTTTAAAATATTGCCAGCGTCCATAGCGCCTTCAGCAGCACCTGCACCAACAATTAAATGAATCTCATCAATAAAAACAATTGTTTTATGGTCTTTATTTAAATCATTCATGACTTTTTTTAAACGATCTTCAAATTCACCACGATATTTAGTGCCAGCAATCATACCTGCTAAATCTAAAATAACAATTTGATGATCCAATAATGATTCTGGCACGTCTTCATTAATTATTTTTTGCGCTAAACCTTCAACAATTGCGGTTTTACCCACTCCTGGTTCACCAATTAAAACTGGATTGTTTTTAGTTCGTCGATTTAAAATTGTAATTAACCGATGAATTTGAACATCTCGACCAATTACTGGATCTAATTTATGATTTTTAGCCAATTTAGTTAAATTTGTACCATAGGTTTCTAAAACTGATTTCTTGTAATTAAATTTTCTACCAGATTGATTCATATAATTATATGATTTAGCGTTTTGTTGACGAATAAATAAATCATTAAGCTCTTGTAAAATAGCATCAATGTCAATATTAAAATCTTTTAATAAAACAACGGCATTTGAATTTTTTTGAGTTAATAAACTATACGTAATATGTTCAGTTCCACAAAAATTTTGTCCATAATCTTGGGAAATTTCATAAGCCATTTTTAATGTCAATTTAGCTGTTTCACTCAATCCTTTTACATTAGAAACCTGCTGTATACTTTTCTTTTCGGATAATTTATTTTTTACTTTTTCAAAGTTAATGCCAGCTTTTTCTAAAACCTTATAACCAAGACTACTTTCTTGACTTAAAATACCAAAAAATAAGTGAAAAGTGCCAACATAGGAATCACCTAAATTGTGAGCTAAAAATTCTGCTTGCTTTAAACTAGCTAAAGCATTATCCGTCAAATGATTTAAAAAATCTTTAAAATCAGGGTTTGAATTTGAATACATTGACTACCTTATTAATTTAAAATATATTAAATATAACATTATAATTATATATTACCCTACTAGCACTCTAACGTCAAGAGTGCTAAATTATTCTGCATGCTCTTCTATTGTTTCCAATAATTCTGATTCAAGATCCGTCTTTTTTTTAAGTTTAGTTGTTTTAATTTTTAGTTTTTCTTCCTTTGTGATGGATTCTTTAGTTTCTATATTTTGATCAGCTTTAATGTCTAATTCATAACCTGTTAATTTAGAAGCTAGACGAACATTTTGCCCATTTTTACCAATCGCTATACTTAATTGATCTTCAGGAACCAACACGAGTGCTTTATGATTATTTTGATCAACACTCACTTTGGAAATTTTAGTTGGACTTAAAGCATTTGTTATGTATTTTTCAATATTTTCATCCCAAATTAAAATATCTATTTTTTCTTGTTCACCAATTTCAGACATAACAGCACTAACCCTAATACCACGTCCACCAACAAAAGTACCAACCGGATCTATACCTTTAATATTAGAAAAAACAGCCATTTTAGTTCTAATTCCAGCTTCCCGAACTATAGCTTTAATTTCCACTGAATTATTTTCTAATTCTGGAACTTCACCTTTAAATAATAGTTTAACGAATTCTGATGAACTTCTACTTAAAATAATTTGTGGCCCACGATTGGTATTTTCAATTCTATCAAGATAAACTTTTAATCTTTGGCCAGGATAATAATGTTCATTTAAAATTTGTTCATTCTTCGGCATTATACCCTGAACTTTACCAAGATCAATTCTAATTAAATTATTTTCAACTCTAGCTACATTAGCATTAATAATAGTACCGACTTTATGTTCAAATTCATCCAATACAGTATCTCTTTCTGTTTCGCGAATTTTTTGCAATAAAACTTGTTTAGCTGTTTGAGCAGCTACTCGTCCAAAATCATCTAATAATGCCTTTACCTCAATCTCATCTTCAAGTTGACAATCTGGTTTAATTTTTTTAGCTTCACTTAAACTAAGTTCATAAAAAGGATTATTGACTTTTTCAACTACTGTTTTAGCAATAAATACTTTAATTTCAGCTGTGTTTAAATTTATTTCAACTCTAACATTTTGATCACGATCACCAAAATCTTTCTTATAAGCAGCTGCTAAAGATTGTTCAACTATATTTTTTAAAACATCTTCTGAAATATTTTTCTCTTCAGCAATAGTTCTAATAGCTAAACCTAACTGTTTCAAATCCATATTAGCTCCTAACTTGATTAAAAAAATCCGACGTTACCGCCGGATTACTATACTTAAATAAGTATATGTCGTCATGTCGAATGTGTCAATCAATTTATTTAATTATTTATTAAATCACCGATTTATCATGTTAAAATAATTATTAATGCCTAACAAAATAAAAATACTATCTAACCAATTCAAGCCAAATAATTATATAATTGATCTTAAAATATCCCCTGATAAAAAATCTTTTACTGGTCAAGTTATTGTTAAAGGTAAAAAAATTGGTCCACCATCAAAAAGAATCACTTTTCATCAACGTAATTTGTTAATATCCAGTGCCAAAGTCTTTAAAATTGATAAAAATAGTAAAGTAGAATTACCTATCAATAGATTAATTCATCATCAAAAATTAAATGAGATAAGATTACATTTTAAAGATCTAGTTTATTCGTCTGAATTTGAAATATATTTAAAATTTAAAGGTAAAATAATTGATCAATTAAATGGAATTTATCCGTGTTACTATCAAGACGAAAATCAAAATTATCAAAAAATTATCTCAACACAATTTGAAAGTTATTACGCTAGACAAGCTTTTCCTTGCATTGATGAACCAGCCGCTAAAGCCACTTTTCAATTAAGTATTGAAACTAATAAACAAGACATCGTTTTATCTAACACGTCTTTAGAATATTTAAAAGAAAAAAAATTAACCAATCAGTTTTTTTTCAAAAAAACACCATTAATGAGTACTTATTTACTAGCATTCGTAACTGGACAATTAGCTCATAAATCTATAAATTACCGAGATCAAATTAAAATTACTGCCTATGCAACACCCGATAAAATTAATTTAGTAGATTTTAGTCTTAGTATCGCTAAAAAGGGATTATTTTTTTTTGAACAATATTTTAAAATTGATTATCCTCTAGAAAAACTAGATCTAGTGGCTTTACCGGACTTTAGTGCTGGAGCCATGGAAAATTGGGGATTAATTACTTTTAGAGAAACCTATATGTTAACCAATTTAGAAGAAAATAATATAGATCAATTACAATCTGTTTCACTAACAATTTGTCATGAGTTAGCTCACCAATGGTTTGGAAATTTAGTTACCATGAAATGGTGGAATGATCTTTGGCTTAATGAAAGTTTTGCTAATCTTATGGAATATATTGCCATCGATAATTTATTTCCTAAATGGAAGATAATGGAACAATTTGTTAATTACACAATGTCGGCTGCTAAAAGTCGGGATAGCCTTAAAGATGTACAAACTTTACGAGCAAATATTAAATATCCATCCGATATTGAAACAATGTTCGATGCTTCAATTGTTTATGCTAAAGGTGGCTCGATATTATACATGTTAATGCAATATATAGGTGAAACAAACTTTAAATTATCTCTTAATAAATATTTTAATAAATATGCCTATCAAAATACTGTTGCCGATAATTTATGGCAAACAATTTCATTAATTTGTCATCAAGACATCGCTTCTTTTATGAATAACTGGCTGAATAAACCAGGATTTCCACTTTTAAAAATAAATTATGATACCGAAAATCGACGTTTTTTAATAGAACAACAAAGATTTTTATTAAAATTAAACCATCATTCAAATGAAACAGATGATACTATTTGGCAAGTACCATTAGCTAGTAATTATAAAATCAAAGAAAATATTTTAACTAAAAATCATAAATATTTTTATATTAATGAGCAGCCAACCGATCTTCAACCATTAATCCTTAATCACGACTCAAAAGCTTATTTTATACCTTATTATATTAATCAAACCCACTGGCAAACTATAATTAATAATATTGAAAAATTATCTACAATAGATCAAATTAACTTAATAGATAATTATAATTTACTGCAAAAAAACCTTTTTACGGATCTTCTGACTTCAGAATCACTTTTATTACACTACAAAAATAGTCCTAATGACGCTATTTGGATTAATATCGCCAGCATTCTTAGTCAAATTAGACAATTAGTCGTTGAAAATCAAGTTTTAGTCAACAAATTAAATCAATTAGTTGGTTTTTTTATTAAAGATATATTTGATTCAATTAATAAAATTCAAAAAATTGAATCATCCCATCAACTCAAATTAAGAAAAACTGTCTTCAATATAGCTGCCAACTACTATTATGAGCCATTAATCGATTACGCAAATTCAATGTTTAAAAGATTTAAAAAACCTGATGATATTGATAGTAATATTAGAACTATAATCTATAAAATTGCTGTAAAAAACTCTGATAATTTTAATCAACTTCTTGAACTACATAATAATCTAACAAATCAAGAATTAAGAGATGAAATTATCTACGGATTATCTACTACTAAAAAAATTAACGAAATAAAACGATTACTTAATATGATTCTTAGCTATCAAATTAAAGATCAAGATATAGTAACAATTTTCTCAGATTTAATTAATAACCATCATGCTCGACAATTAACTTGGGAATGGTATCAAACTAACTTTGATAATCTTCAAAAAATTTATTCTAATGATGCAGCTACATTCAGTCATTTTCCTGCAATAATAGCCACTTATTTTAATACAGAGAGTGCCCTAGACGAATTTCAGATTTTCTTTACCCCAAAATTAAATAATCAAGCACTTAAACGCAATATTTTACTTGGAATTGATCAAATCAAAAAACAAATTGAATGGCGCAATTTTAATCAGCTTAAAATTGAAACATGGTTAAAACAAGCTAAACAACTTTAATTGGTTTAAAACTTAAACGATGAATTGGACAAGGACCATACTTAGCTAATTGATTTAAATGATAGTAAGTTCCATAGCCAACATGTTTATTGAAACCATATTGTGGCCAAACATGGTGAGCTTGCTGCATTAACGAATCACGAAAAACTTTCGCAACAATACTGGCTGCTTTAATCTCATTAATCAAATTGTCACCTCCAATAACTGTTTTAACAAATAAATAATTTTTTAAAAAATTATAATTTCCGTCAATCATTATTTGGTATTCATCATCTTTAAGTTTAAGGTTCAATAAAGCAAGTTGCATAGACATTGTAACAGATTCAGTTAAACCGAAATTATCAATATAATTAACATCAACAACACCTATTCCAACAAAAAAAGCTCTTTTCAAAATATTTGGTACTATTTTTATTCTTTGATTTTTACTTAATTTTTTAGAATCTTTTAAGCCATCTGGAATTTCAGACAATCCAACTGCAGCACTTACAACTGGACCAGCTAAACAACCTCTACCAACTTCATCTAATCCAATCAAATATTTACTCTTTAATATCTTGATCTGGTTTTTCAATAATTTCTTCAATTACTTTATTAACTTTGACTTTATCAAAGTCTAATGATGCCAATCTAGCTGCTTTGCCAGTTCGTTGTCTCATATATGTTAAATAATTTCGTCGAACTTTTGATCGCTTAGTAATTTCAATCTTTTCAACTAAAGGAGAATGAATTAAAAAACTTTTTTCAACGCCAATTCCACTAGCAATACGTCTAACTAAAATTCTTGACATATGACTATTAGGTTGAGTGGTTTTAATAACTAAACCTTGAAAAATCTGAATTCTCTCTTTAGATCCTTCTTTAATTTTTTGATAAACTTTAACAGTATCTCCACTTTTAACATTCAAATTAGTAGTATTTTTAATAAACTTTTTATTAAGTTCTTTAATTAAGTCTGTCATAACTTTAAGATTATAACCCAACAAGGAAGTATATGCAATAAAATTTATGTTAAAATAATGAGATGACTAATCTTAATAAAAAAGCTATTGAGAAACATTTTCAATTAAAAGGAAAGATTAAAATTGAATCAAAAATCAAACTAAAAACTAAAAATGATTTATCAATTTATTACAGTCCAGGAGTAGGAGCTGTAAGTAAATTATTAATGAAAAATCCAAAAAAATCTAAGGATTATTTATGGACAAATAATTTGGTTGCTGTCATTTCGGATGGTTCAGCTGTATTGGGTTTAGGCGATATAGGTCCAATTGCTGCTATGCCAGTCATGGAAGGTAAGTGTCTACTTTTTAAACATTTCGCCAATATTAACGCTATTCCGATAGTTTTAGATTGTCATGATTCAAACCATATTGTACAAACAATTTTAGATATTGCACCAAGTTTTGGTGCGATTAATCTTGAAGATATCGCGGCGCCTAAATGTTTTTACATTGAAGATATGTTAAAGAAAAAACTGTCAATTCCGGTTATGCATGACGACCAACACGGTACAGCAATTGTTGTTTTAGCTGGTTTAATTAACTCGTTTAAAGTTATTGAAAAAAATATTGAAAACTCTAAGATAACTATTGTCGGGGCTGGTGCTGCTGGAGCAGCTATCACTAAAATAATTCATAAATTTTCACCCTCTACTGAATTAATATTAGTTGATTCAAGAGGTATTATTAGTTCACATAGATCTGATTTAAATGAAACTAAACGTAAACTTTTAAAAATTACTAATCCAAATAACATTAATGGAGATTTAAAATTTGCACTTCATAATAGCCAAGTTTTTATTGGTGTTTCAAAGGCTAATTTATTAACTTCAACCGATATTAAACTGATGAACAAGCAACCAATTATTTTTGCTTTAGCTAATCCTGACCCTGAAATTAATCCAAAACTTGCTAAAAAAGCTGGAGCTGCTATCGTTGCTACTGGTCGCAGTGATTATCCTAATCAAATTAATAATGTTTTAGCATTTCCTGGTATTTTTAGAGGAGCGTTAGATAATCATATTAATAAAATTACCGATGATCACAAAATTCTAGCCGCTGAGGCTATTGCAGCGCAAGTTAAAAACCCCTCTATTAACAAAATTATACCTTCAGTTTTTGATAAACAATTAGTTAATGTTATTGCGAGATTAATCAAATAAATCCAACACCCTAGCAATTTCAGTTAAGGATGTTCGACCTTCAATTAATTTTCTAGCTGCATCATCAACCATTAAATCAATATTATTTTGACGACAAGATAATTCCAATTCTTTAGTAATATTATGTTCATTATTGTCAGATTGTAATAAAATTTTAATTAAATCATCGTTTAAAACAATTTGTTCACGAATAGCAATTTGACCATTGTAACCAAATGGATCATTGTTACTAATTTTTGGTTGATATAATTTTAGATTTTTAAATTTTTGTTTTAATGCAGGGTCTGAAACCCTTGATTCCATTTTACTTAAAAATTCAAGATCTTTTAAAGTTGGTTGATATTCAATTTTAGTTTGATCATTAAGGGATCTAACTAATCTTTGAGCCATAATTATTCTAATAGAATCGACAAATAAAGGATTACTACCAATAATCGACTTCAATCGAGCTAAAGATGATGCAGCTGAACCAGCATGAAAAGTTGTTAAGACTAAGTGTCCTGTTAAAGCAGCTTGTAAAGCCGTTATAGCAGTTTCCTCATCACGAATTTCACCAATCATTAAAATATCAGGATCAAGTCTTAAAATAGCTTTCAATTGATCGATGAATGTAACTTTTTGAGATAAATCAATTAAATCATTAACTAAAGAAATTTGTTCTACGCCTTCAAATTCAAACTCTACCGGATCTTCAACTGTAATAATTTTTCTTTGATTATTATTAAGACTATTAAGTATTGAATATAGTGTAGTTGTTTTACCCGAACCAGTTGGCCCAACAACCATTACCAATCCACTGGGTTTAGAGATAACTTCGTCTAAGACAGTTCTTTCATTAATAGATAAACCTAAACGATCTAAATTATAAGTTGAAGAATCAAGATTAAATAATCTCATAACAATATCCATACCATTAATAGTGACAACTGTCTCAATTCTTAAATTAACATCAACTGTTTGATGGTTAGCCATTTCAATAGTCTGTGAAATATGACCTTCTTGAGGAAACTTTGAAGCTGTTGAAATATTACCCGCGCTAGCAATTGCGCTAGTTAACATTCGATGTCGATCAAAACTTATTTTAGCTATTATATGCAAAACTCCATCAATCCTAAATCGAATTCTAACATCCTCCTTGCCAGTTTCAATATGAATATCTGAAGCATTTAAATTATGAGCTTGATTAACAAGATAGGCTAACATATCATTAGATTTAACTTCTTCTAAAATTTTTGAAACTCTTTCAATCGAATTATCTTGATTTTCGACAATATCAACATCACTATATTGAACTTCCTTTGGTGGATCATATCTGTTCATATAGTCTCGATAACCGCGATCAGAAATAATCACGAAAGAAACTTTTTGATCTGAAAAATTTTTAATTAATGCATTGATAGCGTTTTTTGAAGTAGTTGTCGTAATTCCAAATAAAATATGAGAATTATCTAAAACTAATGGTACAACTCTATAACTATACATAGCTTCAATACTTAAAACATTATTAAATAGTCGGATTGGATTCTTAGATGTATCATAATAATTAAAACCCAGTAAAATAGCTCGTCGCGCAGTTGAGTTTTCTTCCTCTAAACGAGATTTTTGATCATCAGTCATAAATTAATTATAAGTGATTATGCTTAAATTAACAGCCTTGATTTTGTACAATATAAATATGTCAAATTTTCCTATAATTCTCATCGCCCATAACCTTAGATCATCCTACAATGTCGGCTCAATTTTTAGAATTATGGATGGTTTAGGCTTAAAAACAATTTATTTAACAGGCAATAGTCCTTATCCTATAACAATTAACGATAATCGTCTACATCACATTGCCATAAATAATGATCGACAAATTCGTAAAACCTCACTCGGAGCCGAAAAAAGCATCAACTATCTTCATCATCAAGATATTATCCAATTGATTAATCAATTAAAAATAAAAAAATATCAAATTATTGCCCTAGAACAAACCACTACATCAATTAATTTAATTGATTTTAGAGTTGATAGTCCGATTGCTCTAATTATTGGTAATGAAATTACTGGTATAGATGATCAAGTTTTAGAAGTTGTTGATCAATCAATTGAAATTCCAATGCAAGGGTTAAAGGAATCATTTAACGTCTCAAGTGCCACTTCAATGACTTTATTCTATTTAAAATATCGACAAGACATCATTAATTCATTATCATAAAACTAAATGTCATTAACTAAAAAAAATATTTCTAGACCAACCTACACTAAACCTAATAAACAACACAATTTTAAACATTATTGGCCTTATCTGCCATTAATTATATTTACCATTATTGGCTATATAGCTTTTCAGCAAATTAATCCAGCTCAATTAGTTATTTCACAACCCTCTAAAATTTCTAACAGCACATTACTTAGCAGCCTTAATCAAATTAGAAGTCAAAAAAAATTACCAGCACTTAAACTAGTTCATAATCTTAATCAATCTGCCTTAAAAATCAATAATCAATTACAAAATAAACATCTAAAAACACTTCAAATTAAAAATACTTCATCGTTAAACTTATCTTATGGTCTTGACAATCTTGATTCAATTATTAAAGCTTGGAGTAAAAATCCAACAACTAATAAGATTTTTTACCAAAAAAATAATCAAATTGGACTCAATATTCAAAATATTAATCATCAATATTTAATCAGTGCTATTAGTTCTGGTTCAACTAATCAAACCGTACATATTGTTTTTTTGGTAAATAATCCAATAATCAAAAAACCAACTAAAGCAAAGAAAATTTCAATTATTTACGAACTAACCAATGGAATAATTACCAATCAACTACTCATTATTATTATAGGCTTAATTATTGTAGTTTTTATTATCAGACATTTTATTTTTCTAAAAAAAATTATTATTAATGGTGAACAATTATTATTAAAGCATTTTTGGCTTGATTTTATAATAATTTTAATAATTATTAGTGGATTAATTTTACTTAAAACAGTTGGTTTTATTTTTTAAATTTATTGAATTTTAACATTTTCTTCACCTAACAAATTTATTAAACTAGTGATAGAATAATCGTTTTTAGTAATACCTTGAGATAAACGAAAAGCTTGTTTTTGATCTTTTTCACCTAAAACTAAGACAACTTCCTTATCTCCTTTATGTTTTTCTAAAATATTTCTTAAATTAACTAAAAGCTGACTGTTTTTTGAATTTAAAACTTTTATATAAACTGTCTCAGTTTTAGTAATTTGAGTAGCTACTTTAACTGATGATTTTTTTGTTTTTAAAACTTTTGATTTACCTTTCTTGTAATAAGCTTTAGCTTGTTGATAAGTCACTTCTCTTGCATCATCAACAATTAGTTTAATAATTTTTTTATCTGAACTATCTACTTCGATCTTACCTTTAACCAATAATACTTTATCTAATTGCCATAAATCAATTGTTTTAGAATAATTTTGAGGAAAAACAATAGCTTCAATACTACTATCAAAATCATCAATTGTTACAAAGGCCATTTTTTGATTATTTTTTGTTATAACTTCCTTAAACGACGAAACAATGCCACCAAGTGTAGTAGTTTGACCATGATGCTCAACCGCTAGTTGATTAATAGCTACTGCTTGTTCGGTCAATATATCTCGATAAATATTAAGTGGGTGTTCACTAAGATAAATACCTAATAATTCTCTTTCCCAAGCTAATATTTGTCTTTTTTCAATCTCTACCTTGGGATTAATTAATTCAATACTAGAATAAAGTTGATTAACTGAATTAACCGGGGAACTAAATAGACCAATCTGACTACTATTATTTTGTTTGTGAATTCTTGTAGCAAAACCAATGATTACATCTATATTACTCAACAAAGTAGCTCTATCGGCTAATGAATCTAGTGCACCCGATTTAATTAAACTTTCGATAGTCTTTTTATTAATTATTTTTTGGTCAACTCGTGTTAAAAAATCGGATAGATCTTTATAAACTCCATTATTTTTTCGTTCTTCAACAATTTGATCAACAACATGTTGACCAATATTTTTTATAGCCACTAAACCAAATCTAATTTGATTATTAAACCTATCAATAGAAAATTCTGAGTAAGATAAATTAATATCTGGTGGCAAAACTTGAATATTCATTCTCTGGCACTCTGTAATTTCAATTGATAATCTATCAAGATTGTCATAATCACTGGTCATTAAAGCAGCCATAAAAGCCAATGGGTAATGAGCTTTTAAATATGCCGTTTGAAATGATATAAAACCATAACAAACAGAATGAGATTTATTAAAACAATAATCTGCGAAACCAAGTAATTGATGCCAAAAATCTGTAATTATTTTCTTATCAACACCATTAGCAACTGCCCCATCAATAAATCGTTTTTCCATTTTTTCCATCATGTCACGTTTTTTCTTACCTATAGCTTTTCTTAAAGTGTCAGCTTCTGCTCCACTAAAACCACAAACATCACGCGAGATCTGCATAAATTGTTCTTGATAAACTAAAACTCCATACGTACTGTTTAAAGCTGGTTTCATAGAATCAACTAAATACTCAATTTTTTCTTGACCATTTTTTCTTCGAATAAAGCTATCGGTTAACCCAGCACTTAATGGTCCAGGCCGATAAAGTGCACCCATAGCAACAATATCGTCAAAAACCGTTGGTTTTAATTCTCTTAAATATTTTTTCATACCAGAAGATTCAAATTGAAATATTCCAATCGTATCACTATTTTGGAGTAATTGATAAGTTAATTTATCTGATAAATTAAGATTATTGATATCAATTTGATCGTCATAAACTTTTTTTATAATATTAAGTGTATTTTTTATAATTGTTAAATTAGACAAACCCAAAAAATCCATTTTTAATAAACCAAGTTCTTCAATTGGACCCATGGAATATTGAGTTGCAACAACACCCTTTTGAGCTATTTCTAATGGCGTATAATTATAGATTACCTCAGGAGCTATAACGACCCCAGCCGCATGAACACCATGACTTCTGATAGTATTTTCTAATTGAATTGCTAAATCTAATACTTTTTTAGAAACCTGATTATTATTATATTCTTCCTTTAAAATATTTTCTTGATCTAAGGCCGTTAATAATGATATATTACGGCCTTGTATTGGTGGAGGAATCATTTTAGCTAAACGATCGGCTTCAGCATATGGTACTTGTAATACTCGAGCTACATCACGAATGGCATTTCTAGCAGCCATACGACCAAACGTTACAATATTAGCTACTCGATCTTTACCATACTTTTTAACACAGTATTCGATAACTTCATGTCGACGATTATCTTGGATATCAATATCAACATCAGGCATACTAATTCTTTCAGGATTTAAAAATCTTTCAAATAAAAGATCATATTTAAGTGGATCCAATTCGGTAATTTTTAAAGCATAGGCTACAATAGATCCAGCCGCACTACCTCGTCCTGGTCCAAATACAATACCTTGATCTTTACCCCAATTGATAAAATCAGCAACAATCAAAAAATAACCATTAAAACCCATATCATTGATAACTTGAAGTTCGTATTTAGCTCGACTAAGAACTTTTGAACTTAACTGATTAATCAATTCCTTTGGTTGATTGATAAATTTTTGTTTAACTTCTGGAGTTAAATATCTATCAATTAGACCGTCGTAAACTTTTTGATCAAGATAATCTTTTTCTGACATACTTAAATCTTTTAAAAATCTAGGAATTAAAATTTTACCTAATTCAATATTTACTTCACAACGTTGACTAATTTTTTTACTATTTAAAATTAAATCTGGATAATCTTTTCCCCAACGACTAATAATTTCTTGACTAGACATAACATGTAAATCAAGTTCTTGTAATGACATTCTTTTTTTATCTGTTAGGTATGATCCAGTTTGAACACATAATAAAATTTCATGAGCTAATTGGTCATCATGCTTTAAATAGTGTGCGTCCGAAGTTAAAACTGCCTCAATTTTTAATTCTTGGGAAATAGTCAATAAGACTTGATTAACTTCAGTTTGTTCTTTAAATCTAAATGGATGATTAGGATGACCATGATCCTGAATTTCAATATAATATCGATCTCCGAAAATTTGTTTATACCATTGAGCTATTTTTTTAGCTTGATCAATTTGACCTTGTCGAATATATTCACCCAATTCACCACCTATACAACCACTTAAACAAATTAAACCTGCTGAATTTTCAGACAATAATTCTTTATCAATCCTAGGTCGATAATAAAAACCTTCTAAATTAGCCAAAGTTGAAAGTTTCATTAAATTTTTATAACCTTGATTATTCATTGCCAATAAAGTTAAATGATAATTAACTTTATCCTTTGCAACTTCCTTGTCAAACCTTGATCTGTTTGCCATATAAGTTTCAATTCCAATAATTGGTTTGATGTTGTTGGCTATTGCCTCTTTATAAAATTCAATTGTGCCACTCATCGTACCATGATCAGTAATAGCTACAGCTGTCATACCATCTTTTTTAACAAAATCTATTAATTGAGGAATCTTCGTTAAACCATCCAATAAACTGTATTGGGTGTGATTGTGAAGATGCACAAAATCATTTTTTTGCAATGTCTTTATTTTAGCCATGAAACCCCTAATGATTTATATTATATACATAATCAACTAGCTTTTAAACAATTTTTTTAAACTTTAGATTTAATAAATTCTTTAATCTCTTTTGATAAATCTGGGCGCAAGAGTGCAAAATCTATAACAGTCTCAATATAACTGACTATATTACCAGTATCATAACGAATTGAATTTTCAATATTTAAACCATAAACATTAAGGCCATCTTTTATCATTGGTTCAATTAAATAACTAGTCACAAAAAATTCATTATTTTTATTTGGATGATAATTTGAATTATTTAAATAATTAAAAACATCTGGGGTTAATAAATAACCTACCACACTAGCTAAATTCGAAGGTGCGTTGGCTTTACCGGGTTTCTCAATTATCTGATCAATTTTAGTTATACCTTTACCAATAGTTGGTCCAGCAATAATTCCATATTTATCAAAATCTTCAGTTTTTTCAATTTCTATACACGGCAAAACACTACAATTAAATTTTTGATATAATTCTATCATTTGTTTAAAATGATTTTTTTTAGATACAATTAAATCATCAGCAAAAGTATAAATAAACGGCTCATTACCAATTAAATGTGAGGCATTAACAATGGGGGTTGCAGTACCATATGGACCTTTTTGACGAACATAAGCAAAATTAGCCAAATTAGCAATTTTATTTAATTCACTAATATAATGTTTTTTAGAAGGACCACCAGCAATTAAATTATTAAGTAAATCTTGATTAGGGCTATCGAAATGATCTTCGATACTACGTTTTGTATAACCAGTTACTATAATAATATCTTTAATACCTGCTTCAACTAAATCTTCGACAATATATTGAATAACTGGCTTATCAATAATCGGCAACATTTCTTTTGGCATAGCTTTAGTTTGTGGCAAAAATCTCGTACCAAAACCAGCTGCTGCTACAATTGCTTTTGTGATTTTTTGAGACATTTTTATTGGACTTTCATTTTATTGATTTCAGTCATGATTAATTGTTGAGTAATTTGAGGATTGGCCCGACCTTGTGATAATTTCATAACTTGTCCAACTAAAAAACCAATAACCTTAGTTTCACCGTTTAAAACATCTTGTACGGCTTTCTGATTTTCTATAATAACTTGATTAACTATTTTAATTAAGTTGCTT
>JAJZWG010000008.1 GCA_021846795.1 bacterium
ACCAGGTTTAACTTTAGCTGCAAAATATTCAGGATTACCTTTACCGCTACCCATTTTGACATCAAGTGGTTTTTTAGTAACTGGCGTATGTGGAAAAATTCTAATCCAAATTTTACCACCTCTTTTAATATGACGGGTCATAGCTTGTCTTGACGCTTCAATTTGCCTAGATGTAATTCTTTCATGTCCAAGCGACATTAAACCATAATCACCAAACGCTATAAAATTACCAGATGAAGCTATTCCAGTAATTTTACCTTTTCTAACTTTACGAAACTTAGTCCGAGAAGGCATTAACATTTTAAGCTACCTCCCCTTTATAAATCCAAACTTTAATTCCAATTAAACCAGCAATTGTATGTGCATCAACTTTGGCAAAATCAATATTGGCTCTAAGAGTATGAAGTGGTACAGAACCAGCAACTTCTTTTTCACGTCTTGACATTTCAGCACCATTTAATCTACCGGACACTTCAATTCTAACTCCCTGAGCTCCAGCTTTCATAGCATTAGAAGAAGCTGATTTAATAGCCCGCCTAAAATTAATTCTTTTCTCCAATTGATAAGCAATATTTTGAGCAAGTAATTTTGCGTATAAATCAGGTTTTTTAAGTTCTTCAATATTGATCTTAACTGAAGTACCGTAAATCTTTTCGATTTCATTTTTTAACTCATTGGCACCAATACCACCTTTGCCAATTACTACACCAGCTTTAGCGGTAGATACAGTAACAGTTACTAAATTTGGTGTTCGATTAATATCTACTCGGTTAATTGAAGCACGAGAACCAAATTTTTTATCAATAATATTACGCACTGTTAAATCTTGAGATAAGAATTTAGCGTAATCATTTTTATTGGCAAACCATTTAGAAGACCAATCATGATTAATTTGTAATCTCATTGAAATTGGATTAACTTTTTGACCCATTATTTTGACTCCTTTTTCGGTTTAATGGTCGATTTAGTAGCCATAGTTTTAACTGGTTTCTTAACTTCCCTTAAGGTGCCATCAACAATGACTGTAATGTGGGATGTTCTTCTGGTAATTCCATGAGCAATACCTTTAGCTACCGGCCTAATTCGTTTTAATCTAGGTCCGTGATTAACAAAAATTGATTGAATATATAATCCCTCAGATCGATAACCATGATTATGGATTGCATTAGCTTTAGCACTTTCGATAACTTTTTTTACAGCTAATGAGCTTTTTGGTCGAGGAGTATGACTTAAAATTACGACAGCATCTTCAATAGTACGACCACGAACTAAAGAAGCCACGACTGACACTTTACGAGGGCTAATTTTAACTCCATTGGCAATTGCTTTAACAGACATAATAATTCCTTATTTCTTTCCTTTGGCTAATTTACCACCATGAGATCTAAATTTACGAGTTGGAGAAAATTCACCCAATTTATGACCTACCATATTTTCCGTTATAAAAACTGGCACATGAACTTTTCCGTTATGAATAGCGAAAGTATGCCCAACAAATTCAGGAGAAATAGTACTAGCTCGAGCCCAAGTTCTAATTATAGTTCTATCGTCACTAGCCAATGCAGCAACTTTCTTAGCTAATTTAAAATCTACGTATGGTCCTTTTTTAAGTGATCTTGACATAATTTATTTCCTTTTCGCCAAATGACGACTCCTTATAATAAACTTATTAGACTTTCTAGTATGTCTTGTTTTGTAACCAAGAGTTTTTTGACCCCAAGGTGTTTTGGGAGCTGAACCGTGATTTTTACCACCACCAATACCATGACGACCACCATCACCACCACCATGTGGATGATCTACTGCATTCATTACTACACCACGAACTGACGGTCTAATTCCTCGATGACGATTTGAACCAGCTTTACCAATTTTAACATTTTGATGTTGTTCATTGCCTACAACACCAATTGAAGCTTGACAATCTTGATGAATTAATCTCATTTCACCGCTCGGCAATCTGACTTGAGCATAATTATTATCTAATCCCATCAACTGTGCACTCGTTCCGGCAGATCTCACTAACTGACCACCATGATTTTTAATTAATTCAATATTATAAATAGTACTACCGACCGGTATATTTTTTAAAGAAAGTCGATTACCGTTTTCAATAGGTATATCTTGACCAGTTTTAATAATTTGTCCAATTTTAAAATTAGCAGCTGCAATAATATAGTGATACTTGCCAGTTTCATCTTTCAATCTAGCAATTCTAGCACTACGATTTGGATCATATTCAATATGCTCAATAGTACCAATAAAATCATTTGGTAATTTAAAATCAACTTTTCGATAATAAACTCGATTACCGCCACCCTGATGTCGAGTTGTAATACGACCTTGATTATTGCGTCCAGAATGTTTTTTCTTTATAACCAATAAACTACGAACTGGTTTTTTAGTTGTAATATCCGAAAAATCTTGAGTAGTTTTACCTCTTAAAGCAGGACTAGTTGGATTATAATATTTAAGAGCCATCTTATTCTTCCTTTTCCTTAGATTTACGACTACCTAAAATTTTTCTAGGTTTTTTTTCAGCTTTTTTCAATTCTTTATCAGCAATTTTATCAAAGTTCTTTTGGGCTTTTTCTTCTTTTTTAGTTTCTTCTTCGATAGCATCAAATATAGGAATTTTAAAACCTTCTTTTAAATAAACAAATGCTCGTTTTGTATTATTCCGATAACCAACTTGATTTGATTGTCTTTTACCAGTAATTGATATAACTCTTTTCTTTTTACCTTTTAAGTTGGCTATGTTAACATTTTTAACTTCGACTTTATAATTTTTCTCAATTATTTTAGCTAGCTCAATTTTATTATATTTTTTAGAAATTAAAAAAACATAACAATTTTTATTTAATGATAATTGATATGACTTTTCACTCAAAATAGGCAAAATAGACAAATTATTCATTTGTTTTCCCCTTAGAAACAGTCAACCATTGATTCAAAATATCTAAAACTGATTTTTCTAAAACAATATTATCCGAATTTAATAGATTAAAAGCATTAATGTATTTTGCGCTAATTACTTTAACATTTGGAATATTACGAAATGCTAGATCAAGATTTTGATTATGTGCTTGAACAACTAATAATATATTACCTTTAAGATTAAGATTAGTAATTAAATTTAAACCATTTTTAATACTAATAGATTTAAAATTGATATCATTCACGATAACTATATTTTTATTTTGATATTTATCAGATAAAGCTAGCCTAATAGCTAAACGTTTAGTTTTAATATTAATTTTTCGATTAAAATTTTCATAACCAGTTGGTCCAAAAACTACACCACCACCACGCCAAATCGGATTTCTGGTTGATCCAAATCGAGCCTTACCCAAACCTTTTTGTCGCCAAGGTTTACGACCACCACCAGAAACTAAACCACGAGTCTTTGTTTGAGCAAAATTATCTCTTTGATTAGCTAGATAAGCTAAATAAGCTTCTTTTAAAACAAGATGATTAGATTCTTTAATACCAAAAATATTATCTGAAATTTTAATTGTCTCAGCAGTTTTTTTACCTTTTTGATCATAAATAACGCTAGTCATGTTGGATTCCTTTAACTAAAACTAAGCTTTTTTTAGGTCCAGGTACAGCACCAGTCACACCAATAATTTTAAGCTCTGGATCAATTAACTTAATTGTTAAATTTTTAACAGTTACTAAATTGTGTCCCATACGACCTGCCATTTTTTTCCCTTTGAAAATTTTTTGAGGGAACATTGAACCAATTGATCCTGGACGTCGATAACTTCCTCCGCCATGAGTTTTACGACCTCTATGAAAATTGTGTCTCTTAATTGTTCCAGCAAAACCCTTACCTTTAGAAATTGCCTGAACATTAACTATATCATTTATTTTGAAAGCATTAACATCAATCACGGTACCTAGTTCGATTTGTTCATCTTTATTTATATGATATTCTTTTAAAGTTTTAGCATTAAAATTTATTTTTTTAAGATGTCCGGCTCGTGGTTTAGAGATTTTTTTAGTTTCTTCGGCGGCTATTTGAATAGCTGAATATCCATCACTTTCAATAGTTTTAACTTGACTAACTCTTTGATCTGGTACAAACAATAAAGTAATAGCCTCAACGCTACCATCATCGTTAATAGTATTGGTCATCCCTAATTTTCGTGTGATTAATTGTGACATATATATGGTCTCTTTTTTTAAATTAATAATACTTTGGCTAATTAATCGGTATCATTCTCATGACCTAATACAAAAAGCCTTTTGTATTAATTAACAGATTGATACAAGAGTATCATAAAACCAATACATCTGTCAAACTGTTGTTTAAACAACAAATTACATCTTAATTTCGACGTCACATCCAGCTGGCAAAGATAAACTCATTAATGAGTCGACAGTTTTTGTAGTTGGTTCAAGTACATCAATCAATCTTTTATGTGTTCTCATTTCAAACTGTTCACGACTTTTTTTGTAAATAAATGGACTTTTAATAACCGTAAAAACATTTTTTTTTGTTGGAAGTGGAATTGGACCAGCTAAAGATGCTCCAGTTCTTAAGGCAGTATCAACAATTTGTTTAGATGCTTGATCGATTACTTTATGATCATAAGCTTTTAATCTAATCCTAATACGCTGTTTTTGAACTTGCTTTTTATTGTCTTCCACTTGATTCCTTTGTTTAATTATTAAATTTTACAATATTTACTTAATTTAAGCAATTACTAAATTTATTTAATAATCTTAGTAACAACACCAGCACCAACAGTTTTACCACCTTCTCGGATAGCAAATCTTAATCCTTGATCCATAGCGATCGGAGCTAATAATTTAACCTTAAAAGTAACTGTATCACCAGGCATAACCATTTCTTTGTCGGCGGGTAATTCAACTTCACCGGTTACATCGGTTGTTCTAAAATAAAATTGTGGCTTATAACCCTTAAAGAAAGGAGTGTGTCGACCGCCTTCCTCTTTAGTTAAAATATAAACTTCTGAATCAAACTCTGTATGAGGTGTTATAGATCCAGGTTTTGCTAAAACCTGACCACGCTCAATATCAGTACGTTCAATACCTCTCAATAACACACCAGCATTATCTCCGGCCTGTCCTTGATCTAAACTTTTCTTAAAAGCTTCAATACCTGTTACAACTGATTTCTGAGAAGGTTTAATGCCAATAATTTCAACTTCATCATTAATTTTAACAACTCCAGACTCAATTCTTCCAGTAGCAACTGTACCACGACCTTTAATTGAAAAAACATCTTCAATCGGCATTAAAAATGGTTTGTCTAATTCTCTTTTAGGCTCTGGAATATAATCATCCATAGCTTCAACCAATGCCATAATAGCATCTTGATTTTCTTTGTCACCTTCCATGGCTTTAGTAGCTGAACCACGAATAATTGGGGCATTTTTATCAAAACCATTTTTTTCCAATAATTCACGAATTTCTTCTTCAACTAAATCAACTAATTCGGGATCAGCTAAATCCATTTTATTTAGAAAAACTAAAATTTTAGGCACACCAACTTGGCGGGCTAATAAAACATGTTCACGAGTTTGAGGCATTGGACCATCAGCGGCTGAAACAACTAAGATTGCTCCGTCAATTTGAGCAGCACCTGTGATCATATTTTTAACATAATCTGCATGACCAGGCATGTCAACATGCGCATAATGTCTTTTTGCACTTACATATTCAGTATGTGATGTAGAGATAGTAATACCTCTTTGTCTCTCTTCGGGAGCTTTATCTATTTCATCGTAAGCTACAGCTTTATTAATATCATTTGGTAAACGCTCAGACAACGTTTTAGTAATTGCAGCTGTTAATGTTGTTTTTCCATGATCAACATGCCCCATTGTCCCAACATTGACGTGAGGTTTAGTACGATCGAATTGTACAGCCATTATTTATTCTCCTTAATTAAATTTTATTAGCCAATCTTTTGCATCAGACACTCAATCTCACGCAAAGTGATAATTTAAGTATAAGATAAAAATATCACTTTTGTAAAGATCTAGCGAGCATTTTTTGCAATAATTGCTTCGGTTACATTATTTGGTACTTCGGCATAATGATCTAATTCCATTGAAGAACTAGCTCTACCTTGAGTCATCGATCTTAAACTTGTAGTATAACCGAACATTTCACCAAGTGGTACAAAAGCTGTAATTTCTTTAATTCCACTATTTAAATCTTCCATAGATTCAACTCGACCTCTTTTACTATTTAAATCACCTATAACATCACCCATAAATTGTTCGGGTGTAACAACCACAATTTTCATAATTGGTTCTAATAAAACCGGTGAAGCATTTTTAACGCCACTAGTAAGGGCCATTGAACCAGCAATTTTAAAAGCTAATTCAGATGAATCAACATCATGATAAGATCCATCATATAATTCAGCAATAATATCTACTACTGGATAACCCGCTAAAACACCGTTATTCATGGCTTCTTTAATACCCTGCTCGACTGGTTTAATATATTCAGCTGGTACAACTCCACCCTTAATAGAATTAATGAATTTAAAACCTTCACCTTGTTCATTGGGAGATAATCGAATCCAAACATCACCATATTGACCGCGACCACCAGATTGTCTAATAAATTTTCCTTGAACTTCAACATTGGATTTTTTAATTGTTTCTCGATACGCTACTTGTGGTTGACCAATATTAGCTTCAACTGAAAATTCTCGCTTCATTCGATCAACTAATATTTCAAGATGTAACTCACCCATACCGTTTAAAATAGTTTGACCAGTTTCATCATTAACATTAATTTTAAATGTCGGATCTTCTTCAGCTAAACGTTGAAGAGCTAAACTCATTTTTTCTTGGTCGGCTTTAGTTTTAGGTTCAATTGCAATAGAAACTGGTGGCTCAGGAAATTTAATACTTTCTAAAACAATTGGGTGATTAAGGTCGCAAAGAGTATTACCAGTGGTAGTTCCTTTTAAACCAACGATCGCAGCAATATCACCAGCTACAACTTCATTTACATCTTCACGTTTATCGGCCTGCATTCTAACAATTCGACCAACTCGTTCTTTTTCTCCAGTTGATGAATTGAGAACATAACTACCAGATAATATCTTGCCTGAATAAACTCTAAAATAAGCTAACTTGCCAACAAATGGATCTGTAGCTATTTTGAAAGCTAAAGCTGCAAATGGCTGATTAACATCTGGTTTTCGTTCAACTTCTGATAAATCTTTAGGATTAACACCCCAAGTTGACTGTTTATCAAGAGGACTTGGCAAAAAATCAACAATACTATCTAGCAATTTCTCAACAATTACACCACGTCCATCACCTCCAGTGACAATATAAAAATTACCATTTAAAACTGCTTGCCTAACCGCATGACGAATTTCTTCTTCAGCTAAACCATCTTCTCCAACCTCAAAATATCTTTCCAACATCGCTTCATCTTCACTAACAGCATTCTCAATTAATAATGATCGATATTTTTTAGCCTCATCTATCATATTTTCGGGAATTTCACTGACTTTTAATTCATGATCAGTAAAATTATCATAGGTATATGCTTTCATTGTTATTAAATCAACTACCCCATTAATTGATTGTTCAAAACCAATTGGCAGATGTATTGGGAAAGCTCGTTTGGATAAGCGAGCATGAATTGATTCTAATGATTTGAAAAAATCACCGCCAGTTTGATTTATTTTATTAATAAAACAAATTCTTGGAACTGAATATTTATCAGCCTGACGCCAAACAGTTTCTGATTGACTTTCAACACCCATTTTACCGTCAAAAACAACACAAGCTCCATCTAAAACTCTTAATGAACGCTCTACTTCAACAGTAAAATCAATATGTCCAGGAGTATCAATAATATTAATTTGATGATCTTTCCAATAACATGTTACAGCCGCTGAAACTATTGTGATACCTCTCTCACGTTCTTGAGCCATCCAATCGGTTGTTGTTTCGCCTTCATGAACAGCACCGATTTTATGCTTTAAACCCGTTCGATATAAAATACCCTCAGTTGTAGTTGTTTTCCCAGCGTCTATATGAGCAATAATACCAATATTACGTAGTTTATCAATTAGATATTTTTTTTCAGTCATAAAACTTCCATTAAATTATTGTTTTTGTTAAGACATACGTGCAAAATGAGCAAATGCTCTATTAGCTTCAGCCATTTTGTGAGTATCCTCTTTCTTTTTAACTGCAGCTCCTTGGTTATTATAAGCATCGCAAAATTCAGCTGACATAGCTTCAATACTATTAGTACCTTTTCGAGCTCGAAAAGCTGCAACAAACCACATAATTGTTAAATGTGTTTTTCTCTGAGGATTAACTTCAAACGGGATTTGATAATTAGCTCCACCAATCCGTCGAGAACGAGTTTCAATATGAGGTTCAATATTTTTCATAGCTTGAGTAAAAACATCAAATGGATTATCTACCTTTAATTTTTTGGCTGATGACTCTAAACTTTTGTAAACTAAATTTTCAGCTAAACTTTTTTTTCCTTCAAGCATAACTCGATTAATCAAACGTTGGACCTTAACATCATTATAAATACGATCTGGTGAAATTGGCCTGATCAATGATTTATTTTTTTTGCGTGGCATCTATTTCTTCTCCCTTGATGTACCATATTTTGATCGACCCTGTTTACGATCATTAACACCTTGAAGATCTAACGAACCTCTAACTATATGATATCTAACACCAGGTAAATCCTTTACTCGACCACCTCTTACTAAAACCACTGCATGTTCTTGTAAATTATGACCTTCTCCGCCGATATAAGCCCATACTTCATAACCATTCGTTAATCTGACTCGAGCCACTTTACGTAAGGCTGAATTTGGTTTTTTAGGAGTTTTAGTTGTAACTCTTACGCAAACACCTCTCTTAAATGGTGAATGTTTATCGTAATTAATTGTCTTTAAATTATTAGTTACTCTAATAAGAGCAGGAGATTTAGTTTTTTGACTAATTTTAACTCTTGGTTTTCTAACTAATTGATTAATGGTTGGCATGAAACTCCTATTGGTAAACTTATTTCTTAATATTACTAGATAATGTTTAAAATATT
This sequence comes from bacterium, assembly GCA_021846795.1. Classification (GTDB taxonomy): domain Bacteria; phylum Patescibacteriota; class Saccharimonadia; order Saccharimonadales; family UBA4665; genus JAJZWG01. Next base: position 9,082 of record JAJZWG010000008.1, read on the forward strand.
CAATTTAGATTAACAGAATTAATCAATATTTTCAACCTCTTTTTTATCATTGGCTTTATAGCCTGTACCAACTGGTATTTTTCGACCAAGTATAACATTTTCTTTCAAACCAAATAATTTATCAACCTTACCACTTGTAGCGGCTGTAATTAGAACTCTAGTCGTATCTTGAAATGATGCAGCCGACAAAAATGAATCTGTACTTAAACTTGCTTTGGTAATACCTAATAATAATTGATTAACAGCAGCTGGTTTTTTATTATTTTTAATTAGTTCTAGATTAGCTTCGTGAACCGCTAATTTAGAAACTATATCACCAATCACAAATTCAGAATCACCAGGATCTTCAACTTGAACTCGAGAAAACATTTGTCGAACAATAATTTCAAGATGTTTAGGATCAATATTTTGACCCTGTCCAGCAAAAATCAATAAAACTTCATTCATAATATATCGCTGAGTGGCCTCAACTCCTTGCAATCGCAATAAATCTTGTAAATTAACTGATCCGGCAGACAATTTTTGTCCTGCTTTAACCAATTGACCATCTTCAACTAATAATTTTCGAAAAGTTGGAATTTCATATTTTAAAATACTTTGCTGAAAAGGTCTTAAAATAATCTTATTACCCTCTATTTCAACCTGACCGTTTAATGGAGCGACAATTTTATCAGATCCATTGTCTAAACAAGCCAAAACATCCCCTGCAACAACCTCAGCATTATCAACAACCAATATTTTCTGTTCACCTAAGGTATATTTCAATGGTTTAATATTTTTGGCTGTAATATGAAGAATATAATTATTAGCATCTTCTCGAACACTTACCGTACCATCAATTTCAGACAACAATGCTTGACCTTTTGGATTACGAGCTTCGAATAACTCTTCAATACGAGATAAGCCCTGTGCCGTATCATCTTGTAAAATTGAACCAGCTCTATGTTTACTATCTAAACTTAACTGAGTGCCTGGTTCACCAATACTTTGAGCAGCAATTACACCAATTGGATTATGATTGGCAACTAATTTACCTGTTCCAGGATCAATTCCATAAGACTTAACTGGTACTCCAGTTACATTAGTACAACTCAAAACACTTTTAATCTTAACTGAAGCTATTTGATCATCAGAATCAATAGCTTGAGCTATTTCATTAGTGATTAATTGATCAATATCAACATAATCTTTAACTTTTTCAGCAGCAAATCTACCAGTCAATTTAGAAGTAAAACTAACATTAATGTACTCAGCATCTTCTCTATAAACAGTAAAACCATTGTCAGTTATTTCATCATCATCAACAGTAAAAACATCTTGACTGACATCAACTAATCGACGAGTTAAATAACCTGCATCAGCAGTTTTTAAGGCAATATCAATTAATGACTTACGGTTTCCTCTTGTACCTGTAAAATATTCTAGAGGATCTAATCCTTGCATATAATTTGACTTGACTGGTAATTCAATAGGATTACCTGAAGCATCTGAAAACATACCTAAAATACCAACTGCTTTTTTCATTTGAGAAACATCACCTCTTGCTCCAGAATTAATAGCAATAGCCATAGTAGAATTAATATTTTTTACTTGATCAACAACCAAATCTTGAACTTTATTATCAATACTTTTCCAAGATTCAATAACTAAACGATGACGTTCTTCTTCTGCAATAAAACCATTTAAATATTGATCGGCAATTTCAGCAGTTTTTTCATTACCCTCGATCAATAAATCATTTAAACCATTCATAGCAATAAAATCTTTTGTACCAATTGAAAGACCAGATATTGTAGCATATTTAAAACCTAATTCTTTTAATGTATCAGCCATTTCTGCTGTCATTTCTTGTCCATATTGTTGATAAAATTTTAAAACAACTGACTGTAATTGCTTTTTAGTCATTTCTTCATCTTGAAAGGGAAAACTATCTGGAAAAATTTCATTAAAAATAAAACGACCCAATGTAGATTGTTGAATTTTATCTCTAAAAGGAATTCTAATGGTTGATTGTAATTTAATTAAATGTTTATCATAGGCAAAAAGTGCTTCGTCTAAAGACATAAAAGTATGGACTGTTTTTGTATCAGTTCTTTTATCATTAAATGTTAAATAATAACATCCCAGTACAATGTCTTGTTCTATATGAAGCATAGAAGTACCATCAGCTGGTTTTAATAAATTATGTCTCGGTGTCATTATTTCTTTAGCTTCGTCTTGAGCCTCTTGACTTAAAGGTAAATGAACAGCCATTTGATCACCATCAAAATCAGCATTAAAACCCTTACAAACTAATGGATGAAGCTGAATAGCTCGACCTTCAATTAAAACTGGTTGAAACGCTTGAACACTTAAACGATGTAAACTAGGTGCTCGATTTAAAAGAACATATTTACCTCGAATAACTTCATCTAATGCATCCCAAACAACATTATCACCGTTTTCAATTAATCGAGTTGCACTTCTAATATTATGAGCTAAATCTCGAGCAATTAATTCACCAATTACAAACGGTTTAAATAACTCTAAAGCCATCATTTTAGGTAAACCACATTGATCAATGTTTAAATTAGGTCCAGATACAATCACGGATCGACCAGAATAATCAACCCTTTTTCCTAATAAATTTTGTCGAAAACGACCTTGTTTACCTTTTAATAAATCAGACAAACTTTTTAATTTTCGTCTTTGACCAGTGGTTGCAACAGCTTTACCGTTTCTATTGCTATTATTGTCGATCAAAGCATCAACAGCTTCTTGCAACATTCTTTGTTCGTTGCGTCGAATAACTTCTGGCGCATTTAAATCAATTAATTTTTTGAGACGATTATTACGATTAATAATTCGACGATAAAGATCATTCAGGTCACTAGTTGCAAACCTTCCACCAGTTAATTGAACCATTGGTCTTAAATCTGGTGGAATAACCGGCAATACAGAAATACAAAGAGAACTAGGCTGAATATTGGCTTTATTCATATTTTCAATCAACCGTAATCTTTTCATTAATTTCTTTTTTCGTTGACCTTTTGATTCATCGGTTTCTTTATTTAATTCTTTAATTAATTCATCTAGCTTAATTTCATCAAGTAAATCTTTAATAGTCGAACCACCCATTCCAACTTTAATTAAACTTCTTAATTCGTCACTTAAACTTCGATAATCATTTTCATTAATAAGGTTAAGTTTTTCTAATGCACTAATTTGATTTTTAAAAATTTCAAACTCTTTGGTTAAATTTTCTAATTCTTTAGTTTGAGCTGTTGCTAATGATCTTAAGTTAACTTTGTCGGCTTCTGCTTCTTTTTCATATCTTAACTTAATTGCTTCTTTAGCAGCATCAAATTCGGCTTCTTTATCAGCAAGCATTTGATCTCGTTTTTCAATATCAACGTCCTTAATGATATAACTAGCAAAATATGTTACTCTTTCCAAATTTTTAACAGTCATTCCAAGCAATAATCCAATAGCACTTGGAGTACCTTTTAAAAACCAAATATGGGCAACGGGTACGGCCAAACTAATATGACCCATTCTTTCACGTCTAACAATAGATTTAGTAACTAATTCACCGTTTTTATCAACAGCAGCTTCTCGACTTCTAATACCTTTAAATTTACTGTCATGTGGATTAATATCTTTAACTGGACCAAAAATTCTTTCACAAAATAATCCGTCGCGTTCTGGTTTTTGTGTTCGATAATTAATTGTTTCTGGTTTAGTTACCTCTCCATAACTCCAATCTAAAATATCGGCTGGGCCAGCCACAGCTAATTTAACAGCATCAAAATTAGTAATATCAATCGAATTATTATTATAACTAATTCTCATTAGAAATCTCCTCTTCCTGATCTTTTAAAATATCATCCGTTACTATAGTTGAAAGCGTATTATCATTAGAATTTAAATTATCATCAAGATCAACCAATGAATAATCATCACCAGGAATATCACTTGTTACATCAACATCTGAAATTTCATCAATCGGCATAGTAATCTTTGATGGATGAATTGCTTCCTTATGAATTGCTGTAGCTAAAACTTCTTCAGCATCAATAACAGTATTAGAATTAATTAAATCAACCTTCAAGCCTAAACCTTGTAATTCCTTAACTAAAACATTAAAACTTTCTGGTACTTTTGGACCAATAATGGCTGTTTGTTTAATAATAGATTCATAAGCTTTAGATCTTCCATAAACATCATCAGACTTAATAGTAAGCATTTCTTGAAGAATATTGCTAGCACCATAAGCTTCAAGTGCCCAAACTTCCATTTCACCAAAACGCTGTCCGCCATTTTGCGCCTTACCACCAAGTGGTTGTTGAGTAACCATTGTATACGGTCCAGTTGAACGAGCATGAATTTTATCAACCACCATATGATCTAGTTTAATCATATACATCACACCAACAGTAGTTCTTTCTTCAAAAGCTTCACCCGTTAACCCATCATAAAGTTGTTGTTTACCATCTCTAGATAAACCAGCTTCATCGAGTAAATCTTGAATTTTCTCAAGTGGTACACCATTAAATGAAGGTGTAGCTACTTTAATACCTAACGCTTTAGCCGCCATACCAAGGTTGGTTTCAAAAAGTTGACCTAAATTCATACGAGAAGGTACACCAAGTGGGTTTAAGATAATGTCAATTGGTGTGCCATCCTCTAAAAATGGCATGTCTTCAACTGGTAAAATTCGAGCTATTACACCCTTGTTACCGTGACGACCACCCATTTTATCACCAACTGAAATTTTACGCATTTGAGCAACAAAAACCTTAATTTGTTTAATAACACCGGTTTTTAACTCATGTCCATTTTCTTTAGAATAAATCTTAACACCCACCACTTTGCCATGCTTACCATTACTCATTCGTTGAGATGTATCACGAACTTCTTTGGCTTTTTCACCAAAAATTGCCCTTAAAAGTCTTTCTTCTGAACTTAATTCTTGTTCTCCTTTTGGAGTTATTTTACCAATTAAGATATCACCTGGATGAACTTCAGCACCAATTCTTACAATACCATCTTCATCAAGATGTCTAAGTGATTCTTCGGATACATTCGGAATATCTCGGGTAACAATTTCTGGACCCAATTTAGTTTCCCTAACTTCAACCATAAAATCAATAATATGAATAGACGTTAATGAATCATCTTCAACTAATCGTCGACTGATAATCATAGCATCTTCAAAATTGTAACCACCCCATGACATAAATGCTACCAATAAATCTTTACCTAAAGCTAATTCACCGTTTTGAATTGACATACCTTCAATTATTGGTTGATTTTTCACAATTTTTTGTCCAGTTTTAACAATAACTTTTTGGTTAATACTGGTGCCTTTATTACTTCTAATAAATCTTTGTGGATAATAAGTTTTGGTATGATTTTTATACTTTACAACAACTTGCTGAGCATTAGCCTCTAAAATTTCACCATTCTCTTCAGCAAAAACAATCTGACCAGAGTTCTTAGCTACTACTTCTTCTAAACCAGTACCGACTGTCGGACTTTCAGGTTTAATTAACGGAATAGCTTGTCGTTGTTGGTTGCTGCCCATCAAAGATCTTAGAACTTGATTTTTTTCAACAAAAGGTACTAATCCAGCCGTTGAACCAATAATTTGATTATGGGCAGCGTCAATATAATTAACATCATTAGCATTTGCTTCACCAGCTTTTAAATTGATTCTGGCACTAACTCTTTCATCCTTAAAATATCCTTTTTCATCTATTTCGGCACCGATGCCAGCTATAACAACTGAAGATTCTTGATCGGCATCTAAATATTCGATCTCATCGGTAACTCGAGCTTTAATTGGCCAAGTTAGCCTATCGGTGATTTTTTTTAATTTAATAAGATCATCTTTTTTAATAATTTTATCTTTTTTAACGATTATTTTACCATCTTTGTCTTCATAATTAATGGAACTTATTTCACCTAATAACTGATCTGTTGGTAAAGCATTAATAACTTTTCTATATGGGGTTTCCAAAAAACCGTATTGATTAACTTTTGCATAAATAGACATATTGAGCACTAAACCAATATTAGCTCCTTCCGGTGTTTCAACTGCACAAATTCGACCATAATGAGTTGCATGAGCATCTCTAACATCAAAACCTGCTCGTTCACGATTTAAACCACCTGGACCCATTGAACTTAATCGTCGTTTAGTAGCTAGTTCAGCAATAGGATTAGTTTGCTCCATAAATTGACTAAGTTGAGAACTAGCAAAAAATTCTCTTACTGATGCAACAATCGGCCGGGCGTTAATTAATTGAGATGGAGTGACAGTTTCTATGTCTGATAATGACATTCGATCTTGAATATTGCGTTCCATACGAATTAAGCCAATCCTAAATTGTCGTTGAACTAATTCACCAACCAATTTAATACGTCGATTGGCTAAACTATCGATATCATCAGGATCATCTTGAGTATTGTTTAAACGAATAATTTCAGCAATAATAGCTACAATATCTTCAAGCCGAATTGTTCTATTCTCAATATTATTGGTAATATTAAGATTCAATCTTTTATTAATTTTATATCGACCTACTAATCCAAAATCAAAACGCTTAAAATTAAAAAGCATGTTTTCAATTGATTTTTTAGCATTATCAATAGTTACTAAATCGCCGGGTCTTAATTTACGATAAACATCTATTAAAGCTTCATTTTGACCTTTAGTAGTATCTTTAGATAACGAACTATCAATATAATTTATTTTCTCTGTATCAACATGTTTAAATGCTTCTTTAATATCGGCTTCACTTAAGCCTAAAGCTTTTAAAAATGTTGTAACAACAATTTTTCTTTTACGGTCGATTTTTACAAAAATTGCATTATTAGTTGCAGTTTCAAATTCAAGCCAAGCTCCACGACTAGGAATTACTTTAGCGCCATAAAGATTATTAATACCATGTCGTTCAGCTGTAAAAAATACACCCGAAGATCTAATCAGCTGAGATACGACAACTCTTTCAGCTCCATTAACAATAAAAGTTCCACGATTAGTCATCCACGGGTAATCACCTAAATAAATTTCTTGAGTCTTTACCTCGCCAGTAATTTTATTGACTAACTGAATATTGGAAAACAATGGAGCTTCATAAGTTACATTATTTTCTTTAGCTTCAAATTCACTAATCTTAGGATCACCAAAATGATAATCAATAAAAGACAAGGTTAACTTAGTGCCGGTATAATCATCAATTGGATTAATCTCAGCAAAAATCTCATTTAATCCATCTTGAACCAACCAATCAAATGATTTATTTTGATGTTCAATTAAATCAGGAATTTCAACAAATTGATCTTTTTTAGTAAAATAAACTCTTTCGTTTTTATTTTGTAAAATCTTTTTTGCCATGATATAAAGTAGCCCTTCTTTAAAATTAGCTTCGATATTAATTTATAAATTTATATAAGTTATGAAGATCACTAAGCAAATCCTAAAAAAGACCTAACTTACACTACTTCTTACTTTATATTGTTATAAATTAATAATAAAATGTCAAATTATTTAGTTTTAATAGACTTACTACTATCTAATTTTGTAATAATCTGATCAACAATACCATAATCTTTAGCTTCTTGAGCTGTAAGCCATTTATCTCTTTCCATGTCAATATGAACTTTTTCAAGAGGTTGAGAAGTATTTTCAGCTATAATAGATTCTAATAAACGTTTAATTCTTAAACTTTCCCTTAAATCAATTTCTTGGTCGGTAACCTTACCACTCGTACCAGAACTAGGTTGATGAATCATCACTGTAGCATTTGGTAGTAAAAAACGTTTACCCTTAGTGCCAGAACTAAGAATAAAAGCTGCCGCTGAAGCTTGAACACCTATACCAACAGTTTGAATATCATTTTTAATAAACTTCATAGTATCATAAATAGCAAAAGCGTCGTAAACAAAACCACCCGGACTATTAATATAAATCGAAATATCTTTAGTTGAACTTTCAGCTTGTAAAAACAATAATTGTGCAACAATTAAATTAGCTGTCGTTTCATTAACTTCACCACTTAAAAAAATAATTCTTTCTTTTAGTAAGCGAGAATAAATATCATAAGCACGCTCATAACGTCCTTCATTTTCAATCACAGTTGGCACTAATACTGAACTTCTTTTATCCATTAATTCATTCTAAAGAATTAGCACTCACCTGTCAAGAGTGCTGAGATTCAATTTTTTCAATTAAAAAGTTTAAAACCTTTTCAATTAATAATCTATTTCTTAGATCTCTTAAATTATCACTTTGGGTTAATTGCTCCATCATACTTGAATCATTTTGATAATTTGTTTTTAACATAGTTAATTGTTGATCAAATTCTTGATCAGAAACAGTAATTTTATTCTTTTGAGCTAATTCTGATAAGATAATTCCTGTTTTAATTTGACGAATAATCATTTTCTTTCTATCTTTCGTATATTCCTCTAAACTTAAGCCTTGTTCTTTTAGAAAATCATCAACAGTTTGATTTTTAGTTTGTAGTTGATTATCAAGATCAGTCATATAATTTTTAATTTCTAAATCAATAAGATTATTCGGTAAACTAATTTTAGTTTTAGTTAATAATTCTTCAATAATATCTGTTTCTAATTTTTGACGTGTCTGATCATTTTTCTCTAATAGTAATCGATCAGATAAAGCTTTTTTAAAATCATCTAATGTTTCGAATTGCCCAGCTTTTTTTGCTAATTCATCATCAATTTTTGGTAATATCAATTGGTTAATTGACAAAACTTTAACTTCAAATCGAACATTTTTACCTTTTAAACTTGGTTCAAAATAATCATTAGGGAACTTAACTGTAAATGTTTTTTCCTCATTATTTTTTAATCCAATTAACTCTTCTTCAAATCCCGGAATAAATTTATGAGATCCTACAATTAAATAATAATGTTCTGCTTGAGCTCCGATAATCGGTTCATTTTTTTGATTAAAACCTTTAAAATTAATTTCAACTTCATCACCAGATTTAACACTAGTTGTTTTGGGTTGACGTTCGGCAATATTAAATTGAAAATCTCTTATAGCATCATTAAGTTCTTTGGCGGTAATACTGTTTTTGGGAATCATTATTTTAATATCATCCAAAGATGGTAAATCAACCCGACTGATTACATCAACTTCAAAAGATAATTCTAATTCGGTATATGGTACAAATTTTTTTAAACTTACTCTAGGTTGCATAATTGGATTTATTTTCGATTCAACAACAGCTGCCATATAAACCTGTTCAACTGTTTGATTTAAAAAATCATTTTCTAAGGTTTTAGAATCAATATTTTTTAAAGCAATTTCATCAGGAACCATCCCTTTTCGAAAACCCGGTAAATTTAAATTCTTTTTTAAACGTGATAATACTAAATGATAATTTTTAGTTAAAATTTCTTTATCAACTATCACATCAAGTGTTATATTAGTCGAACTATTAGTGGTTGTCTTTATATTCATCTTGAGTACTTTATCATTTTCTTTAATATAGTTCAAAATTTTATCAATTTATTTTTTTTAATAACTTCAGCTACTTCTTCAAGAGATAACTCATATTCCTCTGAATTTATTAAATTTTTTAATTTAAAATGCTGACTAACTATTTCATTCTCACCTACTATCATGAAAAATGGAATATGTTTTTTAATGGCTTTTTTAATTTGATTGGTTATTCTTTGATCATTTTGAACTTCATAAATTTTTATTCCTTGATCTCTCAAATAATTAATAATTGTCCTATCAAACAAGTTAGCTTGATTAAGATTAACATAAAAAAGATCTGTTTCAACTGACAAATGAGGCATTAATCCATGACTTATAATAAAATTAGTTATAGTGGCGTCGCCCAATCCAAAACCAATGGTTGGTATTGTTGGAACATCAAAAATTCCAAGTAAATTATCATAACGACCACCCCCCATCATTGCTCGATTATTAGTAGGGTCTGTGTCAAAAACTTCAAACACAAAACCAGTATAATAATCAAAACCTCTCACTATAGTTGGATCATATTCAAGATTCGAAAAATTATCTTTTAATATTTTATAAAATTTTATAAAATTTTTAATAATTTCATCATTTAATAAAATCTTCGGTAATTCATTGGGATTTTTGATTTTTATAATCTCTAATAATTTTTCAACAATTTGATTTTGTTTTTGTTGGTTAGATAATATTAAATCTACTTGATTAATAAAATCATCTAAATCTAGTTTATGAAAACGATCAATTAACTTAATAATTTTAAATGATTGTGTTTCGTCTAAAGCCAAGTAAACTTTTAAAAAATAATTAGTTAATTGCCGGTCATTGATATGAAATTGATACATCGAACTATTAGCTTTAAAAGATTTAAAAATCCTATCAGCAACTTCAATCATTTCAAAATCAGCTTGCTGAACATCTTCCGAAAACAAATCAACATTTAATTGCCAATGCTCTCTAAAACGTCCTTTTTGTTGTCTTTCATAACGCCATAAATTAGGTATAGAA
>JAJZWG010000052.1 GCA_021846795.1 bacterium
GATCTATGCTTAGACCTGAAACCATTGACGAGCTTGAAGATAATTCTGTAAAAATTATTTCTATGCCCTCTGAATTATCAGAAGAAGAAATAGGATCAGCTGCCAAAGCATTCTCTATGACAGACAGAGATGCTTTTCAGTACGGTGTCACCGAAGAAAATTTAAACAATATGCGACGAGAACAAACCCTTTGTGTCAACCTCTCCTAATTCTAGACAGGTTGTGTCTGCTAAATTAAGCTAGTAACATAAGCTACTGGACTCATCTTTAGGACAGTATGGATCGTGGATGTAAATCAATCTGCCGGAGGATAGAGTATTGAGAAGAGCCAAATCTGGCTTCAGATCCGGACTTCCAAACAAAGCCATGTATGCTTTAATCCCAACTTAAGCCAACATAATAAACAACCAGTCTATCTATAAACCGGATAAATGCCAAAATAATTATTAGAAGCAAATATTGTTGTTAACACAAGAAATATGTCTAAAATCTACTAGAATAAGGATACTCATAAACAAGTACTAAATCTATATTGCCGTACTTCTACGGCAATATTTTTTTATATTCACTAACTGGTAATTTATTCAAATCTTGGAGTACTACATCTCCAGATGCATCCAACAATCCCCTTGGGCTTTTAGGTGAAGCTTTTAAAGCCAAACTAACCGATTGTTTGGCACGCTTTATAAAACTAGAATTATTGTAATAACTCGCTAGTCTTAAGAGGTTTTGAGACCAAATAGCATCAAAAGCTGGATTGCCGTATATTTGATGCTCTTGAAAGTATGACATGGCATTATTGGCTAACTGTATAGCATTAGAAAGTGGATATTGAATAGGATTTACTCGATTTAAAGAAACCATAGCTCCAATCATTATTCCTTGAACATACGTATATCTGACAGGATCAACATAACCTGAACTCGTTATATGATCATTATACAAACCAATAGATGGATCTAAGAGAACGCTATTTATCCAATCAAAAATTTTTTCACTTTCTTTAAGATAATGCACCTTATGTGTATCTAGGTATAACTCTACACCCAAACTAATTAAACTAGCGTTAGACACGGCAGCTCGTATATGATTATCTGCTGATTCTAATTGAACCATCCAATATACGCCTCCATTTTTTTTATCCCACTGACTAGTAGCAAGATCAAAAATTTTTTTAGCTCTGATTAAATCATTTATATTATGGGTTTTGTTGTATACTCCCATATTAATTAAGCCCATCCATAAATTATCGTCGACTAATGGAGGGTCTGAATGTGAATGAAATACTTTAAGCCCTTGATCATAGCCAGATTGATTGGCTATAGAATTACTCCAATAATTTTGACTTAATGCTTTTAAACTTTTTTCAAAATCAACATAATAATTATTGTTTTTTTTAAGCAATGATGTTGTATATAAAGCCTGAAGAGCTACAGAACTTGGCCATATGGATGTATACCAGCCCAAATCACTATTCTTGAATAGTCCATTATTTAACCTGAATCTAGCTAAAAATCTTTCAGAATTTATCTCATTACTACCAGGATGCATCTGCCACAACTCACTAACAGCAGTATACACATCAGACTTAGCAATTTCAGCTGTTAATGGAATATCTTTATTAAATACCGATGCAGGAACTAGAACCGCACTGGTTACAACTGCTCCAGCAAAAATTGCATTACGTAATTTATGTAGTGATATTTTTCTAACAACTTCACTATTATTCCCATAAACATTATCTACAATTATTTGTTGTTGATTGTGTTTTGATACATCTCTCAATAGTTCGGCTTGCATCCTAGAATTATCAAATGATGCTTCTAAATTAGTAGAAGTATTCATAGTAATATAATATACCTACCAATTAAATATTCTTTTAATTATAAAACGATCTATAATTTTTGGTAAAATATTTTACCAACTTCTCCTAGCAAAATTAAATCTTACTCATAACATCTTGTTTATTAGTATAAAAACATAGACAAATAACCAGAGGAACTGTGGCTAATTTTCATCGTTTTATCTTATTTTAATCAGCTAGACATATTTTTTTAGTCACTGTAAACCCTTGAACTACCTAATTACATATTATTAATAAATTATTAAGGATGAACGGCTATCAGATTTTAACTACAAAATAATTAAATACGTCGGTTTTATGTTTTTTTTATTCAAAACCTTGCCATTATCATCTGCCTCGACCCTTTTCCCATTTAACAGCAGTTAAAAACGGAGCAAATAAATCATCGTCTAAAGTAAGATTAATTTCATTTAATTCTTCGTTATTAGGATTACGATCCTGAAACTGCACAAAAGGCAAGTTAGACAATATTGCGATTGGTGTTTGTTCGTTACCTTCACCCATTTGTAACACAGCCGACGCTGCCAAACCACCCGCTATATCAGCCTGGGATATATTAAAGGGTTTATCAAATAAATCAGGTTTTCCAACATAATTTTTAAGTGCTAAAAAACCACTGTGAGCCAACGCAATACCTGTTATACCACGTCTTAATGGTCGACTAGTACTATCCGAAATAATAACACCTACCTCGCTAAGCATAAACCGTTTTTTTAAATAGACTCTTGTACGATTTGCCGTTTTTTGAACATCCTTTGGCCAAAGAACATAATTTCCATTGCTATTAGATTCATCTATGCCAGCAGCTGGGATAAGAGTGTGGTTAGTTATAGTAAAATGATGATTGTATTTACTGAACTTTGCTGGTAAATACAATTTTGCTTCTCTCGAAATTAATTGTTCTCTATTAACACTACCAAAAGAGATAACATTATTTTCGCAAAGAGAAACTATTTTTGAAGTTATCACAACTACACTAGAATTTTCTAATTTTTCAATAGCTATATCAAGCAACGATACCAGATCAATCTCTCCCGCTAAAATTTTACTTGTCTTAATTGGTGTAACAATCATTTTTTAATCTATAATTACATAAACATTAGCTTTCGGTAGTTATGATAACTCTCTAGTTGGGTTAAATCAAATTTTCAATCTTAATTATACTAACTAGCTTCACACAACATGCTCAGTATATCGGGGTCAGAACACATCGATCAAAAAATTAGCCGTCTTGGATGAGGTTAACTTGGGATAACAGAAACATTGCCTTCAAACTTGGATATTAAAACCAGTTATTATAACCAAACAAGTAAGTGCAATTATTAAATTTTGTTTTACAATAAAATAATGTCTCTAGTTTTATTTGGTTCTGGCGAATTCACTAATCAAGTTCTAGATATAGATAATTTTTTAATTAAAAATTATAACATTAAATCTATAGCCATTTTACCAACAGCAGCTGGTCTAGAAAGTGATTGGTTAAAATGGATAGATATGGCTATTAATCATTACGCCAAATTTAACATCTCGGTAATTCCTCTAAAAGTACAACGCCAATTGGATGCTAATCAATCAGAAATTATTTTAGCTTTAGAAAAATCAGATGCTATTTTTATTTCAGGGGGTAATCCACTATATCTTTTCAACCAACTAAAAAGTACTCTATTGTAGTCTAAAATCAAACAAAAAATTGATCAACAGAAAATCTTAGTAATGGGTAGTTCAGCTGGCGCAATGATTATGGGCGGATATATTTTAAAAAGACCTCTAAGAGCAAACTTATTAAAAAATAATAAAAATTGGCAAAAAGCTTTTAAGATCATCGAACCGACTATCTTACCTCATTTTAATCGATTCAATCAAATACCTTTTTTTCTTAATAACATTATTAATAAAAGCCCTAAAGAAATAAAAGAAAACTGGATTGGTATAGACGAAAACACTGCCATTATAATCGAAAATAATTATATTAAATTAGGTAATGGCCACGCT
>JAJZWG010000053.1:0-345 GCA_021846795.1 bacterium
TCAATAAAATCATGCCAAACACCACGTCTAGTTAAATATAGTTTAGCGATAGCTGATCGACCTTGATTAAAAACTTCTGCCATAGTTAAATTATGATCACCATCAAGCACTGTAATAGTTGTGCTAGGTGATCGATCATTTGTGCCACGAGGTTGATCAATAACTTTTCCAGATAAACTACTATGAAATATCTTGATGGTTTGACCATCATAATAAGCTAAAAACTGATCAATAATAATAGTTCTATCTGATAAACCATTCATTAAACGTAAGAAATCTTCAGCCGTAAACCATTCATTAATTGATTTCATATATGGTCCAGGAAATCCATTGAGTGCTGGAATA
>JAJZWG010000053.1:355-3768 GCA_021846795.1 bacterium
CTAACAATAACTGGTTTAGCTAAAATTTGATAAGCTCGACGAACTTTATCTTGAACTATCAATCGACCATCTTCACCTTGAATTTCGTCGATTTCACAAATTACTTGTTTAACCTTAATACCAAAATTAGAGCAAATCGTTTTAGCTAAAGCAAGTTTATCTTGATTTGAAGTCGCAAACAACACTTGTGGCATAATTAATAGTATAGCAAAAATCATCTGTCTGTAATCTCCAAACTATAAATTATTTTTTATTAATCTATCGCTTTATTTCATAATACACACTAAAACCTTAACTGATATATAATAAAATTATGAATTTTAAACCCTTAGCGGATAGAATGCGTCCTCAAAAATTAAGTGATGTTGCTGGCCAACATCATCTTGTAGATAACGGCAAAATAATTCATCAAATAATTTCCACCAAGCAACCCACTAGTCTAATCCTTTGGGGTCCTCCAGGTAGTGGCAAAACGACTTTAGCTCGCATTATCGCACAAGAAACTAATGTAGAGTTTATTGAAATCAGTGCCGTAACATCTGGCAAATCAGACATTACAAAAGTTATAGTTCAGGCTAAAGAAAATCAAAACTTAGGCCTTCGGACAATTTTGTTCGTCGATGAAATCCATCGTTTTAGCAAATCTCAACAAGATGCATTTTTACCTCACGTCGAGCAGGGAACAATTATTTTAATTGGAGCTACCACTGAAAATCCTAGTTTTGAAGTTATTAATCCTCTGTTAAGTCGATCCAGAGTTTTGGTTTTAGATCCTTTAGCCAAAAACGACATAATAACCATTATAAAAGCAGCTGCTAAAGCCGAAAAACTAACCTCTAAACGATTACCAGCAACAAGCATTGATTTACTTGCAGAATTATCTGGTGGTGATGCTCGAGTGGCTCTCGGTAATCTAGAATTAGCTATGCAACTAACCAAAAATCAAATAACACCAGAAATTATTACTACTGCCGCTCAAAAAAAACTACCAGGTTATGACAAAAAAGGCGACGATCATTATAACGTTATTAGTGCCTTTATTAAATCTATGCGGGGCAGTGATCCTAATGCTATCTTGTATTACCTAGCTAGAATGTTAAACGCTGGCGAAGATCCAAAATTCATAGCTAGACGGATGATAATATTTGCCTCTGAAGACGTTGGCTTAGCCGCCTCAGCAGCACTGAACTTAGCAGTTTCAACTTTTCAGGCAGTCGAAAGAATTGGTATGCCTGAATGTAAATATGCCTTATTTCATTGCGCAACTATTTTAGCTAAAACCCATAAATCACGCGTTATTGCCGAGGCCATGAATAAAGCCGACATGGCCGCTAATCAATATCCGAATTTACCAGTCCCATTACAAATTCGTAATGCTCCCACTAAACTGATGAAAGATCTCGGCTATAATAAAAACTATAAATGGCAAGCTGGATTTAAGCCAAAATCTGGATTTTTACCAACCAAGATTAGCAACTTAGACTTTTTTGACGAAGCAAATTAAAAAAATCTAATTTTACTTCGACGTCATATGAAAGTATTGACATTTTGTGATTAGTATGATTAAATAATTGTAATTATGTTGCTTTACTTAATCTACTAAAACAATTATACATTAATTACACTAAGTTAATGTAGTCTAATACACTAATAAAATTTTAAAATCAAACAAACATCGGATTAATCAAGAACCCGATTGTTCGTTTTCAACAAAGAGGAGAACTATATGGAAAAAACTAGTTCAAGAACTTTAACAGAGTCAGAAATACAGATCCCTATACCTGATAGTAAACTAGCCATACATGGCATATTACGCGGTAATTATAATTTACCATTAGTCGTACTAGCACCCGGATTAGGTGGCTGGGAAAATGATTTACTACTATTTACCGCCTCACGCTTTTTCGGTCAACATAATATTGCAACTCTAAGAGTTAGTTTTTATGGTGACAATGAGTATCAACGTAATATTGGTGATTTTGGTGTTAAAACCAATGCCGCAGATATTGATACAATAATTGATTTCGTAAAAAAACAAGGCGCTCAATGGACCTGTGTGATAGGTCATAGTTATAGCGGTATGGCAATAATATATTCCCAAAAACAAGCCTTTAACACGGCGGTTCTATGGGATCCAAGTCACACAGACGGCTATGATGAACCAACGTCTAAGGAAAACTTAGAAAATGACTTTATCTATATTAAAGAGCTTGATTCATACGTATCGGCAAATGGCCCAGGTTATGTATTATCCCGTCAAGTCTTTGAAGATTATGATCCAGGTAGTACAGAAATGGCTAAAAACTTTAATATTGATACGCTTGTCATTAATGCCGATGACAGCGGAGAAAACATGAAACGTTTTGGACAAGATTATGTCAACAACATTAAAGCCAAAACAGAACATATTATTATTCCTAATGCTAGCCATCCTTTTATTGAAGATGGAGCTATGGAAAACCTTTTTCAAGCAACAATGCGGTGGATTAACGAGAGGAGACAATCATGACACTCAAAAATTGATATCAAAATAAATAAAGGGGAGTTTATTATAACTCCCCTTTATTTATTAGTCTTAAATTATCAATAACAATAACTGTTAAAGTATTAAATTAAAACATCATCAGATTAATGTACTAAAAATTTGTGTCCATAAGTGCCGCAATTAGTCTATAATGAAAGCTATGGCGAAAAAAATAAAAGTTTCTATTCAGGACGAACATACTCTTATACTTCAAGAAAATGCCCAAAAAGGTGATTTAATTGATCTAAAATCTATCCATGAAACAGATATTGACAAAACTACTATTACGACCGTAATTAAATCTATCAAAGACAATGAATTTCAAGCTCAACTCCAAAAAGAAAAAGACAGCATTAAAAAAGAACAAGAACTAGAGGCTCAACTCAAAGAACAGGCCATGATAGCTCAATCCAAAGAAACTATCGCCAAAAAAGAACAAGAAATAATTTCGCTAAAATCTCAAATTGAAACTATCGCCAAGCAAACCGAGTCTGACATAAAACTTCAAGTACTAGAAAACAAACAAAAACTTGAGGAAGATTTTCGTCAAAAAATCAACGACAAAGAAGCCGAAATTAATAAAATTAAACACGAGAAAGAGTTAAGCGAAGAAAAATTAAAAGAAGAAGTCAGATCAAGTCAAACGGCTTTAATTTCATTAAAGGAAATGCGTTCAAAAATGAGTACCAAAATGATCGGTGAATCATTAGAAATACACTGCGAAAATGAGTTTAACAGAATTCGCTCCATTGCTTTTCCTAAAGCCGAGTTTAAAAAAGATAATACTATCTCGGTATCTGGTTCAAAAGGTGATTATATTTATCGGGAACTTGACGATGATGGTAACGAAATACTGTCAATTATGTTCGAAATGAAAAACGAAGATGAA
>JAJZWG010000054.1 GCA_021846795.1 bacterium
TAATTCAACAATATTCTGTCTAACATCCTTATGAATATTTTTTTCAAAAGCCTCTAAATAAACTTTTTTCATTACTTCCAATGATTCTTGATCTAATTCTTCAGACAAAAAAGATAAAAAATCTTCTTTCAATTGTTTGATAAGATTATTTCTTTCTGGATAAGGTTTTTGAAGATTTTTACCCATTTTTCCTTTTAACCATTTTTCGGTTAAATCAAAGATTTGTTTATCCATTGAAACTGATTCGTAATCCAAAGTTTTTACACCGGCTTCCTTGACTAATTCGAGTTGAATGTCTAAAGCTGGTTTCATGGCTTTAACTGCATAATCAATCGCTTCAACCATTTCTTGTTCAGAAATTTCGTCAGCACCAGCTTCAACCATCATAACACCGTCGTAATTAGCTGCAACCACCAAATCTAAACCACTTTTAACAATATTTTCGGGATTATCAAAACAGACAAAACCATTATCTCGTTTGGAAACCCTTAAACCAGCTACCGGTCCTTTAAATGGTGCACCACTTAACAAAAAAGCTGTACTAAGAGCTATCATAGCTATCATATCTGGACGAAAAGATGGATCCATACTTAAAACAGTAGCTACTCCTTGAACTTCATTATGATAATCTTTTGGCCACAAAGGTCTAATTGGACGATCTATTAAACGTCCGATTAAAATTGCCTCATCAGAAGGTCTACCTTCTCTTTTTATAAATCGGCTACTGCTTATTTTGCCTGAAGCATACATTTTTTCTTCATAATCAATACTTAAAGGAAAATAATCAATACTATTGGCTGGTTCATCACCAATCATAACACTGGCTAAAACAACTGTATCGCCATATTTTGCTAAAACTGAAGCTGTCGTTCTAAAACCAACTCGATTAATTTCTAAACTCAATTTTCGATTAAAAAAATCTGTTTCAACTTTAATAATTTTTTTACCACTAGGATTAATGATTTCAGACATGTAGTCCTTTCTGATTTTTTAATATTTTAATTATTAAAATAAAAACTTAGTGTCTAATACCAAGTTTTTGTACTAAATCTAAATAATTTTGAGAATCACGATTAGCAATATACTTTAATAATCTTTTTCTTTTACCAACCATTTGTAATAAACCTCTTCTAGTCATAAAATCATGTTTATTAATTTTCATATGTTCGGTTAATTGATTAATTCTGGTGGTTAAAATAGCTACCTGGACATCAGCACTACCAGTATCTTTAAGATTACGTGCATAATCTTTAACAATTGCCTTTTTTTGTTTAGAATTTATCATATTTTAAAACATTTTAACAGATAGCTAAAAATAATACAAGATTTTGTTGTGGTTCACTACCTAAGCGCCACTTCTGTATCTTGTATACTGGCTTTAAATTCATTAGGAGTCAATTTAAGGCTTGATGAGGTCAATTATTGTAATATTAATCTATTTTAGTAATAATTTGTTCGTAAGATAAATCAGATTTTCCAAAATGACCATAATTAGTAGTTAATTGATAAAATGGACGTTTTAAATCAAGTCGTTTAATAATTCCATTAACCGATGTATCTATTATTTTTTTTTGAAAATCATCTATAACTTGATCGCTAACTTTAGCCGTACCAAAAGTTTCAATTGTTTGCATTAACGGATATCTTTGTCCTATAGCATAAGCTAGACAAACTTCACATTTATCGGCATAACCTTTAGCAACAATATTTTTAGCAATAAATCGAGCAGCATAAGCACCACTTCTATCAACCTTAGAAGCGTCTTTACCACTAAATGCACCGCCACCAACTCTTGCATATCCTCCGTAAGTATCAACTACAATTTTTCTTCCTGTTAATCCAGCATCACTTTCTGGTCCAGGAATATACCATCGACCAGTTCCATTGATAATAATACTGTCTGATCTGGGAAGTCTTAATTTAAATTGATCAAGAACAGGTGCAATAACCTTTTGAATAATCGCTTTTTTAAGTTGTACTTGATTAACCTTTTGATCGTGACAAACCGCCATAACAATTTTATCAACCGAAAATGGTAAACCATCAATATATTTAACTGTAATTTGAGCTTTACCATCTGGTCGTAACCAAATTAATTTCCCTTGAAGTCTAATTAAATCTAGTTTTGCCGTTAAACTGTGAGCTAAACTAATTGGTAATGGCATAAAATTTTCTGTTTCACGACAAGCAAAACCAAACATCATTCCTTGATCGCCGGCTCCTTCACTATCTACTCCAACGCTAATTTCAGGAGATTGTTGATGAAGATAATTATGAAAAATGGATTGATCGGAAAATCCCCATTCTATTTTATTGTAACCAAGATTTTTAATATAATTTCGAACCAAACTTTCTACATTTATTTTAGCTTTAGATTGTATTTCACCAAATATAGCAATTTGATTACTACCTACAACTGTTTCAATGCCCGCTCTAGAATTGACATCTTGTTTTAGTAATTCATCTAACAATAAATCACTAATTCCATCAGCAATTTTATCTGGATGACCAGAACAAACCGATTCGCTGGTAAAAAATGTAACTTTTGACATAATTATAATCCTTTCTGTTACATTATGTATTAGAAAATATTCAAAAAGAGTTTTTTAATATATTTCCCAAAATAATGTGGGCTAGATTTAGCACCGTTACAACTATTTTAATAAAACAGAAGGTTGCTGGCAGATCATTGAGCTAGTTCTCTATCTGCACTCTTAATATTAAATTGTTAATTCTACTATCTTAACATAAAAATTATTATATTGAAATTAGTGACTATACAAGCTTATTTTTTGTAATTATTTTTATAAAATTCTACTGGATATTTATTAAACTTTGTTGCGACTATTTACTATTTAAATTCGTAGGCTTTAAACATATTTATATCTCTAATTATTAAATTAGATTCTCAACTCTATTATTTAAAATGATATTATTTAGCAATAAAACTTTAAAATGGTACACAAACTGAATAAAAAGTGGAATCATTTTGAGAGAAGTTTAAGATCATTCCAAGTTAAATTAAATAATTTAGGTTTAATGCTTAAAAATGATCAGATCATTTATCTAAAAGATGAGATTAATTACCCTGCTTAAATATTTATCTGTAATTAAAAAAGTAAAAATACCGAATGACTCAGATTTGTTTGATAGCAATACTTTTTATTCAAGACTACTAAAAAATATAAAGAAAGTTAAAGTTGAGCTTATTGTAGAAAGCCCCTATCTAACAACTAAACGATTAGACTATCTATTTATTCTCTACTATTAAAATATTAAAAAATAAACATATCAAGATAATAATTAACACTAAAGATCCAGAAAAATTAGATAATGAGTATTAAATCGTGAAACAAATAAAATTGTTGTGAAGTTATAATATTTAGGAGCTAAAGTCTAGTTAAATATCATCATAAAAAATCTATAATACTATTCGAAGTTAATTTATTACCATAACAATTGTATGGCATTATTTTTTGTAATTATTTCTACTGGGATTCCATATATATTCGTGAAACTTTTAGAACCAATAGTGGAACTTTGTTTTGACCATTTAAATTCGTAGGCTTTAAATATATTTGTACCTCTAATCACTAAATCAACTTCTCTGCCTTCTGTTTTGCGCCAAAAATACAAATTATTTTTGTCTCCTTGCATAAGATTTTTTTTGGCAATTTCAGTAATAATCCAATTCTCAAATAAAGAACC
>JAJZWG010000009.1 GCA_021846795.1 bacterium
GCACCCTTATCAAGCTCATTTTACCGAGTTCTCTTTTAAACAACTGCTGATTGATCAACTGCAAACCGCCTTAGGTGATTTTGAACAAACCAACAAAACAGTTTCTATCACTCAATTTAAAAGTCAGTGGTTAAAAAAAGATCAAAATAATAACTTTATTTTAAGCGATTTTAATAATTATTTAATGCTTAATGAAATAGTGGAGGTTTATCGGCAATATGAAGCTACTATTCAAACCAAAAAATTATTAGACTATTCAGATTTAATTTTACTTGTCTTAGACAAATTAATTAACCACAAAGACTTACTCTATAGTCTACAAGAACAATTTCAATATATTTTAGTTGATGAATTTCAAGATACTAATCAATCACAATATCAACTCATTGAACTCTTAGCTGATAATCCAGTTAATAATCATCGGCCAAACATTTTAATTGTTGGTGATGATGATCAAGCAATTTTTAGTTTTCAGGGAGCTAACTATTCTCATATGTTAAAATTTTTTAAATCATACCAACAAGTTAAATTGATTAATTTAACTATGAATTATCGTTCCAACCAGGCTATTGTTGAATTATCAGAAAATATAGCTAAAACTATCTCTGATCGAGTCACTAATTTCTTAGACAATGTTACTAAACAATTACAAGCTGCCAATCATCAAAAGGCCATCATTGATCGTCAAGTCTTTCAAACTAAAATTGACCAATTAGATTACATAGCTCAACTATGTCATCACTTAATTAATCAAGCCGATCATCAAGCCAATGAAATTGCTATTATTGCTCCCAAACATCGTTTTTTAAAAGAATTAATACCTTTTTTAAAAAAATACCAACTTAATATTAATTACGATCGACGAGATAATATTTTAGAAGATCCTTTAATTAATTATCTAATCATTGGTTGTCGTTTAATTAATAGTTTATCAACCGCCGATCAATCAATTCAAACTAACGAATTGTGGAGCCAATTTTTAAGTTGTCAATTTTTAACTATTGATCCAATTAAAATTTGGTCAATAGCTGATGAAGCTATCAAACAAAAAGTTAGTTGGACAAAACTAATTATTGAAGATACGTCGTTAAACAAACTAGGGCAGTTTATTATTGGTTTGTCGCAACAAACAAATTTTTATTCAATCGAAGAAATTTTAGATTTTTTAATTGGTTTAAAGCCATTTAATGGATATCAATCACCATTTTATCGATTTTATTTTGATCAAGCCAAAAATTTAAATTTCTATAATTTACTTTTATCTAACTTAACGACACTTAAACAATCATTAACTGATTATCAAAAAAATCACAGTCAAGTTTTATTATTAGCTGACTTTATTAACTATCTTGATCTGATTTCAGCCAGTCAAACAATTATTTTAAATAAATCAGCTCATTTTGATCATCAAGATGCTATAACTCTTTCAACTATTCATAAAGCCAAAGGCCAAGAATATAACATTGTCATTTTATTTAACTTAACTGATCAGATTTGGGGTCAATCAGTTAAAAATAATCATGGTCTTAAATTACCTCAAGTACTTAATTTTATTAATTATAAGGCTAGTTTAAATGAAAAAATCCGAGCATTATATGTTGCTATGACTCGAGCCAAATCACAACTTTATTTATTTAGCTCAACCGAACAACCAACTTTATCAATTTTACAAGAATCATTAACCGATCAAGGACTAAGCAGTCCTTTAATTAATTCTAATAAATTAATACCAATTAATAATCATCAAGCTCAGCCATTATCAAACAGTCAATTGGTTACTTCTTGGCAACAAAACCATCTCGAAGCAACTAATTCTAACAAAAATCGATTATTCTTATTGGATCGTCTGAAAACCTATCAATTAAGCCCAACTAATCTCAATCATTTCGTAGATATGCAATATGGTGGTCCTCAAAAATTTTTTCTAGAAAATATCTTAAGATTACCTAAAACTATTGATGAAAAATTAGCTTATGGTAATGCTATGCACAGTGTTTTAAATCAACTTAGTCAAAGTATTAATCATCATCAACCAAATAATTATGCTAAGTCTGTTAAACTTTTAAACCAATTTTTAAAAAGACAACGCTTAAAACTCGATTCTCTTAATTTATTACAAGAAAGAGGCCAACAAACTCTCAAAATATTTTATCAAGAACAACTCCATCAACTTTATCAAAAACATTTATCAGAAGTTAGTTTTAAATATCAGGGCATTACTAATGGACCAGCTTTGTTAACCGGTCAAGTTGATCGAATCGATATTGATGACACCAATCGAATAATTCATTTGATTGATTATAAGACTTCTCAAGCTGATAAATCTATTAAATACAATCACCGCAAACAACTTTATTTTTATATTTATCTTTTAACGCAATCAAAAAACTACAAGAATTGGCAAATCAAAGCTTCATTATTATATTTAGAACCAGATGACAATAATCATTTACCAATGATTGATTTAAACTTCAAAGAAAAAGATTATCAAAAAGTTTTAAGTTTAATGCCCATTGTTTGGCAAAAAATTTTGGCCTTAGATTTTCCTCAAACTGATCAATATCCTCAAACCGAAGCTGGTACCAAAAAATTTGAAGATGATTTAATTCAAGGAATTATCTAGATTTTTTACGATTAGCAGTTGATCGTTTTTTATTGTTAGATCGAGAAACTGTCTTTTTCTTAGTAGCTGTCGTAGTTTTAGCGGCTGTAGATTTATTAGTTGTTTTATCAGAAACTGATTGATCATCAGTTTTAGCTTCAACGTCTTTTTTAGTCAATAAACTCTTTAAACTAGTTGATTTAGTTTCACCAATCGTTTCTTTTGCGGGAGCAAACAATAATCCGTATAAATTAACACCAATAACAGCACCCAAAACTGGACCTAAAACATATGTACCCCAAACCCAAGCTCGAGCGCCTAAAGCAACTGCTGGGTTAACAATTCCGATAGCAGCTACTGAAGCAGCTAAAATACCCAGCAAAAAGGCAACACCACCAACTGAAGCTCTGACAGCGGTTGATAATTTTTGAAACATAGCTGATGACCAAATAAATCCAAGAACAAAAGCACCAAAAGTTTCAGATAATAAAATCTTAGCTGTATAGTGACCGCCAATTGGAGCAAATTTAGAACCAGTTAAGTAAGTAAATAAATAATAAGCTAACCAACCACCCAATAATTGAGCAGCAATATAAAAAATAGCCCTTAAAGTGGAAACTTTACGAGCTGTCCATAAGGCAACCGTCAAAGCAGGATTAAAATGAGCCCCAGAAACATTAATTAATGCAAACATCAAAACAATCACCACTAGACCAACTGCAATTGCAATAAAAAAAGGCACACCAATAGTTGACCTTTGAACTGTTAAAAATAACATTGTTAATATTCCCACGCCAAAAAATTCAGCTAGAAAGGCTGAAATATGTTTTTTGTTAAGCATTATACTTCTCCTATTATTTTGCATTATAAATTAAGACTACATCTAAGTTGACTATTTGTAAATAGCTTGTTAAAAAAATATTTATTTTTTAGTTAAATGTTTGCGTAAATTAACTACCTGAAGACGAATTTGAGAACGATCAATTAACTCTTGAGCATGATTTAAACTAATCTCATCTTGAGCATTTTTTTTCAATTCTAAAGCTTTATCATAAGCTAATTCAGCTTGGGCTTGATCAATTGAATCAGCGTGATCAGCTTCATCAACTAAAATATTTAATTGATTGTCTTTAACTTCAACTACACCACCATAAGTCGCAAACATTTCTAATCGACTGTCAGGATCTTTAGAACTACGACGAACTAACAAAACACCAGCTTGGATACTAGTTACAAGTGGCATATGATCATTTAAAACGGCAATT
This sequence comes from bacterium, assembly GCA_021846795.1. GTDB lineage: Bacteria > Patescibacteriota > Saccharimonadia > Saccharimonadales > UBA4665 > JAJZWG01. Next base: position 3,868 of record JAJZWG010000009.1, read on the forward strand.
TGTCCATCACTAGTTGGGATAATCACCTCATAAACATCTTCATCAAATTTCAAACCGGTTTGAGAAACTAATTTTAAATGAATCATCAATTATGCCTTAACCTGAGAAATAGCACCCTTCATATAAAACGCACTCTCCGATTTATCATCGTGTTTACCGGCTAAAATTTCTTCAAAACCAGTCACTGTTTCATCTAACTTGACATATTGACCTTGATTACCGGTAAATTGTTCCGCCACAAAAAATGGCTGAGACAGAAAACGTTGAATTTTACGAGCTCGTTGAACGGTTTGTTTATCTTCGTCAGATAATTCTTCCATACCTAAAATAGCAATAATATCCTGAAGATCTTTATAACGCTGTAAAATCCGTTGAACTTCTCGAGCTACCTTATAATGTCGTTCACCAACAATTTCCGGATCTAAAATAGTCGAACTCGAATCTAAAGGATCAACCGCTGGATAAATACCAATTTCAGTTAATGATCGACTTAAAACAATTGTAGAATCCAAATGAGAAAAAGTCGTAGCTGGTGCTGGATCAGTTAAATCATCAGCTGGCACATAAACCGCTTGAACTGATGTAATAGAACCTTGTTTAGTGGTAGTAATTCGTTCCTGCAATTGTCCCATTTCTTGAGCTAAATTTGGTTGATAACCTACAGCTGAAGGTAATCGACCCAATAAAGCTGAAACTTCAGCACCAGCTTGAGTAAAACGAAAAATATTATCAATAAATAATAAAACATCACTTCCACTATCTCTAAAACCTTCGGCAATTGTTAAACCAGATAAAGCCACTCTTAAACGAGCACCTGGTGGTTCATTCATTTGTCCGAAAACTAAAGCCGTATTTTTCAAAACATTAGCTTCGGCCATTTCATGGTATAAATCATTACCTTCACGAGTTCGTTCACCAACACCAGCAAAAACTGAATAACCAGAGTGGAATTTAGCAATATTATTAATTAATTCTTGAATTAAAACCGTTTTACCAACACCAGCACCACCAAATAAACCAGCTTTACCACCCTTAGTCATTGGACAAATTAAATCAATAACTTTAATACCAGTTTCTAATATTTCGATTTTACCTGATTGATCAATAAAGGCTGGTGGATTACGGTGAATTGGAGCAAATTTATCAAAATTATTAGCCATTCGATCAATTGGTTGACCAGTAACATTAAACATCCGACCAAGAGTTTTTTTACCAATCGGCATAACAATCGGTTGACCAGTATCAACAACCGTTGCTCCACGAGCTAAACCATCGGTTGAACTTAAAGCAATGGCACGAACCGATGATTCGCTTAAATGCTGGGCCACTTCTAAAATAATTTTAGTTCGATTTAAATCAATTTCTAAAGCATTGTTAATGCGAGGCAGTGTATTAACAGAAAAATCAATATCAACAACTACACCAACTACTTGAGTAACTTGACCAATTTGTTTAGATTTTGTACTAGTCTTAATTGCCATCTTTATTTAATCTCCTTAATTTAAAATTATTGTTTCAAAGCCTCAACACCACCAGAAATTTCAGCCAATTCCTGAGTAATTTTTGATTGACGGACTGTATTCAAAGTTAAAGTATAATCATCAATTAAATCTTTAGCATTGTCAGTGGCGTTTTTCATGGCTAACATTCTCATAGCATTTTCAGATATTAAACTATCTAGTAAAGCTTGCCATAAATTAGCTTCAACTAATCGAAAACTAATCTCATCAATAATACTCTCAATGTCTGGTTCAAAATTCGTAAAATTGCTCAAATTTTTAACTGTATTATCATCTTCGTCTAATGTAATTGGTAAAATTACTTGATTAATAACTTTTTGGTTAATATTAGAAATTGATTTAGTGTAAATTAAATTAACCTGATCAATTTGTAATTCTTTAAACATTTCAACTACAGTCTTCAAAATTGGTCGAATATCATTAGCGGTTGGTTGATCAGCAAAATCATTATAAACAGCCATTAAATCAATCTCTTTTAAACGACGACAATAATTAGCAGCTTTATTACCAATAGCAATCACTTTGGGTGAATTATTAGAATTTGATTGTTGTAATTGATAAACAAATTGACGAATTAAATTCGAGTTATAAGCTCCCGCTAAACCACTATTGGAACTAATAATAATATAAAGCTGTTGCTTGATTGGTCGAATTTGAAAATAAGTATATTTTTCTAACTCATTTAAGGAAGCTAAATAATGACTCAATTTTTCAGCCAATAAAGCATATTCTCGACTGAGAGAAGCATAATCTTGAGACCTCTTTAATTTAGAAGCCGCGACTAATTGAAGAGCTTTAGTAATTTGTCGAATACTTTTAACCGAATTAATTCGTCTTTTAAGGGTAATAGTTGTCGCCATATTAATTTTATTCCCGACTATCCTCAAAAGTTTTAAAAACTTTTTTAGCTACATCTAATAAAATTTGATTTTCTTGATCGCTTGGTTTATCGCCAGTATTAAGTTTTTTAATTAAAGCTGCTTGATGTTGGGTTAAATTATTTAAAAATACATCTTCAGACATTTTAATTTTATCAACAGTAATTTTATCCATTAAACCACTAGTGGCAACATATAAAGAACTATACATTTGCCAAATTGAATAAGGACTAAATTGAGCTTGTTTCAATAACTCAGTCAATCGTTGACCACGTTCAATAATTTGCTTAGTTTCATCATCTAAATCTGTTGAAAACTGACTAAAAGATGCTAGCTCACGAAACTGAGCTAAAGAGAGCTTTAAGCCTCCACCAACTGCTTTAATAGCTTTACTTTGAGCTGCTCCACCGACTCTTGAAACCGACAAACCAACTGAAATAGCTGGTCTAATACCCTGATAAAATAAATTTGTCTCTAAAAAAATTTGTCCGTCGGTAATAGAAATAACATTTGTTGGAATATAGGCAGAAATATCACCAGCTTGAGTTTCAATAATTGGTAAAGCTGTTAAAGAACCACCACCAAGTTCATCATTTAATTTAGCAGCCCTCTCAAGTAAACGAGAATGAAGATAAAAAACATCTCCTGGATAAGCTTCACGACCGGGTGGTCGTCTTAAAAGAAGTGACATTTGACGATAAGCAGCTGCATGTTTAGACAAATCATCAAAAATGATTAAAGCATGTTGACTATTATCCCGAAAATATTCACCAATTGTCGTACCAGTATAAGGAGCTAAATATAACATAGCGGCTGGATCAGCTGAACTAGTAGCAATAATAATTGTTTTATCTAAAGCTCCTTCACGCCTTAATCTTTCTTGCAAAGCCGCAATTTTAGATAATTTTTGACCAATAGCTACATAAATATTAATTACACCGGTTTTTTGACGACTTTGATTAATCATGGCATCGACTGCAATCGCCGTTTTACCAGTCTGTCGATCACCAATAATTAATTCCCGTTGACCTCTACCAATTGGAATCATGGCATCAATAGCTATAATACCAGTCATTAACGGTTCAAAAACCGCTTTACGGTCTAATACACCTGGAGCTGATCGTTCAACTCGTGACATTAAATTAGTTTTAATTGGACCCTTACCATCAAGTGGTCGACCAAGCGGATCGATCACTCGACCAATTAATTCTGAACCAACCGGTACTTCTAAAATATTACCCGATAACTGAACTTCAGCACCAGCTTCAACTAAATCATCATCAGCTAAAATCACTGCACCAATTTCATCAACCGCTAAATTAAAAGCAAAAGCCATGACTTTTTGACCATTATGTCCATTGATTTCTAACATTTCATTATAGGAACAATCACTTAATCCGTAAATCCAAGCAATGCCATCACCAACTCGCGTGACAATACCAACATTTTTAATTTCTGGTCGTTTTTTAAGATTTTCAATAGCTTTTCGAATATCATTCGACAATTCTTCAATTGATAAATTTGACACTTTTAATTCCTTTTCTGCTTAGTTAATGAAAGTAAAGTTTTTAATTGATTAGACAGACTCAAATCAAGACTGCTATCAGCCATTTCTAATCTAACGCCACCGATTAAACTATTGTCGATAATTGGTTCAATTAAAATTTCTTTAACATTATGATAAGACTGTTTTAATAATTGTTTAAGATTATCCAGAATTGGTTGATTGAGCGGAAATCGCGAAATAACCTTAACATCTAAAATACCATTTTGTTGACGAATTAATTTGATATCTCGAATAATTGAATCAAGTTGATCAGTTAAACTATTAGTTAACAAAAAAGCTGCCACTTCCTGAGCTAATTGTTTTGAATTAGCACCATCCAAAATTTGACGATTAATAATTTGAGCTAACTCTAAACGATTGTATTTCACTAAACCGTCTCCTTTTCTTCCTGTAATAACCGTTGAATAAATCGATTATCAGCCTCTTGATCTAATTTCTGTCTTAATAAAGCTTCTGTTGTTTGACCAATTAAACTTAAAATCTGATTTTCTAATTCTTTTTTAGCTCGTGCAGTTTCTAATTTAATTCGCTCTTTAGCTTCCTCAATTAGTAACTCACCTCGTTGATTAGCTTCATTTTCAGCTTTCTTAATTAAATTCTGAGCCTCTAAACTAGCATCTGCAATCATTTGATCAGCTTCATGACGAGCTTGATGTAAAAGTTTATCAACTTTAATTTTAAACTCTCTTTCTTGTTTAATCATGGTCTCACTTAATTTTAAGCCTTGTTCAATTTTTTGATGACGATCATCAAGTATTTTCATAATTGGTTTAACAGCATATTTCTTAACTACTAAAAAACCTAAAACAAAAGTAATTAACTGAATAATTAAAGCCGACCAACTAACTCCTAAGGCAGCTAGACCAGAAGTTGAAGCTAAAAATAAAGGTAAATTAAAAAAAATCATCATAAAATCATTAAACAATAAAGATCGAAGCAAAAGCTAACAGACCAAACAACTCAACAATTGCTACAAAGATTAAAGCTTGGCCTAAAAATTTAGCCGCTTCTGGATTACGACCAACCGCTTGTAAATAATTACCACCAATCAAACCAATACCAATACCTGGACCAATAAAACCACCACCAATCATTAAACCTTTGGCAATCATAATTGTACTAATTGTCGTTGCTAAAAACATGAAAAATCTCCTTACTTTATTATTTCAATTATTATTGTTTCAAAAAAGCTGACTAGATTCAAGCAGTTTGAACCTCCTTATCACTAGCATGATTAACTACAATAGCTAGATACATAACTGATAAAACTGTAAAAATATAGGCTTGTAAAGCCATAATAAACACTTCGATTAAACTAAAGGGTAGGGCACTAACTGGCGCTAAAATATGACCTAAATAAGAAAAAACCCCAATTACAATCTCACCAATAGTAACATTTAAAAATAATCGAAGCGACAAACTAAAAACTCGGGTTAAGTCAGTGATCATTTCCAACAAACCAATAATTAAATAGAGTGGATTAAATGGACTACCAACAAAAAAATGACCTAAATACTTTCTGAAACCGCCCGATTCTTTAACTGATGAATAGTAAACATAGCCCATTGTGACTGCTGCCATCGCAAAAGTAGCATTTAAATCAGCTGTAAACGGCCTTAAAAGTGGCCAACCCATTGATTTTAAGGCTTCTCCGGCAAATGGGAAAAGTTCAAATTCGTTGTTGATTAAAATAATTAAAAATAAAGTAATAAAATAAGGCTGATATTTTTTAGCTTTATTTTTATCTTCAAAACTAGTATTAATTAAATTAATAATAAACTCAAAAGCATATTCAATTAATTGAATAATTCCTCTAGCTGGTTTAATTTTTACACGATGAGCTACATAAATTAAAAAACTAATTAAAAAAATAAAGACTAACCAACCATAAAATATTGAATTAGTAATCGGAATATTACCCAGGTGAAAAATAACCTTTGGTGAAACATAAACCACTGGGCCACTATTAGCAAATATTTTAAACATTAATTTTTTTCTTTAGATCCTTTTAATTGATTGTGCTTGATTTGATCATTTTTTTCAAGTTGATGATTAATTTTTTTAAAAGACTGTAAAACAACTGTTGTACTTAAACCGATACCTAAAACCAAACCAACTAATGTCCAAAGTGGCGTAGTTTTAAAATGATTATCTAAAAAAAGACCAACAAAAAAAGGTATCAAAAAAACTAAAGCTAATCGCCAAGTCATATCCATAGTTGAAGCATAAAAAATAGCTCGAGCTTGATCTTTAGAATTTTTTTTCTGATTCACTCTTTTATTATATTATCACACCATAAAACTTAGTTTAAGAGCCAATTGAATTTTTTAATTTTTATTCATATAATAATAGTATGAACAATCAAGTAACAATTTACTCAGCCGATTGGTGTGGTTTTTGTCGATCAGCTAAAGAATATTTAAAGTCAATCAATGTTGATTTTGTTGAAAAAAATGTTGAAACAAATCCTGCTGATGGTCAAGAAGCTTTTGAAAAATCTGGTCAACGCGGAATTCCAGTTCTAGATATTGCTGGAGACATTATAATCGGTTTTGATCGACCAAAAATTAATGACAGTCTCAAAAAACATCAACTAGTTAGCTAGATGGCTTTTGAAAACTATCAAACTAAACCATCAGTAGTAATTGTTTATACTGGTGAAGGTAAGGGTAAAACATCGGCAGCTCTCGGGTTGATGGTTCGATCTTTAGGTAATAATAACCGAACTGCTTTTTTACAATTTATAAAATACTGGGATGTAGCCGAGCATACTTTTATTAAAAATATTCAATCAGTTTATCGTGATCAATTATTTTTTTATAAAGGTGGAAAGGGGTTTTACAAAGCCGGAGAATTAAGTCCTCGTCATGTTACTCAAAAAGATCATCATCTAGCTGCTCAAAAAACCCTTCAACTAGCTCGAGACTTAAGTCAGACTGGCAAATATCAAGTAGTTATTTGTGATGAAATTAATAATGCCGTGAATGATGGTCTGGTCTCTAAACAAGCTTTAAAGAATTTAATTATAAAAAAACATCCCTCTACTAGCTTATGTTTAACTGGACGTAATTTTCCAACTGATTTATTTGATTTAGTTGATATCACTACTAACATGACTAAAATCAAGCATCATTTCGACCAAAGATTCCTAGCCAATCCAGGAATTGATTTTTAGTAATTTTATGGTATAATAAAAGAATGGAAGCCAGCCCCAATAACTATAATCACGGGTTTCAATCATCACAAATTGAAAAATTTATCATTTTAGGTAATCCGAATCGTCACGGGGTTTTGAAAAGTGCCACTAACCTAATAAGAATTATTGGCCAAGATAGACCAATTGAATTTGTTGAAACTGGTCAAAATCCTCGAAAAACCTTTGAGAAGATTTATGATCAATCCTTAGATCCTGACAAAAATTGTGCCATCGTTGTTGGAGGTGATGGAACTATCAGAAATGTCTTTGAATCTCTACGTATTGATGAATCCTTTCGATCAACCCCAGTTATTACTACTAAATTTGTTGGAGGAGCTCGAGACTTAAATAGTAATTTCGAAATGAGAAAATCTCCCTATGATTTAATTGATTTAATCCTACAAGATCAGTTAGTCAAAGGCGAAATTCATCCTATTGAAGCTCATATTAATCGATCAGGCAATATAAGAGCTTATAATGTTTTAGGTATCGGATTAAGTGGCCTAGCAGCGGAAAAAATTAATCAAATGCAACTATTTAAACATCGTTCGCCTCAAATGTTTTTAAATGGCTTAATAGTTGCTAAAACACTTTTAGAACATAGTTCTAGTTTTGGGCTCAATCAAACCGGCAAAGATAATATTCAACCAGTCAAAGAATTAATTGTGACTAAAGGCAAACGATTTGCTGGTTTTATAAAAACTACCTCAAAAAATCTTGAACCCGAAAGTCAAATTCACATCATTAATGGTATTACTTTGAAATTTTTAATCGATTTAATTCTCGGCAATCACTTAGATTCAGCTCATAAGATTAGTACTGAGAAAGCTCAAGATTTCGATCTTAGTATTCATGATGGGCTAATCCTACAGGCTGATGGTGATACTTTCAATTTAATTCCCCAAAATAGTCAACCGATTCACCTTAAGCTTGGCTTATCAAAAAAAAGCTCAACTATTTTAACTATTAAAAAATAACTATTCTAAATTAACTGGATTAACTCTTTTAAAAGATTGCTGAGAAGCTACTGGCTTAACATTCAACCAAATTAAAAGATAAAAAATCATACTCAAAAATAATAAAGGGTAAAAATAAAGACCTTTTAATTTCCTATGATAAAAATAAGTCGCCGGAGTTGCTAAAGCGTATAACATAAAATCTTTAAAACCAACTGCAAATCGCCTAGATGAAATATTAACCAACAATTCTTTTTTATAAACTAAATTAAGTTTTTCTTCTTGGCAGTGAAGAGCCAAATCAATATCTTCATGAATTTTTGGATTAAAATGAAGTTTAGGTCGAACTTTTAAATAAGCTGATTTTTTAATAACCATATTAGAACCATATAAAAACATTGACTTATCAAGTAAAGTAACTAAACTTTGTCGAAGAATCAAATCAACCTGATAAGATAATTTAGGCCAAAGACAATCATAATATGCTACTGAACCAGTAACAGCATCTAGATTAGTTTGATTAGTAAAAATCTGCTGAACAGTCTGGATGTAATCTGACGGTAAAATAGTGTCTGCATCAATTCGAACCATTAGATCAGCCTTAGAATAATCAAATCCAGTAGTCCTAGCATAAAAAACACCCTGCTTAGATTCATTGATAATTGTCACGAACGGATAACTTTGAATTATTTCAAGGCTTTGATCAGTTGAATTATTATTAACTACAATCACTCGATCTGGTTTGACGGTTTGTTGTTGAATTGAATCAAGGCAATCAGCTAAAAAATCTTGTTCATTGTATACTGGAATAATGAGGTCAATTTTCATAAACTATCTAATATTATATGTCAAAAAGATTAAATAAAGCTTATATTTTACTGAAAAAATATTTTCTTCACTATTGGCGAACTAGTTTGTGGCAAAAATTCGTAGTGATATTTTTATTATTTATTTTTGTAATCGGCATATTTATGTACTCAATTGGAGAATATTATATTGTTCAACAATCTAATCAACCAATTACTTTAGGAGTTAGTTTTATACCTGACTACGCTAGTTACCTTGGTCTCAATTCCCAACAAACCATGAAAGCTTTACTTAAAATTGGTGTCCGAGATTTTAGGTTAACTAGCTATTGGACAGATATCGAACCAACCAAAGGTCATTATAATTTTTCCCAACTTGATTGGGAATTTAAATTAGCTGAAGAATATCACGCAAAAATTACATTGGTTTTAGGCTTAAGACAACCAAACTGGCCAGAATGTCATATTCCAAATTGGGCAACCAATGAACCAACTAAAACCTGGCAACCACAACTTTATACAGTGATGAAAAAAGTAATTAATCAATTTAAAAACTCACCAAGTCTTCAATATTATCAATTAGAAAACGAATATTTTCTAAAAGGTTTTGGTAATTGTACTAATTTTTCAAGAAAGAGATTAATTCATGAATTTAACTTAATCAAACAATTAGATCCTTATCACCAAATTATTATCGGTCGTAGCAATAACGCTATTGGTTTACCGATTGGCCAACCACAACCAAATATTTTTAGTATTTCAATTTATCGCCGAGTTTGGGATGCTAACGTCACTCATTTATACTTAGAATATCCATATCCATCGTGGTATTTTGCTTTTTTAGCTGAAATGCAACAAATCTTTGAAGGTAAAAATATGTACATTGAAGAACTGCAGGCTGAACCATGGACACCTAACGGTCTAACTATTACTCAAACACCTTTAAAAGTACTAAACCACGCTCTCAATGCTCACCAATTTCAACAAAATATTACTTTCGCTAAAAATACTGGCATGAAAACTATCATGTTATGGGGAGCAGAATACTGGTATTATCTTAAGGTCAAGTATCACGATTCCAGTTTCTGGAATATAGCTAAACAGGAATTTAAAAAAACCAAATGAGCCAACATACTAAAAAAATCACTAATCGCCGAGCTAGTTTCGATTATTTCTTAGAAGATGAATTTTTAGCCGGCATTATTCTTAATGGTCGAGAAGTTAAAAACTTAAGACTTGGTCATGGAGATTTAATTGGTGCCTATGTAACCATCAAAAACCAAGAACTATGGTTAATCAACTGCATGATTTCTGGTATTAATGGTATTCCAATCAATGAAGACGAAAAAACCCAACCGCGCAAACTATTGGTTAAAAAAAACGAATTTAAGAAAATACTTCAACACAAAGAACAAGGTAAAACTATTATACCTTTAGAAATTTTGACTAAATATCGCTACATAAAAATTAAAATTGCTGTTGGTAAGGGTAAAAAACACTACGACAAGAGGCAAAGCCTAAAACAAAAAGAACAAAAACGAATTATTAATCAAAATTTAAAACAAAAATTCAAAAATTAATTGATTCATAAACTCTAATCATTTATAATTCAGTATTATATTCCGGGGTAGCTCAGCGGTAGAGCGGGTGGCTGTTAACCACTAGGTCGCTGGTTCGAATCCAGTCCCCGGAGCCAGACCAAGCACCAACAGAGGTAGACCGAGTTCCTAGACCGGTCTTTCTTAATTTTTGAGACTTTCTTCTTAAAAGTTCGCCTCTGTTAGCGGTTCGAATCCAGTTCTCGTCATTGCCACATTGAGTTGGAACTATTAAATATCCGAGTTTACAAAATTTACCTCTATAAGGTGGTTCCAGGAGCGACCAGCCTGCCATATGGCAACCAAGAAGCGTGAAAAGCGACCGGGTTCCATGACCGGTTTCTATAGACAGAGTCGCCTAAACTGCCTGGGTACGTTATAGTATAATCAAAACATGAAATATTGGCGTTACACCCTGAATCATTGTCATAACTCTCAGCATTTGAGGGGGCTTAGTGTAATGGTAGCGCGTTAGATTCCAAACCTAAAAGTAAACGTTCGATTCGTTTAGACCCTGCCAAATAAGGTAAGAGGGCTTTTCTAATAATTTGTTGGCCGTAGTTTAACAGTAAAACGTTAGCCTGTGACGCTAAAGACACGGGGGCAGCACCCGTCGGCCACCCCATAAATTAGAGTACGCGACTGTGGCGGAATAGCTACGCAGCTGTTTGCAAAACAGTTTTAAGCAGGTGCAAGTCCTGTCGGTCGCTCCATGCCAATAAAAAAGCCCCCCGCTTGAGTGATGGTCACTGACTGCACGTTACATATCGACTAGCGAACTTATAGTTAGAATTCCTGGGTCTGCCATATAGCGCTCCAGCTCAATGTTGAGTGATTGTGATAGCTGGCAAAGACCACTGCTGGTTGGCCAGCCGCCATACTCTGCGAGTGATCCGGTTTCTAAGCCATACAGCATCAGTCCGGGGTTTCGCCTATCGACAATGTGCCAAGCTACGGCCGCCAGTTGCTGTGGTGTCTTACGCTGGAAGAGGCGATACTTAATCTGTATCAGCCAATCCAGAATATAGTGAGCGACTTGCCTTGGAGTAGCAAAATCAGTCGGTGGAGGCAGGTCTATGTTGTGTTCTTTGTAAAAATTTATCATCTTCTTGTCGGCAGGTATGAAAAACTTAGTAATTACTTCGTCCGCCTCCGAGTGGCTAGCAGCAAAACATTCCAGCAAGGGAACAAGTTCAATGAGTGTTCGTTTTGTACGCCAAGCCTCATCAAGCGCAGCACAGCTGATTATCCTAGAGAATGGCTTACTATTCGCCGTTAGTATAACTGCATTATTATCCATCGTCTGTATGGCTCTGGCAATTTTATCGCCTCTTAGAACGAGCGCAGCCTGGGACTCCTCGTATTTTGCCCATATATCACCGTTTACTTCCATGAGTACTTTATTAGCCAACCACTCTGGGTGAGTCGACCGAGACAATCTGATAATTTGCGTGCTGTATTTAGTATCGACGGCATTGTCAGCCAAGGCTTGTTTGAGTAGCTTGATCGATAGCTTTTCCTGCCCAGCGAGCAACTCCCGCGCGCGCTGCCAGTCATCACACACGATAAAGTCCTCTACATAATCTTTCCAAACTTCTCGTGTATAGGAAGCTTCCTCAGGTTCATCGTCTTCCTCAACGCCCGCCTGTTCTGCGTAGCAGGGAATGTTCAATTGTACCATCCGCTCCAGATAGTTGAGTCGCTCCCAAAGCCGATGGCTCAGCATAGTTTCATGCCAGGTCATCACCAAAGATTTGTAGACCGATGGGCTAGCTGTATCGACATACAATGGAATGGTTTGGGGTTCGTGTTTTTTGATTAGTTTTTCCAGTTTGTGCAGGAACTCTATGGGCTCAGAATCATCGCTCAAAAATCTTGAGTAATTTTGACTCAGCATTCGGGCATTCTGGCGGACTTTGCCACTGTTATGCTGCAAACCCACGAATACCAACTTATTGAGAGCGGACTTATGATTCTTGGCGGTGTTTGTCCAGACGGCCAAATTGACAAGCCTTATTACGATATCAAATCGTGATGCATCGTCTAAATATTGCCGATAGTCAGCCGTTTTATCAAAAATAACTCGTGCTAAAACTTCAGGCATTCGGTACTTATAATTTTTGCTTGTGTCTCGCAGCGCAAGCTGCGCTGTTGCCAGATCCTCGGCAATCACAACGTCAACCAGGGATCGTGCTTCTGATAACTTCATGCCCCAGCCGTCAATCTGCCATCAAGCTGGGTGCCTCGAATTGCGACGTTGATTGCTTTAGTATTCATTAACGAATCCTTCATGTTATTCCAGATATAGCTTAGAGATTTTTATGCCATCAATAATTTGCAGCACCGATCCATCGCCAATCGGGGTACCGTCTGGCATCGTAGAGAACGTATCAATACACCACACTCCATGCTTAACTTCATAACAAGTATCGGAAGGGGTGTGTCCAAATACTTGAGGTATATTTTTGTATGTACTGCCGCTAGGCCGCGCCCAAATAGGGCTCATGTTATTCCATAGGCCGGCTACATCTTCCACGCCAGACCACTCATTGGCTATGCCAGCGTGAGAATAAGTAACGCGATCAATTTCGGCAATAACAGGCAAGCCAGTAAGCCACTCTTTCAGGTTTTTATTTTCTTGAGCATCGATTAAAACTTGTGTCATGGGGTTATAACCAGTTTGCAATGAAGGTGTGTTGTTAACATATATGTAGTCGTGATTACCTGTAACGAGCTCGACCTTACCTTGGTTTTTAGTCTGCAGATCTTTTAGAATATTCCAGATGTTTAGGGTATCCTGCGGAGTGACATTAAAGTCGTCTGCATAATCACCACAGAAAATAACCTTATCGTAGTCGTTGATAACTTTAACAACTTTCTCAATAATCCAGATTTTCGTGTGGATGTCACCAATTGCAAGTATTTTTCCCATACCTAAAGTATATCCTATAGATCACTAGTTACGCCTGCTCGTGCAGTTTGCGAATACGTTCATGTACCGATTCTTGATATTGCGCAGGGTTTTGCATCTGGTGATAGGCACGAACAGCAATTACCTCAAAACGATCGTCATCCACAAGATACACAATCGCTACCTTATGATTTTCCATCTGAACTTTGCGCACGTCCGGATCATCTTTAAACACGGCATTGGCTCGTGGTAAGTTTTGTAGGTTAGCTACAGTTGCCATAGCTTCATCAAAAAACTTCACCGCCGATTCAGCATCCACTAGTTCTTCATAAAATGCCATTAGCTCGGCAATATCGTTCTCGGCATCTTCCGTAAGATTGATGCTATACTTTTGCACCAGCAAGTTCCTGATATTTCTTTAGAATATCTTTCTTAGCTTGACTAAGCGATATACGGTTTTTAGGATTTTTGGCAAGTTTAATGCGTCGTTCCAGCTCAAGCCGGAACTCTTGGCTATTTTCATCTACGTTAATAACTTTACTATTACTCATAGCTAATATTATATCACATTTCATGTATAATTTAGAGCAAAATATTTGACAAATAACAGGTGTAAGCTTAAGTAAAGTGAGCCTAAAATCAGGCGGTAATACTCGCTAGCTCGAATCCAGTCCCCGGAGCCAATTTGTACTTTTAGTATCAGAACCAACCCAGAGAAGGGCTTTAATAGATTGAGTTGAAGCCTTTTTTGGTTTAAAGTACAGTTCGCAAGTAACATTTGCAAAATCCTGTTCTTTTTGGCTGGTTGCGAACTTTCAAAGATTTCTTTAGCCCTTGAAGCCAGTCGTAACAGATACTCGCTGGTTGCAACAAAACTTTTATCGTTATTCGTAAATTCTACCAGCTTACGGTCTAATTCGTCCATCTCAGCCTTGTACTTGGTTACATATTTGTCATAGTCAGCGACAGTAATTCTCCCCTATATCTGTTCTGTTAACGATATTTATTTTTTTACTTAGATAAAATTGCACTTCGGGATTAAATACGGGCTTAGTAAAACAAAATTCAAGTGCATTTTATACTGAAAGGGTGTAACCTATTTTTTTGGCCAATTCATGCGTCCACTTATCTAAGCGTTCTAACT
>JAJZWG010000010.1 GCA_021846795.1 bacterium
AATCATGTTGATTCAAATTTTTATCAACTATTAAAAGCTAATTTTCAATCAAAAAAAGCCACTATGATTTCTATTTTAGATCCAAACAATCTATCACTTGAAAAAACTGTACAAAATTTTAAAAAAGCCATTCAACCAATCGCTAAACAATCTAAAATCATCACTCAAATTGGTTTAGGTTTAGACGGACATATAGCTGGTATTTTACCAAATTCACCAGCCATTGAATCATCAACTACAATCAGCGCTTATCAATCTCAACCGTTTACTAGAATTACTTTTAATCTCAAAACTTTTAATAATTTTGATCAAATTAATTTAGTTGCCTTAGATAAAGCTAAAAAAAATATTATCAAAAAACTATACCAATCTAATTCTCAAAATATTGTTGATTTTCCCGTTAGCTATTTAAATGAATTAAATCAAGTTTTTATATATAATAAATGGAAGGGAATTAATATCGCATGAAAATTATCGTTCAAGGTTTAGGTAAAATGGGCTACCAAATAGTTCAGAAATTATGCGAAGATCATCATCAAGTTATCGCAATTAATCGAAGCTTAGAACCTCTCCAAAAAGTTCAACAACTGGGAGCTACTATCACTCAAGATAAAAAACAAGCTATTGAATTATTTAATCAACCGGACCCAATTATTTTATGGATGATGTTACCAGCTGAAATTGTTGATCAACAAATTAATCAATGGAATCAATTATTACCTAAAAACAGCTTAATTATTGATGGTGGTAATTCAGACTATCGTCAAACAATTCAACGAGCTAAAATGGTTGAATCGCTTGGCCATAGTTTAGTTGATGTTGGAACTAGTGGTGGTGTTCATGGTTATAAAAATGGTTTTTCTATGATGATTGGTGCTAATCAGCCAACTAACTTTCAACTAATTGAACCAATTATTATTAGTCTAGCTAAACCAACGGGTGGTTATAAATATTTTGGTCAAAATGGCACTGGCCACTTCGTTAAAATGACTCATAATGCTATTGAATACGGCATGATGGAAAGTTTAGCCGAAGGTTATAATTTACTTAAAAATGGTCCTTTTAAAAACATCAATCTAAAAGATGCAGCTGAAGTTTGGCAACATCACAGCGTAATTACATCTTGGCTTAATTCACTTTGTTTGGAAATTTTGACTGAAAATCCTGAATTAAATGACATTGAAGGTTTTGTTCACGAAAGCGGGGAAGCTAAATGGGCTCTTGAAACAGCTAAAAAGATAAATTTACCAATGCCAGTTATTCAAAAATCTTTCGACATTCGACTAGCCTCACAAAAAGGAGAGATTAATTTCGCTACTAAACTTTTAGCAGCTATGAGAAATAAATTTGGGGGACATAATTTAAATGAATAAATCCGACTCTATGACTATTTTAATTATTTTTGGCATAACCGGTAATCTAGCTCAAAAAAAAGTTTTACCGGCTCTTTATGCTCTATACAGCAATAATTTATTACCAAAAAATTTTAAAATAATTGGTCTATCCAGACGATCAATTCAAATTGATCAAATTTTTGTTAACAGTGACATTCCTCAAAATAATCACCAGCAATATGATAATTTTAAAAAAATTTTTGAAATTCAACAATTTGATTCTAATGATGATCAAGCTTATATAAATCTCTACCAACAATTCCAAAATATTCTTCAAAATCAACCGATTAAACTGCAACTACTATTTTATTTATCAATTCCACCAGATATTTTTAAAACTATTATTACTAAACTGGGTTCAAATCGTTTAAATCAATTTAATGATCAAATGCAAATCAGATTATTGATTGAGAAACCATTTGGCTATGATTTATCTAGTGCTCAACAACTTATCTCACTACTTAATAAATATTTTAATGAACAGCAGGTCTTTCGTATTGATCATTATCTAGCTAAAGAAACTGTTCAAAATATTTTAATCTTTCGACGCTTTAATCCATTATTTCAAACTGCTTGGAATAATCAACATATTTCTAGTATTGAAATTAACACTTTAGAATCTATTGATATTGAAGGTCGAGTTGATTTTTATGAACACACTGGTGCTTTAAGAGATCAAATTCAAAGTCATCTCTTTCAATTATTAACTGTCACCACTATGACATTACCAACCGACCTAAACAATAACGATAGCATTCACTTAGCTCGACATAGCTTACTGGCTAATATTCAACCAATGACTAATGAAAAAACTTTAGCAACTAATACTTTTCGAGCACAATACAAAAACTATCGAGAAGAAGTTCACAATCCTAACTCGACTACTGAAACTTTCGCATCAATTAGACTAGAAATTCAAAATAGTATCTGGAAAGGTGTTCCAATTAGATTAACTACCGGTAAAGCTTTAAATGAAAAAAAATCTGAAATAATTGTTAATTTTTCAGCTGTTAATGAAAATCATACTAATCAATTAACTTTTAGATTACAACCCAATGAAGGTATAGATATTTGTTTATCGGTTAAAAAACCAGGTTTAGACCAAAAAATTCAAACAACTACTATGGACTTTAGTTATAAAAATTCTTTTTCTAATCATTATCAACCAGATCCATATGAAAAAGTTTTATTAGATTCATTTCGAGGCGATAACAATTTATTTGCTACCTCTAATGAAATCATTGACAGTTGGCGAATTCTTCAACCAGTTATAAACTATTGGCAGGATCATCCAGAAAATTTAAAGTATTATGTTAAAGGTCAATCTAAACAAACCATCTTATGTTAATTGATATTATCATTATTATAGTCTTAATTATTAGTCTAATTAGAGGCTATAACATTGGCTTTGTTCGACAATTTTTTTCCACCATTGGTTTTGTAGGTGGTTTATTGTTGGGAGCTTATCTAGAAAGATATACTATTGAATTTGCTCACACTTCATTTGAAAGATCATTTATCGCTCTTTTAACTACTTTAGGTTTGGCTTTTATTGGTGTCACTATTCTAGAACATTACGCTATTAAAATTAAACGTAAATTACTAATTATTAAGATCAACTTTTTAGATGGAATCTTAGGCTCTTTAATGAGTATCATCACCGTACTTTTAGCTATCTGGTTAGGTGTAGCTCTACTAAATTCTTTTTCTATTCCACAATTACAACTTGATCTTAACAATTCAAAAATTATTACTTATTTAAATCACCATCTACCACCAGCGCCAACTATCATAGCTGATTTAGGTCACATTATCGACCCCAATGGTATACCCCAAGTTTTTTTACAAGGTGAACCAACTTTAACTAAAAACATCCCTATTCCAAATTTAAAAAATTTTAAACTAGCAATTTTAGCTGATGAACCTTCAGTCGTCAAAATTGTTGGACAAGGTTGTGGTGGTATTGTTGAAGGTTCTGGTTTTGTCGTCCAAAAAGATTTAATTATGACCAACGCTCATGTTGTCGCTGGCATTCTTCACCCCTATATTACCACCTTAGCCGGTCAAACTCTTCAAGCCAAAACAGTTTACTTTAACCCAAATTTTGATTTAGCTCTTTTAAAAGTTAATCAACTTTCACTAAAAGCTTTAACTTTATCGCCTCAAATTTTTACTGATGGTACTCAAGGTGCTGTTTTAGGTTATCCAGGTGGTGGTAATCTAACAATTGTTGGCGCTTCAATTCTTAATCAACTCATGGCCACCGGACAAAATATTTATGGTAACAATGTGACTACTAGATCAATTTATGAAATACACGCTAAAGTTATACCAGGTAATTCTGGTGGTCCATTAATTAATCAAAACGGTCAAGTAATGGGAATCGTTTTTGCCCAATCAACGACTTATTATCATATTGGTTACGCTTTGACTGCCAATAAAGTTATTAATTATTTCAATCAAAATAAAAATAATCAAAAACTAGTCAGTACTGGTGGTTGTGCCAACTAACCAAAGTCGATATAATAACTTTAAATAATGGAAAAAACTACTAAACAAAAAACTACTAAATTCGCTAAAATTTTACCATATATTTTAATTATCGGTGGTTTAATTGGACTTTATTGTGCTTTTACTTTAATAACTGATGAAATTCATTTATTAAAAAACCCTCATTATCAATTAAGTTGTAATATTAATCCTATTATAAGTTGTGGTAATGTCATGCAAACAAAAGAAGCCGCCGCCTTTGGTTTTTCTAATCCAATTTTAGGTTTAGCTGCTTTTGCTGTTCTATTAACTATAGGTGTTGTCATGAAAGTCGGTACAATTGTTAAAAGATGGTTCTGGTTAGGTTTAGAAGCTGGCGCTTTATTTGGTGTAGCCTTTGTTCATTGGCTCTTTTACGAAAGTGTTTATCATATCAACGCACTTTGCCCATATTGTATGGTCGTTTGGGTAACGACAATCACAACTTTTTGGTATATAACACTTTACAATATCGAAGCTGGTTACATTAACTTACCCAACAATAATTTCTTTAACAGCTTGAAAGCTTTTATTACTAAACACCATTTAGATATTCTTATCTTATGGTTACTAATAATTACCGCTCTAATTTTAAAACATTTTTGGTATTACTATAAAAGATACATTTAGTTTAATTTAACCAACAAATTAGCTATAATGAATTTTATTGGAGAGGTCGCCTAGTGGTCTATGGCGCACGCTTGGAAAGCGTGTTGAGTTAATTACTCTCGAGGGTTCGAATCCCTCTCTCTCCGCCAGTTAACTAACAATTGTGCCTTCGATTGATTGTTGAACAATTGTCTGATAAAGAGCTTGATTTTTCATAGCGTCTAAAATAATT
Organism: bacterium; assembly: GCA_021846795.1. Lineage (GTDB taxonomy): Bacteria > Patescibacteriota > Saccharimonadia > Saccharimonadales > UBA4665 > JAJZWG01. The sequence continues at coordinate 4,765 of JAJZWG010000010.1, forward strand.
ATTGGTAATTTATATTCCATTGCCAGTCCCAAAGCAGCTTTATCCATAACTTTAATGTTATGATCTTCAACCGCCTGAGCAAAAGTCATTTTATTAATCTTGACTGCATCAGGATATTTTTCAGGGTCTTTATTGAAAACACCATTTACTTTAGTAGCTTTTAAAACAACTTGACAGTTTAATTCTAAAGCCAGTGAAACAGCCGCCGTGTCAGTCGTTAAAAATGGTCGACCAATACCACCAGCAATAATTACAATTCGACCTTTTTCTAAGTGTTTATTGGCTAAACGATGAATAAATGGCTCAGCTACTTGTTCGGCAAAAATACTCGACAAACACCTGGTCGGCAAATGATTATATTCAAAAATGTCCGTTAGAGCTAAAGCATTCATCATGGTGCCCAACATACCAACGTGATCAGCTGTTACTCTTTTAATACCATGACCAGCCAATCTAGCACCTCTAGCAAAATTACCACCACCAACCACAATAACAATTTCAACCTTATTCTTAAAAACCGGCGTCAATTGCTGAGCTAACCATAAACCAGTTTTAGGGTCAATACCACCTTCAAATTCACCAGCTAATTGTTCACCAGAAATTTTTAATAAAATTCTTTTAGCAATTAGTTGTGACATCTAAATCTAAATACTACAGGTTTTTTTATTGTCTGTAAATAGTAACTAAAAAAGTCTATAATTAAAAAGATGAAGATTTTTTCGTGGAATGTTAATGGTCTAAGAGCAGTTTATAATAAAAACTATTGGACAAAATTTATTGATCAAACTCAACCAGATATAATTTGCTTACAAGAAATTAAAGCCAAAAGGGAACAGGTTGATTTTTTAACTGATTATCAAGTTTTTCTTAATCCAGCCCAAAAAGCTGGTTATAGTGGTACAGCTATTTTAACTAAAAAGTCACCTTTGCAAGTTTACTATAACTTACCAGAAAAATTACTAACTAAAAATCATTTCGAAACTGATTTATATGGCAACCCCAATCAAGAAGGCAGGGTAATCACGGCTGAATTTGAAAATTTTTATTTAATTAGTGTTTACACGCCTAACGCTAAAAATGATCTTAGTCGATTAAACTTACGGTATAGAGAGTGGGATCCCTTATTTTTAGATTATTTAATTCAATTGGACCACAAAAAACCAGTTTTAGTTGGTGGAGATTTTAATGTAGCTCATCAAGAAATTGATCTAGCTAATCCTAAAACCAATAGAGGTAAAAAAGGTTTTACTAATCAAGAAAGACAAGGCTTAGATAATTTTATTAAAGCTGGTTTTATTGATACCTTTCGATTTCTACACCCCAAAGAATTAAATCAATATACTTGGTGGAGTCATTTTGCTCAAGCTAGACAACGTAATATTGGTTGGCGAATTGATTATTTTCTTTCATCACAAAGATTATTAAATAAAATTACAGCTTCTCAAATCCATCCAACTATTTTAGGATCAGATCATTGTCCAATTTCAATTGAATTACAATCATAAAATGACAAAATTAGTTGAAATAATTAGTACTGACCAACTTATTTTACCCGGATTATTGTTTGAAAATCATCAAATTAAAACTAAAAAAATTGCTATTTGGCTACACGGTATGGGCGATAACGGTATATTTTATAAACCAAAATTGATTAATCAATTAGCTCACCAACTCAATACCATTAAAGTTGATTTTTTAGCTTTTAATAATCGTGGTGCTCATAATCAAAAATATCTTAAATATTATAATAATCAGCCATCAGATTTTCTGGGCGGTTGGACTAATGAATTAATCAAAGATTGCCTTAAAGATATCGACGGAGCAATTAATTTTGTTCAACAACAAGATTATCATAAAATTTATTTAATTGGACATTCCACTGGAGCCAATAAAGCAGTTTTATATCACTTCAAAAAATTAAAAAAAGATCCTGTCGCGGCTTATATTTTACTTGGACCTAGTGATGATATTGGTTGTCATTATCTCGATTTATCAAGTAAATTTTTTAGTAATCTTCAACTTTCTCAACAAATTATCAACCAATATCGACCTTTAAAAAAAATGCCAAAATATTCTGGCTGTTACCCCATGTCAGCTCAATCTTGTTTTGATATGTTAAATCCTGATGGTAATTATAATATTTTTCCTTATTATGAAGCTAGTTTTAAAAGATTAGGTCATAAAAAACTTTTTCAAGAATTAAATAGTTTAGACCGAAATTTTTTAATAATTCTTGGGCAATTTGACGAATTTACCATCCCATTTAATGGTCCCAAAAATATCTTCAAATTAATTGAAAAAAATCTTCAATCATCGGTTAAAAAATTTTTCAACTATCAAATTATTAATCAAGCTGATCACAGTTTTAATAATCAAGAAATCGAATTAGCACAAAGGATTGCTCAATGGATCAAAAAAAATTAAAAACTAATTACGCCGTTTTTGATCTTGACGGTACTCTCATAAGATGGCAGCTATATCATGCCATTATTGATGAATTAATTAATCTCAAGTTATTAACCACTCAACAAATTCAAACCATTAATCAAGCTAAACAAAATTGGAAGAATAGACAAACTAAAGCTAGTTTTGAAAAATATGAAAAATATTTAATTAGTCAAACCACTAAAATTATCTACAAAATGAATCCAAATGATTTTAATCAAATTTGTCAAAATGTTTTTGATCTTTATAAAAATCAAGTCCATAATTATACTTTAAATTTAATGGATAAATTACGGTCTAAAAATTATGCCTTATTTTTTATTTCTGGTTCGCCAAAAAATATTGTTGAGTTAATGGCTCAATATTATCAAATTGATGATTTTGCTGGCAGTAATCTAATTGATAAAAATTCTCCAATTATTGTTATGACCGGGCTACAAAAATTAAAAGCTTTAAAAAAATTAATTATCAAACATCATCTCAGTAATCAAAATAGCTACGCAGTTGGCGATACTTTAGGCGATCAATATATTCTTGATTACGTCGAATATCCAATTGCTTTTAATCCCAATCAATCACTTTTCGAATTAGCCACCACCAAACACTGGCAAATTGTAATTGAAAGAAAAAACGTTAACTATAAGTTAATTTATAAAAATCAACAATATGTATTGGCAAAAACAAACTCTTGAACAACCTCTATTTCCTGATTTATTTTGGGATCAACCAATTAATCAAATTAAAGCTAATAATTTTTGTTTAATTGGTGGTAGTAGTAATGAATTTAAACAAATATCTTTAGCCTATAATCTTTTTCAACAAAAGAAATATCATCAATTAAATATCATTTTACCTAGCAGTTTGAAAAAAATCTTTCAAAATTATTCAACTGATTTAATATTTGCTAATTCTAATCAAAGCGGGGGATTTGACTTAACAGCCTTTGGTTTAATTGAAGAATACAGCTTAAAAAGTGATATTTTATCGTTAATTGGTGATTTTTCAACCAATAGTGAAACAATTATTTTAATTGAAAAAATTATCCAAAATATTAAAAAAATAAAGATTATCAGTCATGATGCTATCATTGATAACTTTCAACCAAATCAAACAGTTATAATTATCAATTTTAAAAAATTACAGAAATTATTAAAAAATTTTCATTATCATCAAGCTATTACATCTAACATGGAATTAATGAATTTAATAGAAATAATTAATAATTTTTGCCAACAATTTAATTTAGCTTTAATAGTTGAGTTTAATCAAAATTTCATAGCTTTTTACAATAATCAAGTTAGCTTAACTAAAGCTGTCAATACGGTAAATTGGGAAACCAATTTAAATGTTTTAAGTAGTTATTATTTAGCTAATAATTATAATAAAATCTTTGAAGCAATTAGCTGTGCTATTTATGATTTTGTTAAATTTGGTGCCGCGAGACGGACTTGAACCGTCACGAGATAAATCTCACAGGATTTTGAGTCCAGCGTGTCTACCAATTCCACCACCGCGGCCAACAAATTAGATTATAGCAGATTACTATAATATAATAAAAAGGGTAAACTTCTAAGTTATAATGCAACCATCAAAACCTTCTAAAGATCTTAATAACTCCAAAGCCATAGATTTTTTAAAACAAAGACTTAACAAAATCTATAGTGATAGTCCTAGTGTCTTAGACGAGGAATTAATTCAAGAAATCAATCCTGATCCCAGTCCTCATCAACAATTTATCCAAAGTTTAATTAAATCAGGCAAGAATATTGCTGAAATTCAAACCGAGTGGCATAATTATTACCTCCAATTACCCGATCAAGAAAAGTTAACCGTTTGGCAAGAATTTTACGAAACAACTAATCAACGAATTGAAAAACAAAACAAAGATTATCAAAAAAGTTTATCTCAACATAAATCAAATATTACCAATCAAAGAAAAAAATTTTTAAAACGTTTTACTGAAGAATCCCATCAATCAACAAATTATCAATCAACTTACTACAATAAACCAAAAAAACATTTTCATTTTAAAGCTCACCTAAAAGCTTTAATATTTGGTTTAAGTATTGGCTTTTTAGCTATTTTTATATTTTTATTTAGTTTTTTTAATCAAATAATTATTACACCTTTTATTCAGCCAAGTTCAGTCGCTTCAGCCACTCCACTTATTTTAACCGCCAATGATCGAGCTCCTTCACCAACACCTGAAGTTATCATACCGAAAATTAATGTCCAAATCCCAATTCATTATAACGTTAATACTACTGACGAATACATTATCGAAAATAACTTAGAAACTGGAGTTGTGCATTTTCCCACAACTGTCTTGCCGGGACAAAATGGTAATGCTGTTTACTTTGGTCATTCAGCTAATAATATTTTAAATCCTGGAAAATATAAGTTTGCGTTCGTTCTACTACACACTTTAGTTGATGGTGATACATTTTATTTAACTTATAATGATAAAATTTATACCTATAAAGTTATTTCTCATTTTGATGTTTCACCAAATGATGTTGGTGTTTTAGGGCCCGTACCAGGTCAAACTGCCACCGCCACATTAATTACTTGTGACCCACCAGGTACCTCACTTTACAGATTAATTGTTATCGGTAAACAAATTTATCCCAACCCTAACAATAATACTACACCTAAAACTGTTAATAACTTTCAAATACCGACTAAACTACCTAGCAACGGTCCTAGTTTATTCTCAACTGTTTTTAGCTCTTTAACCAATAAAATTATTGGCGTCTTAATTGCAGCTGTCTTTATTGTTGTAACTATTAAATGGCTTTATTCGTTTCGAGACTAACTAACAAAAGTAGCTGTTTGAGTTAAATAGCCTAAATTCTTTTTATTAACAATTGTATAAATATATTGATAATTACTGTCAAAAAAAGGCAAATATTGACTACTGGCTGGTTCTAAAATATGTAAATTCTGATCATTAAAATCAAAAACTAAAAGATGATTATTGGTAATATAAACTAGCCGGTCACCATCCATCCAAGTAGCATTAGTCTGAGGAGCTTGTAAAGGATAAGGAACTAAATAATTATAGGCTGAACCACTTTGTTCATTATAAACTGCAAAATGATTACCATTTTCCACCATAATAAATTGAGCGTTATCTGAAAAACTTAAATAATTGGGATTATCAATTCTTAAAACTTGAATCGGAAAAGGTTTTTGAGTTGGATCATTAATAATTTGATTGACTGGATCTTGATAAATATTAACGTCAGGATTATTGTTTTGACCAACTACAACATATTGAACATCATTATAATTTGTTAAATCAAGTAAATACAGGGAAGCTAATGATGTTTCTTTAATAAAATAATTAGTTGAACCAACTTCTTCTTCAACTAAAGCTTTACCAGTTGGTGCATTCAAAGTTGTTACATATAAAATCGTATTAGTTGAATATGTCTTATAAGCTAAAACTTGACTTAAAACTGAATTAATCACAAGTGGACTATTTAAACTAACCTGATCCAAAACTTTAGTATTGGTATTATATAAATTATACAAATTATATTGATTATTAACCAAACTAATAGAATTAAAATTATAAGTTTTAAATAGTTGAGATAAATTAACACTTTTTGCTGGGTTTGCAATGTTAACTAAAATAAATTCTGATGTATTATTAAAATTGTATTTCAATAAAACATTTTGATTGTCGGTAGACCACTGAATTAATTGCCAACTTTGTCCACTAAGATTAGTTGGCATCGAACTAGGGTATAATACATTATTTGGAATAGCTATAATTTGTGGTACTGATCCTGGTGAGTTTAAATTAAAAATATCAAAATTAGTTGGGATATTAGTATTCTCAACCATTAAATATTGACGACTAGGTGATTGAGAAGCAAACTGAGGTTGAGCCGAAAAAACATCTATATTATGAGTAATTAATTTTTTAGGGAATAAAAATGGATAATCATATTTTTGAACAGTACCACCAATAACTTGAATTTGTCGACGCCAGCTCATATAACCTTTAGCTGAAATCTTAATATTATAAAGTCCACTAGGCAACAAAAAACTAGTGTTGGTAGGAGAAGGTTCTAATTTACTATTAACATAAATATTGGCCGGATTAGGTTGAGAATCAAAAAAAACTAAACCACTTTGGATAACTCCATTTTTAGAAATTCTATAACCTTCGGTAACATAAACTAAAATCAACGTCGACAATATCACCATAATTGCAATTAAACAATAGCCAATTAATAATAAGATTTTTTGGCGTCGAGCTTTTTTAAGATCTAAATAATCCATCGTTTATAAAATTTCAGTAATTTTTAACATAATAATAATTATCTAACTACTTGCAACTAAAGACAAGAGGCGTTAAAATTAGCATAAGTGGATTCAAACAATGAACGAAAATAAAAAAAACGTTAATAAACTTAATCACATTACACCTCATCAAACCATTCGTTCAACAACTCTAAGACGTGATAGTTTAAAAAAACCGACTAATTTAATCTCTGATCTAGTACCACCATCAACCAGTATAAAACATGACTTAACTAATCGATTAACTAGAAGTCAAAAAATTTCAAAATCTGATAAAATTCAAAAGTTTAATCTTAAATTTACAAATCAATCAGATCAAACCAAATCTAGTCAAAAATTTCAAGGTTATAATTTTAAAAGTTCTAAGACTAATCAAGCACCAACTCAACCTAGTCAAGCTATTTTTGAATTGGCCTATCAAAAAGCTTGGCAAAATCAATCAAAACAAACTAATCATTTAAGTAAAAAACCAAAAAAATTTAATTATAAACTTCAACTTGGTTTAGTGGTTATTGTCATGATTGTCGCCTTACTTGGTTATCTTAATTTAAAACAAGATCAAAAAAATTACTTATTAAAACAAGATCAAAAGGTGGGCTTTAACACAACTTTACCAAGTTATATTCTGCCCGGCTATTCAAATATTAATCAAAATTTTCAAAAAAATAATTTTACAGATTATTTTAAAAGCAATCTCAGTAATCAAAACTATCAAATTAATGAATCTCATATTACCACTTCAAATCCTCAACAAGTTATTAAAAAATTTGTTCTATTTAATTATGGCATTTATCAAAAAATTCAAATTAATCAAATAACCGTCTATCTTAGTTCAACTAATGATGCAACTTGGTATAACCATAATATTTGGTATAAACTTATTAATCATGACAAAACTCTTTCTATTCAACAAATAATTTCTATAGTTGAATCTGTCTAAATTACTAAAAATATATATAATATAATGATGGTTAGAACTCGCTTTGCACCAAGTCCAACTGGCTATATGCATGTTGGTAGTGTCAGAACAGCTTTTTTCGCTTATTTAATTGCTAAACAACATAACGGGCAATTTATCTTAAGAATTGAAGATACTGATCAAAATCGATTAGTAACAAATTCAGTTAATCATATTATAAAAACTCTTCATGAACTTAATATTGTTTATGATGAAGGTCCAGATATTGGTGGCCCATATAGTCCTTACCGACAAAGCCAAAGATTAGAAATATATCATGAATGGGCTTTAAAATTATTAAATAATGGTCGAGCCTACGTTGACTTAACTAGTCAAGATGAGCTAAATCAACTCAGAAATTTATCTAAAAACCAACAAAAACCTTTTTTGTTTCGAGATTATCGACCAACCAGTCAACATCAATGGCAAATTGGCCAACCATTAAGATTTTTATCAAACCCCAAACCATACTCTTGGCATGATGAAGTTATGGGAGACTTATCGGCTGGACCAGAAGCTGTTGACGATTTTATTTTAATTAAATCTGATGGTTATCCAACTTATAATTTTGCTCACATTGTTGATGATTACTTAATGAAATGCACTCATGTAGTTAGGTCCAATGAATTTATTGCTTCAATGCCAAAGTTTTTAAATCTCTACGAAGCGCTTGATATTGAAAAACCACTACTAGTAACTTTACCACCAATCATGAACGACGCTGGTAATAAAAAACTATCTAAAAGAGATGGCGCTAAAGATATTTTAGATTATCTTAAAAATGGTTATTTAAAAGATGCTTTATTAAATTTCTTAGCTACTCTAGGTTGGAACGATGGTAGCACTCAAGAAATTTTTTCAGTTCAGGAAATCATTAACAAATTTGATATTCATCGTGTTCAAAAAAGTGGCGCTAAATTTGATCAAAAACGTTTAGACTGGATGAATTCTCAATATATTAAAAAATTATCTGCCGACCAACTCATTAAATTATTAAAACCGTTTTGGCCTCAATCGGCTAACAATTATCAATCAGACTATTTATTACAAGTTGCTAAAATTTTTCAAGATCGAATCAGATATGGTCAAGAAATTAATCAATTAAGTGATTATTTTTTTGAAGACAAAACCGTTAATCTTGATTTAATATTTCAAGATAAACAATTGAAAAAACTTGAAAAAAATATTTTAATTGATTTATTAGAAATTACTATTAATGAATTAAAAAATACTTTATTTGACCAGAATTTAACCACCAAACTTAATCAATTACTAATTCAAACCAATCAAAAACCTAATGTTTTATTTAGTTTAATTAGAATTGCCACAACTCAGTCTCCACACAGTCCAGGACTTAGTGAAACTATGCAAATTTTAGGTCAAAAAACTTGTTTAAGAAGACTCCATCAAACTATTGATGAACTTAAGAAAAATTAAAAATGGAAGAAATTAAATTAATTAAACGAAAAAAAGTTACTGGTTTATTAATAGTTGTTTTAATTATTGAAGCTGCATCTTTTTTGACCTATAATTATCTATTAAATCATAATTTACTTCGACTCAATAATTATATTTATTTATTAATTATAATAATTTTAGATTTAATAATCTTAAGTTTTGTTATTAATTACACCATTAAATCAACTCTACAACCATTAAGATTTATTTGGCAAACTATTGTTCACTTTAATCCCAATAATAATCTTGAAGCTCCCGATATTAATAAAATCAAGACTGGCCAATCTTTAGTTTCTAATCTAGATAAACAACTTAGTAATCTAATTAATCGACCGGTTAAAGATAATCATATTAAGAATCAATTAAATTTTATTATTAATAATTTACCACTACCAATCTTAATTATTAATGATCAAAATAAAATTATTTTTGCTAATCAATTATTAGCTAAATATCTCAATAAAGATTTAACCAATATTATCAATAATCAACTAAACGATTTAATTAATATGATTTTTAGTGATCAAGAAAATTTAGACAATTGGTTAAATAAAATTAGACAAAAAAAAATTAGTGATTTGAAATTTTTTTCAAGAATTAAAATTAATATTCAAGATAATTTACCTGAAAAGCAATTTGACTTAGCCGTCTATTTTAATAATCAAAATAGTTATCAAATTGAATCAATTTTAATGATTATTGACCGAACTAGAGAATATCAACAAGACGACCAAGCAGTTAGTTATGTTGCCTTAAGCATTCACGAACTTCGAACTCCCTTAACACTTCTAAGAGGCTACATTGAGGTCGTAAAGGAAGAATTAAGCTCAACCAATAATTCTGAATTAAAAGACTTTTTAATAAAAATGGATGCTACCGCTCAACAATTAAACGCTTTTGTTAATAACGTTTTAAATGTTTCTCGTATCGACAATAATCAACTCAAGCTTAATATTCATTCAGAAGATTGGGCTTTAACTTTAACTGAAGCTATTGAATCACTTCAAATCAGAGCTTTAGTCAGAGGTATTAAAATTAATCTGACAATTGATCAAAATCTACCATTAGTAGCTATTGATAAAATTTCGACTATTGAAGTTCTATCAAATTTAATTGACAATGCTATTAAATATTCCAATAATTCTAAGATTATTAATGTTAAAAGTTTTTTAAATCAGACTGGAGCAGTTGAAACAATAATTAAAGATTTTGGTATTGGAATTAATGACAATATTTTAGAACATATTTTTACAAAATATTACCGCGATTACCATAATCGATCTCAAATAGGTGGAACAGGTCTTGGTTTATATTTGTGTCAATCAATTATTAAAGCTCAAAATGGTTCAATTTGGGTTAATAGCAAAATTAATCAAGGCACTGATTTTCATTTTACGGTTTTAACAATCGATCAATTTAAAGCTAAAAATCCCAGATTCAATTCTAATCAAGATTTTACTTCAACTGCTCATGGATGGATTAAAAACCATTCACTTTATCGGGATTGATCTAATTAATTTTAAATATTTATGGTAAAGTAAATTTATGAATAATAATCAACATAAAAAAATTTTACTAGTTGAAGATGAATTTTTTATTACTGAACTTTATTTAAGAGCTCTTCGAAAAAAAGGCTTTATAATTAACAATGTAGCTAATGGTTTAGAAGCCCTTAAACTAGCTAAAACTGATCAATATGACATTATTATACTAGATTTAATGATACCAGGTCGGGATGGTATTGATGTTTTAAATGATCTAAAAAATAATTATAATGTAAAAGCAAAAATTATTATCGCTACCAATCTCGAAGAACGAAAAGAAATTAAAGATTCAATTGAAGAAAAAGCCGATGGTTATATTATTAAAGCCAATTTAACACCCACTGAACTAGCTGAATTCATTGAAAAAATTAAATAAATGCTAAATGATTCAATTATTCATCAGACCAATTTAATATCAGAACAAATCACTAAAAATAAATTAAAAATTATACTTAATCACTTAGAGCACAATCTTAACCAAAATCTTGAAGGTGGTGTAGTGGAGATGGGTTGTTATATTGGTACGACAAGTCTTTTTATTCAACGATTATTAATGAAATATCATCAATCATCAAATTTTTTTGTCTATGATTCTTTTCAAGGTTTACCCGACAAAACAATTGAAGATTTGTCAATTGTTGGTGAACAGTTTCAAAAATCTCAATTAAATTGTTCTAAAAATGATTTAATCATTAATTTCAAAAAGAATAATTTACCATTACCAAAAATTACTAAAGCTTGGTTTAATCAATTAACTTATCGACAATTACCTGAAAAAATTTATTTCGCTTTTTTAGATAGCGATTTCTATTTCTCAATTTTAGATTCTTTAAAGTTAATTTGGCCAATTTTTAATCAAAAGGGAACTATTGTAGTTGATGATTATAATTATGCAGCCTTACCTGGTGTAACGAAAGCTATCGAGTTATTTTTCCAAAATAAAAATGTTAAAATTCGACAGTTAGATAATTTAGCTATTATTACAAAAAACTAAAAAGGTGAATTTTTAACTTTAATTAAATAACCAATTAAGCTAAAAACTAAATGTAACATAAAAAAACTAATCACTAATAAAATATATCGTTTTAAATCTAAGCTGACCATCCAAAAAGTAGTTAAAATAGCTCCAAAAATATAGTCTGTTTGATCAAAAAAAAATAAGCTCTGACCGGCGGCAATACCAATTTGTCTTTTAAAAAAACTTTCAACAGCATCACCCATTAATGCGCCTAGACCAAATAAAAAACCAAGTAATAGAATTGGTAAAGTTCGATAATTAACATCTCGAGGCGTAATACTTTGAATAAAATGACTATGATCAAAGATATAAACTTCTAACCATAAAACTAAAATTGCCACAATTATACCACCAATTAAACCACGCCAAGTTTTGTGACTACCAAAAATTGGTTTACCTCTAAATTGATAATTAAAATCAATTGGTAAATTTAAATCTTTTAAAAAAGTTATTTTACTTAAAATTGGTGGTACCATATTGGCTAAACCAACCGGAGCAAAAAAATATAAAACAAACAATAAATCTTTGATCATTTTCTCAAACGATTAAAAGTTGGATACAACCTAGCTATTAAACCAGCTGGTCGATAATGATAATGAACTTTTTTTAAACTTTCAATTAAATTAGTTTGATTAATAGCTATCTTTTCAATAATAGAATATGTTCGGCCGAAGCCAATTCGGCCATGACTATCACTACTAGCAACTCCCACCAAGCCAAATTTTTCAATCATGTCAAATATTTTCCGATAATGATTATTTAATAAACTTCTACCATTATAACATTCTATTATATCGATCGAAGTGATATTTTTTTCAATTAACTTTAAACCTATGCCATGACGATTCAATGCAAAAGGATGTGGTATATAAACTAAGCCACCCTGATAATGAATTAATTGAATAGTTTCTTTAAGAGATAAATTGGCCGGAATTAATTTATTTAAAAACAAACCAATAATTTCACCTTCTTTGGTTAAAATTTCTTCGCCAACAATAATTTGCTGGCCTAATTGTTGTTGAATTGTTTGAGCTAATTTAATTGTATTATGATCAGTAATAGCTATATAATTTAAAAAATCATTTTTTAACATAAAATCATAATCATTAAGAGTCAATGAACCATCCGGTGAAGCTATTGAGTGGGTATGTAAATCTATTTTTAAATTATTCACTAGATAAATATTTACTAATTATTAAAAAGCGGGATAAATAAGTATAAGTTCCTAAAATAATTAAAACTATTAAAGCTGGGATAATTAAATTAAAAAATAAAGCTATAATTATGATCAAAGTTCGAAATTCATAACTCATTAAACCACCTCCAAAAATTCGATTTAATTTTTGATGACTAATTTTTTTAGTTTGACTAACTAAAATTGCTTCTCCTTTAGCTTTAACATAACTAATCAAC
>JAJZWG010000055.1 GCA_021846795.1 bacterium
GGTGGAGTTTACGGTTTTAGCGTATTGGCTTTACAGATAGTTGACAAATTAAAGCCTGATTATATAGCAATTGCTTGGGATAAATCAAAAACTAACATTCGAAAAAGAAAACAACTTTATGATTTATATAAGGCTAATCGTCATCCAGCGCCACCTGAATTTTATGATCAATTACCATATTTATTTAAACTTATTAAAGCATTATCCTGGCCATTAATAGAATTAGATGATTATGAAGCGGATGATATTATGGGTAGTTTAGCTGTTAAAACTAAAAAACTTGGATTAACAACTTATTTAGTTACTTCAGATTTAGATTTATTACAATTGATTGATGATGATATTAATCTATATATTTTAAAAAATGGTTTAAGCAAAATAGAACAGTATACAGCTGATTTATTTTATAAAAAATATAATATTAGAGTTGATCAATTTGTCGATTTTAAATCTTTAAGAGGTGATGCTTCAGATAATATACCGGGTGTTAAAGGAATTGGCGAAAAAACTGCTCAAAAATTATTACAAAATTTTGATAATTTAGATAATGTTTATTTAAATTTATCTTTAATTGATAAAAAAATTTCTGATAAATTAATTCAAGATAAAAAAATGGCTTTTTTAAGTCGTGATTTAGTTAGAATTATGCTTGATGCACCAGTAAAATTTAATCAACAGACTATGGATATCCACAATATTAATCAAACTGAATTATTAAATATTTTACAAGAATATAATTTTAACAGTGTTATAAGGATGGCTAAAAAAATTTTTCAATGGGATGACAATGTTGTTGAAACAATTAATCAATCAAATAATGATAGTTTAAGAATTACAAAATTAAAACACATTAATTTGAATAAATTGACTGATTTAAAATTAGCCAATCAAGAGATTTTTTTAATTCCTTTTTTTAAAGATCATGAAGGGTTAAATTTACGAGCAATTATTATAGCTAACAAAAAACAGAGTTTCTTGATTAATTTTAATCAAATTAATCAAGATGAATTTGTTAATTATATGGTAAAAACTAAAATAATTAATAAATCAGTAATTAGTTTTGATTCTAAAAGATTAATTAAATTTTTTTTTAATAAGAAAATAATTTTAACTAACATTATTCATGATTATCAACTAGCAGCTTTTTTGTTAAACCCATTAATTAAAAATCAAAATATCGAGGGAATTATTAATGAAAATTTTAATAATTTAATTTTAGATTATAGTGATCTTAGTGAAGAAATGTTAATTTTAAAATCTCAAGAAATTGCCTCATATTTAGTTGAGATTTATCAATTGCAAATTAATCAAATAAAACAAAATAAACAATTACTCCAATTGTTGATGAATTTTGATTTACCAATGTTAAATATTTTAGCTAAAATGGAGCTCAATGGGATTAGAGTTGACTTAAATTATTTTTATTCTATGAGTCGTCAAATTGATGATATGAAATCTGATTTACAACAAACAATTTTCGGTTATGCTGATCAAGAGTTTAACATTGAAAGTCCTAAACAACTATCTGATATTTTGTTTAATCAATTAAATATTTCAAGTCAAGGTATTAAAAAAGCTAAGAACTTTTATTCGACTAATTCATCTCAATTAGAAAAGATAATAAATTTACATCCAATCATTCCTCATATTATTAAATTTCGAGAAATTATTAAATTAAAGAATACTTATTTAGATGTTTTACCTAAGTTAGTTGATAAGCATAGTGATCTTCACACAACATTTAATTTAACCTCTACTCAAACCGGTAGATTATCTAGTTCAGAGCCGAACTTACAAAATATCCCAATTAGAAGTAAATTAGGTAATGAAATTCGTAAAGCTTTTATCGCCAGACCTGGTTATATATTATTGTCAGCCGATTATTCTCAGTTTGAATTAAGAATTGCAGCTGATTTGGCTAATGATTTTGATTTAATTGAATTGTTTAATAAACAAAGTACAGATATTCATACCGAAACTGCGGCAAGAATTTATAACTGTTCAGTCGAAAACGTTACATCAAGTATGCGTCGAGCAGCTAAAGCAATTAATTTTGGGATATTATATGGAATGAGTCCACATGGTTTATCGATTGCTAGTGGCATGAATCGAAACGAATCAATTGATTTTATTAATCAGTATAAAAACTTAAGAAAACCTCTATTTGATTATATGGATCAAATTATTAAAAAAAACTCGACTTAATGGTTATGCTGAGACTTTATTTGGCAGACAAAGACCTTTACCGGAAATAAATTCTAAAAATTTTTTAATACGACAAGCTGCCGAAAGAGCTGCAATTAATATGCCAATTCAGGGTACAGAAGCAGATTTAATGAAACTCGCTATGATTGGTTTAGATCAATTTTTAAAAAAACATTTGTTGGACTCGAATTTATTACTTCAAATTCATGATTCTATTCTTTTAGAATGTCGAGAAAATGTGGTTAATGATTTTATTGAATCAGTTAAGAATATTATGGAAAATATTTATAAATTAAAAGTTAATTTAAGGGTTGATATAAAAACAGGTTATCGGTGGGGAGATCTCTAACAATAATGTTGCAAAAAATAACAAAAAGTTGTATACTTATACATTATGTGGAAACATTTAATTGGATTTTTTATTGCTATAGTTTTAATGATTTTTGCTGCTTTTTTAATTTTTAGTAATAAAAGTTTATTTGGTGGCAAAACGATTAGTCTTGGACAACAAGTTGATAAATTTGCTAGTTATTCAAATACTGGTGCAGTAGCTAGTTTAACAATTGATGGACCCATTGTAGCTAATCAAAATTTTAATCAAGTTATAGTTAAAGTTAGTTCTAGTTCTAGTAAAATTTATATTATAAATGGTTTTAATAATGCTGTCGTTAAAGAGCAAGTTTTTTCAAATAATCCAAATGCGTTTAATGCTTTTTTAAAATCTTTAGCCCTTAGTGGTTTTGAAATTAAAAATAATAATTCTAATGGTCTAAAAGGACCAATAGGTGTTTGCCCTAATAGTGATAGTTATGTTTTTAAGTTTATTGACGGCAACAAAACTATAGTTAATAGTTGGCAAACAAATTGTTTAAATCAACCATATACTTTCGGTGGTAATCTAAATGAGGTTTTAAATTTGTTTGAAAGTCAAATTCCTAGTTATAGCCAAGATGTCAATAATTTAAATTTATAGTTGTTATTTTATTAGTGAATTTGAGCTATTAATTTGTAGTTTTTGATAGCTAATTTTTGAATTATTTTGATTTGATTAAGTCGAATTGTATTCGCCAGAGAAGAAGAGCTGACATAAATTATAATTTTTTGATTGATAATTTTAACTGAACAATCTTCATCGTATTGATCTTTAATATATAATTTAATCTCATTCATTAAAGAAGGTTGTTTTAAATCTCTTTTTTTTAAAATTTCTTTAATTGAGTCCATAAAATCTTATAGTTAGATTATAATATTAATATGCCAGAATTACCAGAGGTAGAGACAATTAAATTGGGATTAAATGAATTAATTATTGGATTATCTATT
>JAJZWG010000011.1 GCA_021846795.1 bacterium
GTCGACAAAGATTTTCAAGGCTCAGCTTCAATTAAAAAAGTTTTACCGGTTTTAAATCAAAAATTATCTTATAAGTCATTAAATATTTCAGAAGGCGAATCAGCTCAAAGAATTTGGATGCAAACCTTTTTAGACAATAATTCTCAATTTAACAAAAAAGAAGTAATTAAAGATTTATTAATTTATTGTGGTTTAGATACACTAGCTATGGTTGAAATCTATAATTATCTAAAAACTCTCTAATCGATCGTTTAAAAACTTACACCCTGAATCGCTATTACATATTGAATTAATTACAAGATCAACTTCATTAATTAAATTTTCTTTAGTTTTTTGGTGACGCTCAATTTTTTTATCAATTAGAGCTGTTTGAATCTCATATTTTAAATGTTTACCAAGTACTGAGAAAATAAATTGACTAACAAACATATTGCCAAATCGAAGAGTTTCTAATTCCATTGAATCGATTCGGTCATCAAGAATTTGAGATTTGTCAGCTATAAATGATTTTTTTTTATCAAGTTGAGATAATTTATTATTTTCTTGAGTAATCTTTTGGATTAACATCGAGCTTGTCTGACAACACATTTTTCCCATGATTATTAATTATTATAACCATATTTTGCTAAAATAAAATCGCTTGTGTTTAGATTTTAATGAAGGTACAATGTAATTAATAAAAATAATATGGGATAACAAAACAAAGGTAATGAAAGTCTTGATGCTTGGGTGGGAATTACCGCCACATAATAGTGGTGGATTAGGTGTCGCTTCATACAATATTTGTCGATCACTCAAAAAACGCAATATTGATATTGAATTCGTCCTTCCCTATATAAGTAATTATGATTTCGATTTTATGAATGTTATTCCTGCTATACCTCAATCAGGTATTGAATTTATGATGAGTGGTTCATCTTATGATTCATTTAAATATATCGATGAAAACAATCATGAAGTTTGGGTTGATTTTTCCGATCAAGAAAAATTATACGAAGTCGCCGTTTTAAAAATTATTCAAACTAAAAAATATGATATTGTTCACGCTCATGATTGGATTACTTTTCGGACGGCTTTAAGGGTAAAAGAAAGAAAGAATATTCCCGTAGTGTTACATGTGCACTCCGTAGAATCTGATCGATCTGGTGGCAATCAACCAAATCCACTGCATTTTGAAATCGAATCACTAGCCTTTCGACTGGCTGATAGCATAGTGGCTGTTTCAAATCACACTAAAAATAAAATTATTCATGATTATAATATTCCAGAAAATAAGATAGCTGTTATTCATAACAGTATTAACCCAGAAGATTTTACGATCAATATTAATGAAGCTAACACTTATACTTACTTAAATCAATTAAAAAACCAAGGATATAAAATTGTTACTAATATTGGTCGAATGACTATTCAAAAGGGCTTAACTAATTTACTTTATGCGGCTAAAGAAGTTATTTATTATAATCCAAAAACATTTTTTTTAATAGTTGGTAACGGTGAACAATTTTTAGAACTAATAACTTTAGCGGCTAACTTAGGAATTGGTGATAAAGTTTTATTTACAGATTTTCAAAGAGGTAAAAACTTAAGAGATGCCTTTGCGGTTGGTGATTTATTTGTTATGCCATCAATTTCAGAACCTTTTGGTCTAACGGCTCTAGAATCAATTGGTTATGGCGTACCAGCTCTGATATCTAAACAATCTGGTGTGGCTGAAGTTATTAATAATTTCTTAAAAGTTGATTTTTGGGATATTAAAGAAATGGTTAATCAAATTTCATCAACTCTTCGATATGATGTCTTAAAAACCGAACTCTACAATAACGCATATCGTGAATTTAATAATTTATCATGGGATCACACAGCCGAAAAATTAGATAATTTATATCAATATCACACCAGGACTAATATTTTATGAAGTACCAAAAAGCACTTGTGTTATATTTACACGTCCATCAACCTTTTAGAATCAAACACTATACTGTTTTTGATATAGGTGTCGACCATAATTACTTTAATTCGTATGAAGATAATTTAACCAACAATATTCAAATTCTTAACAAAGTAGCCGAAAAATCATACTTACCAACTAATAACCTTTTATTGAAATTATTAAATAAACACCCTGAATTCAAATTAAGTTTATCGATCTCGGGAACCGTTCTAGAACAAATGGAAAGTTTTACACCTCATGTCCTTAATTCATTTAAAGAACTAGTATCGACTGGTCGAGTTGAAATTGTAACTGAAACATATTATCATTCTCTAGCCTTCTTTTATTCAAAAGATGAGTTTAAACGTCAGGTTGAAATGCATCAACAAAAAATCTTAGAGCTTTTTGGACAAAAACCTTGTGTTTTCAGAAATACTGAGCTCGCTTACAACAATGAATTAGCTAGCTGGGCTGAAGAAGCTGGTTTTAAGGGAATTTTAGCAGAAGGTTGGGACAATATTTTAAATTGGAGAAGTCCTAATTTTGTCTATCGACCAATTAATACCTCAAAAATTAGTTTACTGTTAAAAAACTACAAACTATCTGATGACATTGCCTTTCGTTTTGGAGATAAAAATTGGTCAGAGTGGCCACTAACGGCTAATAAATTCTGTCATTGGATATCTGAAGATCATAACGCTACCAACATTGATTTATTCATGGATTATGAAACTTTTGGCGAACATCAATGGGAACATACTGGTATTTTTGATTTTATGGATCATTTACCAATTGAATGGTTAAATAATGAAAATCATAGTTTCATGACTGTTTCTGAAGCTATCGATAACTTTGAACCGGTTGATGAAATTGATATGCCTTACACGGTTACATGGGCTGATACTGAACGAGATTTATCAGCTTGGTTAGGTAATTCAATGCAACAAAATTCTATTTCAGCTTTATATCAATTAGAGAATAAAGTTCTATCGACTAACAATCATAATTTAATTAGTGATTGGCGTAAATTACAAACATCTGATCATTTTTATTATATGTGCACTAAGTGGTTTAATGATGGCGATATTCATGCATATTTTAGTGCTTATGAAACACCTTATATAGCTTATATGAATTTTATTAACGCCTTAAATGATATACGTTCTAGATTATTCGACTTAGGAGTCGATTTTAATGGCTAGACCAATTGTTTTAAGTAATAATCAGATTTTTGTTGGATTAGATGAATTTGGATTAGTTAATGACTTCTATTTTCCTTATGTTGGCCTCGATAATTTAATTACTCAAAGAAATTGTCATCACAAAATTGGCGTCTATGTAGATAATCAATTTAGTTGGGTTAATGATGGACAATGGAAAATTAATTTAGATTATATTAAAGATAGTTTAGTTTCGCGCATTGTAATGGATAACGAAATTTTGAAAATTAAACTTACTTTTAATGATTATATCGATCCGGATTTTAATAATTTTATTCGACATGTTTATATTGACAATTTAGCCGATCAAACCCGTGAAATTAAAATATTTTTTCATCAGGTCTTTATTTTATCTAATGAAGGTCGAGGTGATACTGCTATGTACGTTCCAAGTGGAAATTATATTTATAATTATCGAGATAAAAAATCTTTAATTATTAGTGGAAAATTTGAGGATGGTAAAAGTTTTGATCAATATTCTATTGGCAATTATCATATTGAAGGTAAAATTGGTACTTATGTTGATGCCGAAGATGGCGAATTATCTAACAATCCAATCGAACACGCATCAGTTGATTCAACTATTAGATTTACTAAAATTATTGAGGGTGGTGATCAAACCCAACTCGATTATTGGATAATTGCTAATCATAAAAAAGAAAGTGCTGAAAAAATTCATTATAATTACCTACTAAATTCCATGGAAAGTCGTCTAGATTATACTATCCATTATTGGAAAAAATGGTTAGATAATTCAAAATTAAATGACTTTAAATATAAATCAGATATTACAAAAAATTTACTAATTATCAAAGCTCATTGTGATCAAGATGGGTCAATAATCGCCAGCGGAGATTCAAGTATTTTAAATTATGGTCGAGATTATTATGCTTATTGTTGGCCACGAGATGCATTCTTTGCATTAAATCCATTATTAAAACTAGGTTTTAATCAAGAAGCTAAACAATTTTTACAATTTTGCATTGATACTATCACTCCACACGGCTATATGCAACACAAATATTTATCCGATAAATCAGTTGGTAGTACTTGGCATCCACTAATCAACAATAATCAACCAAATTTAGCCATTCAAGAAGATGAAACCGCCGTAGTTTTAATTTTAATTAAAAATTATTTTTCATTAAATTCAGATAAAAAATTTTTAGAAGACTGTTATAAAAAATTAGTAATACCAGCTGCTAATTTTATCGCATCATTTATTGATCCTCAAACTGGTCTACCACATCCTAGTTACGATTTATGGGAAGAAAAATTTCTAACTACAACTTATACTGTTTCGTCTGTTATAGAAGGTCTTCGATCAGCAGTTGAAATAGCTTTAATGATTGGTGAAACAAATTACAATCATTGGCAGGACACTATTGATCAAATTAATAAAAATTTTAATCTCTTATATAATGAATCAAAGGGTCACTTCATTAAAGGGATTATCATTGATCAAAATCATCAAATTCAACAGGATGACACCTTAGATATTTCAAGTTTAATCGGACCTTTTATTTTTAATATTTTGGAAACAGACTCTGTTGAAATGCTTTCAACGCTTAAACAAATTGAATTAAACTTAAAAAATACATCTCCAAGTGGTGGAGTTATCAGATATGTTAATGACAAATATTTTTTAAAAAACGATAATTTTAAAGGTAATCCGTGGATTGTTTGTACGTTATGGTTAGCTAAATATTATCTGGCTATTAATCAAGTTAATGATGCTAAACAATTAATTGATTGGTCAAAATCGTTAATGAGACCAACCGGAGCAGTTAGTGAGCAATTTGATGCATTAACTAAACAAGAAATTGGAGTTAATCCACTTGTTTGGAGTGAATCATCTTTTGTAGATATTTTCCTTAGTTTAAAGTAAATTATTTTTTACGTGGTTTAACTTCGTTACGTCCTAATGATTTTTTTGTCTCAGTAAAAATAACATGACGTCGTAATTTAGGACTATATTTTTTAAGAGATAATTTTTCAGGGGTATTTTGAGTGTTTTTATGGGTATAATAAATCCGTTCACCAGTTTCTTCAGATATCATACCAATTAATTTTCTTTTATCACCTTTTTTTGCCATACTTAATATATTATCATTAAAAAATTAAAAAATAAATAAAAAAAGCACTGGTTGATCAATCCAATGCTCTTTTGTTCTTATAAGAACTAGCTTTTAAGTATTTTTTTTATACTTAACATTTTTATTTAACTACAATTTTTTAAAAAAAACTATGATTTTTATCACATATGGAGCCATCTTCGGGAATTGAACCCGAGACCTCTTCCTTACCATGGAAGCGCTCTACCAGCTGAGCTAAGACGGCTTTTAAGCTGGTTTGGTGCAGGGAGAGGGATTCGAACCCCCGAAGGCGAATGCCAGTAGATTTACAGTCTACCGTGTTTGACCGCTTCACTATCCCTGCACATGGAGCCGACAGAGGGATTCGAACCCACGACCTGCTGTTTACAAAACAGCTGCTCTAGCCACTGAGCTATGTCGGCATTTAATATATAAAAGTTTATCAAACATCTCTTTAAACTACAACTTTTCTAGCGCGTTTTAATTGTTTAATTTTAATGGGTGAATGACTTAATTTTTTAATTCGATTAGCAATTCTATCAGCCTCTTTTGTATAACCTAAATCTTTATAAGCTTTATATAATAATCCTAATGTTTGTTTAGTAGGCTCTAATCTAACAGATTCAACTAATTCATTGAGCATTTGTTTTTCATTACCAGTTTTTTCTAAAACTTTTGCATATGCCACATGACGAGCAGCTAAATTTGATTCTAATTTGATAGCTTGTTCGAAAGCAATAGCTGCTTTTTCATAATTCTCTGTTTCAAAATAAATTAATCCTAAATTATGTAAACTTGCTGGGCTAGAATCAATACTTGAAGCGATCTCAAAACAATCAATTGCATCCTTATATTCTTTTTTTTTAGCGTATAAAACACCCAGACGATTATAAGCAGCTGCATTTTTCTCTTCAATTTTTAAAATCGTTAATAATGCTTTTTCGGCTCTTAAAAATCTATTTTGTCTCATGGACAAATGAGCTATATCCCATAATTTTGAAATTTTTGTCGATTGTGTATCAATAAGTTCATTGTCGTTTTTTTCTTTAGTAAAATAGATGACAATTATACCTAAGATAGCGACAATAAGTATGTCTACCATTAACTAATTATATCATCATTTTAATTTGAATTAAATTTTAAGATGACTAATCTCAGTTGAATATTTTGATTAATATTTTCAATAGCTAAGGCTGAATTTTTTAAAATATTAACCCATTGTTTTTGATCTTTTATATTTAACTGTTGGTTAAGTTTTAAGATTGACATTTGTTGTAAAATTCTAAAAAAAATTAAACTTAAAATTTTATCTTTAATTAATTGTTGAGTTAATATAATTTTATGTTGATTATCTGAAGTTAAATATTTAGTTGCTAAATTTCTGGCTTTCACTTCTAAACTATCATTTGAGTCATTCAATAAACGATTCATTAAACCAATTAATCCATCAGCCAAATAATATATCCGATCAATATCAACAATATTTACTTGATTGCTAAAATAGTTTTTAATTTTTTCTAGATCAATTCGTTTAACTTCAATATTAATAGTTCTAGATTTAATAGTTTGAGGAATTAAACTTAAATTATTAACTGTCATAATAATTAATGAATCAATAATGTTTTCTTCAAGAATTTTAAGCATAGCATTTTTTGCCTCAATCGAATAATTATCTAAATTTTCAACGACAACAATTCGAGATATAACTTGATTAAAATTAGATTTTAATTTTAAAAATTGATTAATTGTCAGAATACTTTCTATACCGTTAGAATCAAGATTATTTAAAATTAATACCCTAGGATCATTAAATAAATTTTCTGTTTTAATATTTAAAATTTTAATAACTATTGCTAAGGCTAAGCTTGTTTTACCGCTACCAGCCGGACCGTATAAAATTAAATTTTGATTTGGTCGTTTTAAATAAACATTTAACTGATTTTTAGTTATGTCATTTAATAATAATTGATCGAGATTCATTCTAAATACTCATTAAACTCAATTGGTAATTTAGTTTTAAAAACTTTTGACACACCATTTAATAAATTAATTCGAATTGAATACGCGTGTAACATCATTCTTTGGTTTTGGTTAACTTTTTTATTATATAACGGATCACCAACAATTGGATGTTTAATATAATTTAAATGAACTCTTAATTGGTGCGTCCGACCAGTTTTCGGTTTTAATTCGACTAAACTAGTTTTATTAACAATATTCATTTTTTTTACAATTAAGAGTGTTTGACTGGTTTTACCATTAATATCAACCATGAACTTATTAGGATATTTAATACTTCTCTTAATCTGCAAATCAATTAGAATTTTATTATCATTAAATAAACCATCAACAACCGCATAATATGTTTTCTCAACCTGTCTTAATGAAAATTGTTTTTTCAATGATTCAATACTTAATTTATTTAATCCGATAATCATAACTCCAGAAGTTAATCGATCAAGTCGATGTACGATACCAGCACGTTGATTTTTTAATTTAGGAAATTTTTTATTTAACCAATTTTCTAAAGTAAACTCTTGATCAAATTGATCTTTAGCGTGAACCAATAAACCATAAGGTTTATCGATCACTAAAATATTATCATCTTGGTATATAATGTTAATTTTAAAATTATTTTTTTTAGAATTACTAAATTTTAAAATCTCAATAGAATCATTGTAGTGAAGTTTTAATGACGCTTTAACAACAGTTTGATTATTAATTTTAACATATTTTTTTTTAATTAATTTAGTAATAAACGATCGAGTATAGTTAAGTTCTTTGGCTAAAAAAATATCTAATCTAACGGGTTCAATTTGATTAAATAGGACTATTTTCAAGGCCTCAAACCTATTATTTGCTGAATTTTATATAAATTTTGTGTAGCAACATCCCTTAATAAGTATTCACTTGATTCAATTTTTCTCATCAAATCAGATTCGTCAATATTATTTAAAGTTTTTTGATAATTTTCTAAAAATATTCGAACTTCATCAGCTACAGCCGTTTTAAACTCATTATAATTTTTTTTGCCTTTCCAGATTGTAATTACTTTTTCAATTGGTTCATCAATTAAATTTGCTAAAATATTTATTAAATTTGTAATTCCAGGTTGATTAACAGGATTATAATCAATGATTCCTAACGAATCAGTAGTTGCAGTCATAATTTTTTTATAAGCGTCTTCAGGTTTATCACTTAATAAAATAATTCCATTGGGATCATTTTTAAAATTAGATTTTGACATTTTTTTATCTGGATTTTTTAAACTTTTTATTCTTAAACCAGTTTGATGACCAACAAATTTAATTTGATCCTGCCATTCATAAGGAACTTTAAATAAATCAGCATTAAAACGATTATTAATTCTCATAGCTAAATCACGTGTAAATTCTAAGTGTTGTCTTTGATCATCACCAACCGGAACATACGTGGCTCCATATAATAAAATATCTGCAGCCATTAAAATAGGATAAGTAAATAAACCAACAGATATTGTTTCTTTTTCTTTTCCCTGACTTTTTTCTTTAAATTGTATCATCCGACTCATTTCACCAAAACTGCTGAAATTACAAAAAATTACCGCAAGCTCACTTAATGCTGGAATATAACTTTGGCGATAAATAAAAATATTATCGTAATTAATATCAATACCAGCTGCAATATAATATTTTAAGTTTTGGATTGTATTTAGGTACAAATCTTGATGATTAACAGGAGTTGTAAAACTGAGAATATCTGGAATAAATAAATTATATTGATACTTATCAATATAATTATTTTGCAATTTTACTACCGGCAATATCGATCCGATATAATTCCCAAGAGTTGGTGTTTCGTTTGATCTTATACCATTTAAAATTATTTCTCGGCTCATCACAATATTATACCAAATCAGTTAATATAATACGTTAAATATATAATTTTATTATTAGCCAACTATCAAATAATAATAAATTAATCTATTTATCGCTTAGCAAACTGTCGTTTTTTACGAGCTCCCTTAAGACCAAATTTTTTTCTTTCCTTATCTCGTGAATCTCGACTTAACAAATCAGCTCTTTTTAAAGTATTTTTAAAATCTGTATTTAAACTAACTAATGATTTAGCAATAGCCAATTGACTAGCTTCAATTTGACCGTTTTTACCACCACCTTTCACTAAAATCGATACATCATATTTATTTAAAATGTCTAAAACAATAAAAGGTTGTAATATTTTATTAATTAAAGGTTTTGAATTAGTTACATATTGGTCGTAATCTTGACCATTGATAATAATTTTTCCACTACCCTTAATTAATCTAGCTCGAGCAGTAGCTGATTTTCTTCGTCCTAAAGCATAGAAATATTGATTTTTCATTAATTAATTCCTTTCAAAGAAATAATTTCAGGATTTTGAGCTTGATGAACATGATTAGAATCTTTAAAAACTTTTAATCTCATTAAGCGACCATCTCTTAATTTATTAACTGGAATCATACCTCGGATAGCATGAACAATAATCTTAGTTGAATCTTTATTAAGTTGTTGTTCTAAAGTAATTTCTTTTAAATTACCCGGATACCCACTATGTCGATAATACTTTTTATCATTTAATTTTTTGCCAGTTACTTTTAGTTGATCAGAATTAATAACAATCAAATAATCACCACAATCAATATGTTGAGTATAAATTGATTTATTTTTCCCAGTTAATATATTGGCTGCAATAGTTGATAATCGACCCAAACTAACCTCAGAAGCATCAATTAAATACCATTTTCTAATTATATCTTGTGGTTTGGCACTATAAGTCTTATTCATTACATTTTATCCTTTTTGGTTTTAATGGATTTAGAAACTTTTTTAACCGACTCTGTTTTAATGGATTCTTTAACGACCGGAGTTTGATCAATTTCATTATTTTCTAATTTAATATCATCAACAAATGAAATTCTGGCCATTGGTGCATTATCACCAAGGCGATTTTTAGTTTTCTTAATTCTTAAATAACCACTTGTTCGACTTTGTAATTGAGGTACGATTTGATCCATTAATTTATGAGCACTTTCTAATGTTTGCAACTTAGAAATTACCAACCTTCGGCTATGTAAATCTTGTTTTTTAGCTCTAGTAATTAATTTTTCAACATAAGGTCGAATTTCCTTGGCTTTGTATAGTGAAGTTTCAATTGAACCATATTTAACTAATGAATCAGCTAAACCCTTAATCAAAGCTTGACGTTGATCGGTTTTTCGATGGAATTTTCTACCCTGATATCCGTGACGATGCATTCTTATAACTCCAATTCGGATAATTTATCTTTTACTTCATCTAATGCACGACTACCAAATCCTTTAAGATCTTTTAATTCAGCATCATTCAAACTAAACAAATCTTTAATTGTATGAATTTCATTATTAATTAAAGCATTAGTAGTCCGGGCAGATAAATTTAAATCCTCAATCGACGTATTTAAAACGCCATCTTCTTCATCATCCTGAATACTCTCATCATTATTGAAACTATCATTTGATTGATTAATATCAATTGACTTTGATTCAACTCTAGTTTTACCGGCTAAAGCTGTATATTGATTAATTAAAATAGCTGAAGCTTCTTCGAATGCATCACGAGGACTAATAGTACCGTCCGTATCAATCGTAATAATTAATTTATCGAGATCAGTTGCTTCACCAACTCTTGTATTTTCAACTTTATATCTAACTCTTAAGACGGGACTAAAAACAGCATCCAACGCAACGGTATCACTGGGTTTTTTTTCTGCACTTTCTTCAATAGTTCTATAACCACGACCAATTTCAACATTTAAATCAATAACAAGTTCGGTATTATCATTATCAATCGTAGCTATAAAATGATCTGGATTAACAACTTCAACATCAGCATTAGCTTCAATTTGACGACATGTTACATCACCCTTACCCTTTTTGATTAATCTTAAAGATTGTTTTTCTTCACCATATACTCTTAATCTGATACCCTTAATGTTCTGCATAATATCAATAACATCTTCAACTACACCAGGTATATCAGTAAATTCATGACTAATACCTTGAATTTTAAATGAGGTAACAGCCGCACCAGAAATACTTGATATTAAAACACGTCTTAATGAATTTCCTAAGGTATTACCATACCCACTATGCAAAGGCTCTATAATAAAAGTTGCACTAGTTTCGTTGTGTTCTTTTATATCTACTATATTGGCGGTATAAATATTATTTGACATACTTTCCTTCCTATTATCTTGAGTAATATTCAACTATTAATTGTTCATTGATATCAGCTTCAGCATCGTCTCTTAATGGCAATGATGAAACTTCAATTTCAAATTTTTTTCGGTTAATCTTTAACCAATCAGGAATTTCAGATGGGGCTGGAGATAAATCATCTAAATGAAGAAAATAACTAGCTTTTTTTGATTTTTCACGAAGTACTAATTTATCACCAATTTTTAATCTAATTGAAGGAATATCTACTCGTCTACCATTTAGTAAAAAATGACCATGACTAACCAATTGACGGGCCGCCTTACGACTGCTAGCAAAACCAGCTCTATAGATTGAATTATCTAATCTTCGTTCCAATAATTCCAATAATGTCACACCTGAATTAGCTCGACTTTTAGAAGCTTCTTTCATTAAATTAGAAAATTGCTTTTCTAATAACCCATAAATTCGCTTTACTTTTTGTTTTTCGCGAAGTTGAATAGAATATTGACTTCCTTTACCGGTATGAATTCTACCATTTGAATTATAACCAGGCAAAACACTGTGTTTAACTAAACCTTTATGAGCTTTAGGATGAATCGCATAACCTTCTCGACGACTCATTTTGACAACTGATTGAAGATTTCGTGCCATTCTAAACTCTCCTTGCTTTCTTTGGTCTTACACCACCATGAGGTATACCAGTTACGTCAGTAATTGACTCGACAAAAATATCTAAATTTGCTAATGCTCTAACGGCTGAGTCTCTACCTAATCCAATACCTTTAATAAATACTGTAGCTTTAGTTAATCCAAAAGTTTGTTTAGCTGTAGTAGCAGCTTTTTCAGCCGCAACTTGAGCAGCATAGGCTGTGCCTTTTTTTGAACCTCTAAAACCACAAGCACCAGCACTACAAGATGAAATAACATTACCATTTTGATCTGAAATACTAACAATAGTGTTATTAAACGATGCCATCACATGAACTTCGCCAGTCGGTACAGATTTTTTAATTTTTTTCTTCTTAACAGTATTAACCATATAAATAATCCTTTTAAAATTAAGTCTTTGATGCAACCTTTTTAGCTGTACCACCAACTGTCACTCGTCGACCTCGTCTTGTTCGAGCATTAGTTTTAGTTCGTTGTCCTCTAGTGGGCAAATTAGCAGAATGTCTTAAACCTCGATAACTTTTAATATCTTTTAATCGTTTAATATTACCACTGACAATACGCTGCAGTTCACCCTCAACAACATAATCTTTATTAATAATATCTTGTATTTTAGTAATTTCGTTTTCTGTTAAATCTTTAGTTCTAACAGTTGGATCAATTATTGCTTTTTTTAAAATTTCACGAGATATTTTAAGACCAATACCATAAACATAAGTTAAGGAAATTTGAATTTGTTTTTCATTAGGGATAGTAACACCAGAAATTCTAGCCATGATTAACCTTGCCTCTGTTTATGTTTAGGTTTTAATTTATTGATAACATATAGACGACCTTTGCGTCTAACAATCTTATCGTCTGGGCTAATCTTTTTTACACTTGCACGCACCTTCATGCGGATCACTATACCTTTCTTAGCAATAATGACACACTGCTCTTATTTAAGTTTTACGATAAGTTATACGTCCTTTAGATAAATCATAAGGAGTTAACTCGACTGTCACGTTATCACCTGGTACTATCTTTATAAAATGCTTTCTCATTTTACCAGCTACGTGAGCAATTATTACATGACCGTTTTCTAATTCTACTTTAAATTGAGTACCAGGTAAAGTTTCAATAACCGTACCAGATAATTCAATCAATTCCTTATTAACTGCCATAAATATAATAGTTAATTATAGCATTAATAAATATAATGTAAAGAAAAATTCTTCAAAAACTATTTATTATTTTTATTTTAGTCTCATTAATTAAAAAATTCAACTATTAAACAATATTTAAGAAGTTATTTTTTTGCCAAATAAACCAAGGAGCTTTTTTTTAGATTTAGGTTTTTCTTCATCATCATGAAAAAAACTACTATCAGTGTAATTATCGTAAGTTACCATTATTGCTCTTGATTCAATTGCTCGTAATGTTTGCAAAGCCACGGATACTAAAATCAAAATACTAGTACCTCCAATTGTAATACTAACTGGAATAAAAATTTGAGCGATGATTGGCATTAAAGCCAAAATACCCAAACTTAAAGCACCAAATAAGGTTAATCGATTAACAACTTTTGATAAGTATTTTTCTGTTTGCTTACCAGATCTAATACCTTCAATGAAACCACCTTGTTTATCAAGATTTTCTGCTATTTCTTGAGCATTAAAAGAAATCGAAGTATAGAAAAATGTAAATAAAAAGACTAATAAAAAATAAACTACTGGATATATATATGCGTCTAAGCCTTCTGTTTTAAAACTAGTTGGAGTTGGAGCAGAAAACCAAGTAGTTAATTTAACTCCCAAATTAGCTAAATTAACACTATGAAGACCTTGTAAAACCTGACCAATAAAACTTGGTACGCTCAAAAAAGCAACTGCAAAAATAATTGGAATAACACCCGCTGTAATTAATTTTACCGGTAATGTAGTAGTTACACCACCGTAAGCACGATTACCTTGAACTTTTTTAGCATAACTTACCTTTAAATTTCTTGAAGCTTCATTCAACATCACCACTAAATAAGTTACTAAAAGTATTAAACCGACCGTAATAATAAGATAATAAAAACTTGTTCTAGAAAATGGCAATTTATCATGACCAAAGATAACCCAATCTGGTTTTTTACCAACTGAATTAACAATACTAGCAATATTATAAGGTAACTGAGAAACAATACTAACTGTAATAATTAATGAAATTCCATTACCGATACTTTGTTCAGTAATTAATTCACCTAACCACATTAACAACATCGATCCACCAGTCAAGGCGCTCACCATTAAAACCCACTGCATTAACGATGCATTAGCTGTAATACTACTAGCCCCACCAATAGATGAAGCTGCTTCTCTGATTAAAAAAATTGAACCAATTGATTGAATAATAGCCAGTGGAAAAGTTAAGATTCGAGTATATTGATTAATTTTATTTTGACCTGATTCACCATCTTTATGTAAAGCTTCTAATTTCGGAATCGCCCGAGTTAATAATTGCATAATAATTGAAGCATTAATATATGGTCCAACACCGGCAATCATAATTGAAAAATTAGCTAAAGCACCGCCAGATAATACGTTAATAAAACTTAGAAGTTGTGGTGAACTTTTAGAATTAAATAAATTTTGTAAAATTTGATGAGTAGTTTGAGCATTAGCAATTGGAACTGGAACTTGAGCTAGAATTCTGAATACAATTAAAATACCAATAACGGCTAAAATACGATTTCTCATATCTTTTTCTTTTAAAGATTTCCAGATAACTCGCCAATTCATAATTAAAAAATATTAACCCTCTTAAATTAAAAATTTTATTGATTTGCTTTTTTCTCTCTAGCTAATCTTTCAACTTTAATAAATTGACCACCTTTAGATTCAAGACTTTCAATAGCATGTTGACTCGCAGCACTCAAACTTATTGTCATTTTTTTATCAATTGGATTAGACATAATTAATTTGACCTTAACGTAAGGACTTGAGATTAAACCAGCTTGAAATAAAACCATGGTATTAATTTGACTTTTAGTTAATTGATTTAATTGCCCAGTTTTAACAATCTCTGATTTAATTAAATGACTTCTGAATCCAGGTAATTTAGGTAATTGCTGTAATAACGTATTACTTCCTCCACTGAAACCCAATTTAAGTTTTTTACCAGTTCGTGATTTTTGTCCTTTTGTGCCTCTCCCAGCTGTTTTACCTTGACCACTAGAAATACCTCGACCAACTCGTTTAATTTTTTTTTGTTTATCTAATTTAAGTTGATTATATTTCATTTTTTATCCTCAACTATTGTTGTTTTATTCTTAACTTGAAATTTATTCTTAATTAACCACTGGTCTTTTGGAACTAACTGAGTTAAAGCTTTTAAAGTTGCATAAGACATATTAATTTTATTTGATGAACCCAATGACTTTGAAACTATATTACTGATACCGGCCAATTCAAGAATACTTCTAACAACTCCACCGGCAATTAAACCTCGACCATTCGGCGCAGGTTTTAAAAGAATAATTGCTCCACCTTTTTTTGATTGAATTTCATGAGGTATTGTTTCATTGCTAATTGCCACATTTATTAAATTTTTCTTGGCTGTAGCACTAGCTTTAGTAATTGCAGCTGTTACATCAGCCCCTTTAGCAATTCCTATACCAACTTGACCATGACCATCACCAACTACCACTAAAGCTCTAAAACGAAAACGTCGACCACCTTTTACAACTCGAGCAATTCGATCGATATCTAAAGTTCTTTCTTGCCAAACAATTTCTTCGACAATATCTGATTGATTTTCAATTACATTAGTAGCCATTTAAAACTCTAATCCTTTCGCACGTGCAGCATCGGCTAATTCCTTAACTCTTCCGTGATAAATTTTATAACCTCGATCAAAAACAACTTGTTTGATATCTTTCTTTAAAGCTTTTTCAGCAATATTTTGACCAACTAATTGAGATTTCTTAGTTAAATTACCATTAATTTTTTTATTACCAACACTAGTAGAATAAACAATAGTATGTCGTAAATCATCATCAATTAATTGAGCACTAACATGTCTTAATGAAATATGAATACTTAATCTTGGAATTTGAGCAGTACCATGTAATTTAGAACGAGTTCGCTTCAATCTTAAATGACGATGTGCTAATTTTGTTTGCAGATTTTTCATAATTATTTATCCTTACCGCTCTTACCGCTCTTACGAATAATAACTTCATCGCTATATTTAATACCTTTACCTTTATACGGTTCAGGTTTTTTAAGTTTTCGAATTTCAGCAGCCACTTGACCAACCATTTGTTTATCAATACCAGAAATAATAATTGTATTTTGATCAACTGTAGCAACTATCCCATTTTTTAACGGATATGTAATATCATGAGAGAACCCAAGACTTAAATTTAAGTCATTACCCTTTAATGCCACCTTAAACCCTACTCCATTTATTTCTAGTTTTTTTGAAAAACCTTCACTTACTCCTATAACCATATTATTTATTAAAGCTCTTGTCAATCCATGTTTAGCTTTTTTATCTGATCCATCATTATCTCTAGTAACAGTCAAAACATTATCGTCAATCTGACATTTAATTCCTTCAAGTAATAATAAATCCAATTCTCCTTTAGGTCCTTTAACTAGAACTTTATTTGAATCAACAGTGATTGTCACACCATTTGGTATTTTAATTGGTAGTTTTCCTATTCGACTCATTTTATTTTATCCTTAATTAATAAACTTGACACAAAATTTCACCACCGATGTTTTTTGATTTAGCCTCAAAACTTGTCATTATACCTTTTGAAGTAGAAATAATCAAGAAACCTCTTCCTTGTTTAACGGTTGGAATATCTTTACAATTAACATATATACGACGACCTGGTTTAGAAATTCTTTTTAATTCATTAATACGAGTTTTTTGTTGCTCAGCATTAATTTCTATTAAAATTTGCTTATCTGTTACACCATTATCAATAATTTTATAATTATCGATTAATTGATTATCTTTAAATATTTTAAGAATATCTTCCTTAATTTTACTATACGGAACATTGGTTGTTGATTTATGAACTAAAATAACATTACGAATTCTAGTTAACATATCTGAAATTGGATCTGTAGTA
>JAJZWG010000012.1 GCA_021846795.1 bacterium
TGTTATTGGTTGGGCTATTTCTAATATCATTGAACAAGCTGGTGGTCGAGTTTACCGAGTTAATTTTGGTGGTGATGTCGGACTTCATGTAGCTAAATCAATCTGGGGTATTATTGAAAATTTAGGTGGAGAATTGCCAGATAAATTAAATAATATAGCCATTGATCAACGAGTCGAGTGGTTAGTTCAATGCTATATTAAAGGTAATTTAGCCTATGAACAAATACCTAATACTGCAGAAGAAATTAAAGCCCTCAATCAAAAAATTTATCAAATTCAAACCAAACAAGATCGTCAATCTAATTTAGCTCAAATTTATTGGACTTGTCGTCAATGGAGTTATGATTATCTTGATCAATTTTATCAAACTATTGATGTCAAGTTTGATAAATATTACCCCGAAAGTCAAACTTTTAAAATTGGTCTTGAAGCTGTTCAAAATCAACTTAAAAAAGGTTATTTTAAGATTAGCCAAGGAGCAGTAATTTTTCCAGGCGAAAAATATGGTTTACATAATAGAGTCTTCATTAATCAACAAGGTTTACCGACTTACGAAACTAAAGATATTGGCCTTAGTTTATTGAAATGGCAAGATTATCATTTTGATCAATCGATTATTATTACAGGTAACGACATTCAAGAATACATGAAAGTTGTTTTAAAAGCTATGGAAAAAATCAAACTTGAACTTGCTCAAAAAACTATTCATATTACTCACGGTAATGTTAAATTAGCAGGTGGAATTAAAATGAGTAGTCGAAAAGGTAACTTTATTCAAGCTTATGAATTAATTGATTTAGTCAATCAAACTGCTCAACAAGCAAGTCAAACTAAACCTGATTCCGATTTAGTTTTAAGCGCCATCAAATATAGCTTCTTAAAACAACAAATTGGGCCAGATATAGTTTTTAACCCTCAAGAGTCTGTTAGTTTAAAAGGCAATACTGGTGTTTATCTTCAATATTCATTAGTTAGGGCTAAATCCGTTAAACGAAAAGCTAAAAACCAAACTACTCAACTACCTCAACAACTTGATAAGTTCGAAAAAAGACTCATTTTAAAAACACTCGATTACTCAAATTTAGTCTTTCAAACTACCACAGAACTTAAACCAAATTTAATTTGTAATTATTTATATGAACTCAGTCAGTTATTTAACCGGTTTTATGAAAATGATCAAATTTTAACATCAAATAATCAAAGCTTTAGATTAATGATAATCGATGCCTATATTATAATTATGGAAAATGCCTTAACAATGCTTGGATTACCTATTATGGATCGAATTAATTCAACTAAATTAACTTTATAATTTTTTTTACGTATTATTAAACAGCGTAGGATTAATTGACTTAATTAAATCTAAAAGTTAAAATAAAAATCGAAGCATGATGAATAATCATAGCGGCTATCAACCGTTAGCTCCTAGAAGAAAGGAAATATTTTTTATTTCTAATTAGAACTATGGCGATTTAGGTCCGTTACAACCTCCAATTAAGGGCTGTTTAATCAAGACAGAATTCGGATGGTACCTCCATTTAAACTGGATCCGAAAATTAACTTAAAGGAGATTGTCTTATGTCAACCCACAAACATTTTTTAGCTGAAATTGAAGAAAATATGCTCAAAATCTGGGCTGATGAACAAACTTTCCAAAAAAGTCTCAAAAATCGTCAAGATCAACCAGAATTTATTTTTTATGATGGTCCACCTTTTGCAAATGGTTTACCTCATTATGGTCATGTTATCCAAACAACCATTAAAGATAGCATCACTCGCTATAAAACTATGCAAGGCTTTTTTGTTAAAAGAAGAGTTGGTTGGGATACTCATGGATTACCAATTGAATACGCCATTGAAAAAGAACACAATTTTAGTGGTAAACAAGATATTGAAAAATATGGCATTGAAAAATTCAATCAAGAATGTCAAGAATCAGTTTTTAAATATAAAGAAATCTGGGAAAATTTATTTATTAGACTAGGTCGTTGGGCTGATTATAGTCAAACTTATACCACAATGGATGAAAGTTATATTGAATCCGTTTGGTGGGTTTTTAAGACTATTTTTGAAAAGGGTTTAGTTTATAAAGATTTTAGGTCTTCACCTTACTGTCCTCGTTGTGCTACACCATTATCTAATTTCGAATTAAATCAAGGTTATCAAGACAATATTAGTGACCCAAGTTTATATGTTAAATTTAAAATCATTAATCAAGATGCTTATTTATTAGGTTGGACAACTACTCCTTGGAGTCTACCTGGCAATGCTGCCATTGCCGTTAATCCTCAAGCTGATTATCTTTACGTTACATTGCAAGATGACAATAATCAGGATCAAACTTTAGTCTTGGCTAAAAATCGTTTATCCTGTCTGAACAGTGATAACTATAAAATAATTCGACAAGTTAAAGGTCATGATCTAGTAGGTCTTGGTTATCAACCACTTTTTAAATTAAGTAACTTAAAAGACGAAATCTATAAAGATAATTTATATAAAGTCTGGCCAGCTGACTTCGTTAGCATTGAAGATGGTTCAGGCGTCTTACATATCGCTCCAGCTTTCGGTGAAGACGATTTAAAGTTAGGTCAACAAGTTAAATTACCAATTCTTATTACTCTCGATGAATATGGCAAAATTAAAACCGATCTTGGTCTACCCAACAATATTGAAGGCAAATTTTTTAAAACTGCCGACAATTTAATTATTGAATCTCTAACTAAATCAAACTTAGTATTTGCAGCTGAAACTTTTAAACATACTTATCCATTTTGTTGGCGTTGCGATACACCATTACTTTATTATGCAACTGATTCTTGGTTGATTAAAGTTAGTCACATTGTTCCTAAACTTATCGACAATAATCAAAAAATTAATTGGGTACCTAATCATATTAAAAATGGTCGCTTTGGCAATTGGCTAGAGAATGCTCGTGATTGGTCAATTTCTCGCAATCGATTTTGGGGTTCACCGTTGCCAATTTGGCAAACCAACGACGGAGAAACTGTTATTATTGGTAGTCTTAATGAACTTCGACAAAAAGCTGTTGACCCATCTAAAATTACCAATTTACATCGACCTTATATTGATCAAGTTGAAATTAAAACTGACTCAGGCAAAATCGCTAGACGAATTCCAGAAGTTTTTGACTGTTGGTTCGAATCAGGTTCTATGCCCTATGGTCAAGATCATTATCCCTTTAACCAAGATATTGATTGGCAAAAAAATTTTCCAGCCGATTTTATTGCTGAAGCTACTGACCAAACTAGAGGCTGGTTTTACACTCTTCACGTTTTAGCTGTTAGTTTATTTGATCAACCAGCTTTTAAGAATGTTGTTAGTAGTGGCTGGATAGTTGCCGCTGATGGTCAAAAATTATCTAAAAGAAAAAAGAACTATGCACCCATGGACGAAACTTTTGATAATTTTGGTGTAGATACTCTAAGATTTTTTATGGCTAGCTCACCAATTGTTCACGGAGAAGATGTCAGATTTATTTCTAGCCATCTTCAAGATATTCAAAGAAAAGTTTTTATGACTTTTAACAATAGTTTTAATTTTTATCAACTTTATGCTAATGTTGATCATTTTATTCCTCAACATCCTGGTCAAATACCTGAAAGCCATAATTTATTAGACCGGTGGATGCTAACTCGACTTAACCAAGTAATTAAAAAAATAACCACTCATTTAGATCATTATAAAATCGATAAAGCGGCCGAACAAATTATTGATTTATTAGATGATTTAAGCAATTGGTATATTCGTCGTTCTCGTCGCAGGTTTTGGAAAAGTGATAATAATTTAGATAAAACTGAAGCTTATGAAACTCTTTATTATAATCTAATTACCATCTGTCAATTATTAGCACCTTTTTCACCTTTTTTAAGTGATCACATTTGGCGCCAATTAACTCAACAGACTTCACTGCCAACATCCGTTCATTTAAGTAACTGGCCAAAAACTCAAAAGATCGATCAAGTTTTATTGGATAATATGGCTGAAGCTAGAGATTATATTAATCAAGGTTTAGCTCTTCGAGCTAGTCAAAAGATTAAAGTTCGTCAACCATTAGCTAGTTTTACCGCTCCTCAATTACCAGATTATTATAAAAATCTAATCGCTGATGAACTTAATGTTAAAACTGTCAAATGGGGTAGTGAAATTGACCTTGACATTAAATTAAATGACCAATTGATTGAAGAGGGTATCGCTCGAGAATTAATCAGACACATTCAAAGTGCCCGTAAACAAGCTAACTATCAAGTCGATGATCGTATTAAATTAATCATAAAATCAGACCAACCACTCATTCAAAAAACCACCAAACATCAAAAAAATTTAATTATGGAAGAAACTTTAGCTACTGAGTTAAATCAAATAATTGATCAGCCGGATTTAACAATTAATGTCAGTTTCGATCATTACAATTGTCAACTACAATTAAAAAAATAAACATAAAAAGCTTTTAAAATCTGAAATTTTGCTGTATAATTACTAGCAATGAAAAATAGTGGAAATTATCATTATAGCATTGTTATACCTTGTTATAATGAAGCTGACTACATCTATAATTGCTTAAATTCTTTAACTCAGCAAATCACTGGTTTAAAACCTGAAATTATCGTTGTCGATAATAATTCAACTGATAATTCAGTTGAAATTATTCGTCAATTTCCTAATGTTAAATTGGTCCAAGAAAGTCGACCAGGCGTTTGTTTTGCTCGCCAAGCTGGAGCCGATATAGCTACTGGTGAAATTATTATTTCAACTGACTCTGACACTGTTTTCAAACCAAATTGGCTAGAAAATATTAATCAATCTTTTATTAAAAATCCTCAATTAGTAGCTGTAGCTGGACCTTGTCAATATCTTGATGGACCATGGTGGGGTAAGGTTTACACTAGATTTTTATTTATATCTGATTATTTTTATAGTTTATTGTTTAAACATCCATATTATGTCACTGCTACCAATTTAGCTTTTAAAAAATCTTTTTTTGATGGTTATAATTTAATCACTATGCAGGGTGGTGATGAATTACATGTTCTTCATCAATTAAAAAATTTTGGTCAAATTAAATTTTTATTAAGAAATTCTAGTTTAACTTCAGCAAGACGCCTTAAAAAAGGTTTTTATTATAACTTCTTTGTTACTTTTTTATTTTATTATTTAGGCGCTTACTATATTAATAAAATTTTTCAAAAAGAAATTATTGGTACTGCTCCAGCTTTTAGAAATACTCAGGTCAAAAAACTCAAACCAAGAATTGGCTTAAGTATCGCTATTATTTTATTTTTAATTGGCACTTCAACTGTTTCAACAACCTATCGACCAGTTAAGAATTTTATCGCCAATAACATTCGAGAAACTTCTACTAATATTGAAAGAATCATTAGTCACTTAACTTAAATCAACAAATTCAATTAAAAGTATTATAATAAACTATAGATAGTCATCCTTCGGGCCCTGATCATCTCCTTAAACTTTTAGTTTAGTTGTTAAGAAAATTATTGACGGTTAAATTTTTTATCAACTCGACTTCAACCACCTTAAATCCGTCAATTTAAATTCAATTATTGAGGAGAAGTATATGGA
The DNA here is from genome assembly GCA_021846795.1 of bacterium. Lineage (GTDB taxonomy): Bacteria > Patescibacteriota > Saccharimonadia > Saccharimonadales > UBA4665 > JAJZWG01. The sequence goes on from JAJZWG010000012.1 coordinate 5,599, forward strand.
TCCGACTATTAATGTTAATCAACCAATTAAAGTCATCGCTATTTTTAAAAATAATCATTGTTATCCAGTTAAATTTTATTATAAAAATCAACTGATTATCGTTCAAGAAATAAGCTTACAACACCCCACTCATAGTGGTCAAACAATCTGTCATATTTTTGATATTAACGACGGTCAAACTGATTATCGATTAGAATTTAATGCTAGCTCTTTACAGTGGAAATTAATCGCTCTTATCAATGTTTAATTTAACTAATCAACTCAACCACGAACAACCTCAAATCATGCATATTGATCTCAACAGTGCTTTTGCGAGTATCGAACAACAAGCCCATCCTTCACTAAGACATCGACCAATTGGTATTACTAATCGATTATCTAAAAACTGTTGTTTAATTGCTTTATCTTATGAGGCTAAACAGCAAGGTGTTAAGGTTGGTATGGGTTTACAGGAAGTTAAAACTATCATACCTAATATAATAGTTTTAGAAAGTGATCCACCTAAATACCATTACGTTTACCAACAGTTATTAAGAATCATGCAATATTATTCACCAAAAGTTAAAATGAAAAGTATTGACGAAGGCATCATAGATTTTCACAACACTCCAACTATGCTTCGCCATCAAGCTTTAACTAATATAGCTTTCAATATTAAACAAGCTGTTAAAAATCAAATTGGTCATTACATAACTGTTAATATTGGCATTGCACCCAATCAATTTTTGGCAAAATTAGCTAGTTCATTACATAAACCAGATGGTCTCGATATAATCGATTATAATAATTTAATCTCAACCTATAAACAACTTCAATTAACTGATTTACCCGGTATTGCTAAACATTATACCGCTCGTCTTAATGCCGTACAAATTTATCGACCATTAGATTTTTTACAAGCTTCTAGTCAAACTCTCAAAAACTTAGTTTTTAAAAGTATAATTGGTGAAGATTGGTATCAAAGATTACGTGGTTATGAAGTTGATGATGTAACCACTCAACTTGGTCAAATTGGTCGTCAATGGGTACTTGATCGACCCACTAATCAAACCAATAAATTAAACTCATATCTACAATTCTTATGTCAAACAACTGGCATAAAAATGAGGTATAAAAATGTTGACGCAAGAGGTATTTTAGTTTGGTTAATTTTTACCAATCATGAACATTGGTTAAAAAGAAAAATGTTTAAATCAAGTTTTTTTAGTGATCATGATATTTACACTAAAGCTCTTTATGTTTTCAATCAACGACCCAATTTAACTATTCAAACGATTGGCATAACTTGTTATCAACTTCAAAAAACTAGTCGTAACCAATTAAGTTTATTAGATCAAATTAATCAAACCAACAATCTAACTAGTGCTATTGATACTATCAATCATCAATATGGTAATTTTCAAATTACCACCGCTAACACCCTAAAAGTTCAAGACAAAATCAAACAAAAAATTCCATTTGGCAGTATTGAATACTTTGATTTATTACTAGAAGCTAATTCTTAACGGTGTTACAATAAATTATAAACATGTTACATCAACCAAAAATAAAAAATAGGTTGCAGATTTTTAAAAATCATTGCCAACAATTACTTAAAGAAGACCTTGTCTTGGCATTAATAATTTTTTTACCAATTTTAATCATAGCTATTTTTTTAGGTTATGAAAATAATCAAATTATTCCTCTAACCAGTCAAATTGGTAATCTTTATCATTCCAAAAATTATCTAAAATTTTTAGCTAATTGGGATGGTGCAATTTATTTACAGATTGCCAAGTTTGGTTATAGTCATTTTTATTTAGTAAATTTTTTTCCACTTTATCCGTTAATTATTAAACTAATCCATCAATTGATTCCTTCTTATCTAAATAGTGGTTTACTGGTATCTTGGACTAGTTATATTGGTGCCTTATATTTTTATCTTAAAATTGTTAAAAATTATTTTAAACTAACTACTCAATCGGATATTGTTAAAGCCACTTTATTGTGGGCGCTTTTTCCAAGCGCCATTTTTATGTTAGGTACTTTCACGGAAGCTTTATTTGCTTTTTTAGCACTAGGAGCTTTTTATTTCAGTCTTAAAAATCAATACATTAAAGCTACTATTATGATTTTATTAGCCACTGCTACAAGAATTAATGGTATCTTTTTAATCCCTTTATCGGCACTTATTTTAATTAAAAATAAATTAAACATTAAGAAAATTATTTTCAGCATAACCTTCAGTACTTTTGGCGTATTAAGTTATATGCTTTATTTAAAAATCAACTACCATAACGGCTTAGCTTTTTTAATAACTCAAAGAAATCATGGCTGGTTACAAAATTCATTTTTTAATGGTCTTAGTAATACCTCCATTTTTAATTTATTCTTTCTAGCCATCGTCATTATATCAATCATTTATTGGTATCAAAAAGATAAAATCTTAGCCTTATATAGTTGTCTTTTTTTAATGATCCCAATAATTGGCGGTAAATTTGGTGGTTTTCCCAGATATACATTAATGGATTTTGCTATTCCATTAATGATTTGGTCAATTAGTCAAAAAAAAGCTTGGGTTTATAATTTGACTATCATTATATTTAGCATGCTTTGGACTTATCTTTTAATGCAATATGCTGGTGGTTATATCGGTGGTTAAATAATTAAAATGTTAGATATATCACTGCTTATCTTGATATTTTTTAGTATGCTAAAATTGTGGGTAGAGAAAAAGATATTTATCCTAATAAAAACTTTCTAGAACTTCATGACAAAGAATTTGTTATTTTGTCTTTAGAATATTGGCTTTATCTAAAACTACCACCAAAAAACCAAATAATTAATAATTTTAAAATTTTTTTACCGCCTGAAGAACAAGATGAATACGTTAGTTTAGGCAGTCAAGTAACCATTGAATCAAGTCATGATCAATATAAAGTTAATATTGTTGGTTTACCTAAATTATGCCCTGATTTAATAGCTGATTCAGATAATACTAGCCCAAATTCACCAATTTCTCAAGCAGTTATTGGTAAAAAAATTGGCGAAATAGCTATTCTTCAAACAACTCAAGAAAAAATCACCGTTGCCGACATTAATCAAACTATTGTTCAACAAGCTTTAAAAAGCATTCTATGAATTAACTAAACCTGTTGATCACGAGCTTTCAGATAATCAAAAATTTTGCGTTGAATTAATAATTCCTTCACAAAACCGCCAAAACCATCAAAATTTCGTCGATTAATACCTAAACGAGAACTAACGCGATTTTCAGCCCGTGAAAAATCAGCTTTTTTTAAATTATCAACCGAAATACCGGCTAAAGCAATCATAGTTGAGTACTCATAATCTGGAATACCAATATCAAGTCTAACTTGATTTAAATAATCATAAGTCTTGGCACAATATTCACCACAAGTCAAAGATTTTTCTTCGGACTGTTTTAATTGAACTAAAGGCTTTTCAGTTTTTATTTGTTCCATTACGAATATTTATAATACACTATTTAAAATTATTTTTCAAGCTCATTTTTATTAACTAAATTTAATTTTTTTATTCTTTTAAAACCGTGAAACAATAAAACAATAATCAACAAAATAATTAAATAAATAAAATAAGCTGAACGATCAATTAAACTAGCCAAAACTATACTAGCAGTTGGAATATGGTGTATTTTTTCCGAAAAAACTAAAAATGCTTCTCTAATACCAATACCACCTGGGGTAATCGAAGCAAACAAAGCTAAATCAGCAAAACCACTATAAGCTACAATTTGATGAATCGCAAACTTACCAATTGATTCCAATTCAATAGCATAAATAATTGTCTGGATGGCTAATTGAACTAAAGCAGCTAGAAAGATATAAACTAGACTTTTAATTGATAAAAGGTGTTTTTGACTATCCAATTGGCGTCTTTTTAAATACCAACGAATAATTACAAAATTACCACCAATTACCGCCAAAATGATTAAAATCGACCAGATTAATTTTAAATTGCTACCAAATAAAATAAAACAAATGGCAATAATTGAATAAAAAGAATAGTAGACTAGGGTAATGAAAATAAATTTTTTGATAGTTAATTTAAATTTATTACGTAAATAAATCGCTCTAATACCAGGACCAGCTTGACCAAAAAAAGAAAAATTAGCTAATAATGAATAAGCATTTAACAATAAATTATCTTTTTTATCAATCTTAATATCAAAATATTCAACCATAAATTTTAAAAGATAATAAAGCGAAATAAAAATTAATCCATACAATAGAATAATTAAAATAATTTCTAAGGGATTAACTTTCAATAATCGACTAATAATTTGATGGTGTTGAACGATATATTTCGTAAAAATATAAATTGTAATTAAAACAATTAAAATCGAGAAAAATATCTGAATTTTTTTCTTCATCAATTTATTGTACAACTTCAAATCAATCAACTGTAATATTTTTAAGTTTAATTCCAGTTATTAAGCTATAATAGTTTAAGTAATTATATGTGGATCAACCTTAAAAACAAATTTAAACAATATTTTAATTCCAATTATTTCTTTGTAACAATTTTAATTTTTTTTATTTTAGAAGCTATTTGGATTGCTATTTCAGCAGCTTACCCTCAAGCTTTTGATGAAAACTTTCATTTTGGTTTAATCAAAATTTATGCTCGACATTTATCACCGTTTTTAACTAAACAGCCCAAAGGTGGTAATCCTTATGGTGATGTAGCCGTACATCCATCATATCTTTATCACTATCTAATGAGTTTTCCTTATAGGATTTATGCTTATTTCATTCACAATCAAATTAGTCAAATTATCTTTCTGAGGTTCATTGACATTATTTTATTTTCAGTTGGTTTAATTTATTTTTACAAATTTATGTTAGAAATAGGCTTATCAAAGATTTATACCAATCTATCAATTTTAATCTTTAGTCTTATTCCAATTGTACCTCAATTGGCTGGTCAAATTAATTATGATAACATGATGTTTCTAATGACTGGCCTAACAGCCTATTTGACTGCTAAAGCCATTAAACAACTTCGCAAAAAACAATTTAACATTAATTTATTAGCCTCAATTGTTATCTTGGCTATTTTTGCTTCACTAGTAAAATTTGCTTATGAACCAATTGCAGCTGGTATCGGACTTTACTTATTATTTGTAATTTATCAGGTATCCGATAAATCTTTCAAAAAAATCTGGTTAAATTTAAAAAATAACTTTAAAGAAACTTCTAAATTAGCTAAAACATTAATTGTCATTTTTTTTATTATCGCTGCTGGTTTATTTTTTCAAAGAGATATTCTTAATTTAATTCAATATCGAACTATTAATCCACCCTGTAATGATGTTCTGACTATCGCTCAATGTTCATCTTATAGTGTTTGGTTCCATAATTACGTTACCCATCAAGAATTAATCAATAACGCTTATAAACCAAATAAAAATATTATCATATACTTGGGCCAATGGGTTTATTGGATTTGGTATCGTTTATTTTTTTCAGTTAGTGGTGTAAAAACTCATTTTAGTAACTATCCACCGCTACCTCTACCAAGCGCAGCATTCTTAATTTTAGCCATGATTGTTTTATTTGCTTTAATTAAATATCGAAAAAAAATCTTTAAAACCAATGATTTTATTAATTTAATGATTCTAATGATTGTAATTTATTTAATTGCTTTAATCTTTGAAGGTTTTGAAACTTATTTATATACTAACGTACTAGAATTAATGAATGGTCGATACTTAATTCCAATTTTATTATTTATGGCTTCAATCAGTGGTTTCTTTTTAACAAAATTATTTAAAAATCATCCAAAAATTAAAGTCTTTTTAGCTGTTATAATAGTTTTAATGTTCTTAGAAGGTGGTGGTGTCTTAACCTTTATTTCAAGAAGTGAAAGTAGTTGGTTGATTAACAATCCAACCATTAAAACTATCAACAAAACCGCTAAACATATTACTAAACACGTTGTTATTGAGGGCAAGAAACACTATTCATCTAGTTTTTGGTTTTTTTAATATATTCAGCTCTTTTTTGATTTTCTAAAACGTCTTCCAATAAAGATCGATTAATCCGAATTAAATCGGCTAAAAGCGCTAAAGCAAATGACAAAAATGAAGCTACCAAAAAAACTACACCCAACAATAATGATTGAATATGATGTGGTCCGCCTGGATGCTTGGTAGTTAAAAAAATAATTAAATAATTAATAAACGGCACAAGACCAATTAATAACATCACTATACCTAACGTAATAAAAACCACGTAAGGTTTATACATTAAATAGCCTCTCATAATTGCTACAGCTGACTTTTTAGCATGATCAAAATTAGAACTTATTAATCGAGATTCTCGAGTTTTAGGGTTGGTTTTAATTTTTATCATAGCTATTCTTTGACGTTTATTACCAGCTTGAATAGCTGTTTCCATGCCAAAGCTATATCTAGTAATTAAATTAATGTCGATAGCGGCTTCTTTAGAAAAAGCTCGAAAACCAGAAGTACCATCTGGCAAATCAGTGCCAGCGGCATTATTTAAAACCCAAGTACCAAATTTTTGTAAAAACTTTTTAAACCGAGTAAAATGGGCAATCTTATCAATTTGTCGATCAGCAATTACTAAATCAGCTTTTTGATCTAATATTGGCTGAATTAAATCAGGGATTCTCTCTTGTGGATATTGATTATCTCCATCGGTTAAAACAATAATATCGGCTCCCATCTCTAAAGAACCTCTAATACCATCACGAAATGAATAAGCTAAACCTTTATTACCAATATGTCGAATAATACGAGTTACGCCCAATTTTTTAGCTACAGCTGATGTTTGATCAGTTGAACCATCATCTATCACTAAAATTTCAATTTTATCAATACCTTTAATTTTTTTGGGAATTGATTTAATAACAGTCGGTAGAGTTTTTTCCTCATTTAAACAAGGTATAAAGACAACTAATTTCATAACTAGTTCTTAATTATACAAATAATTAGACCTAAATAAAACTTTATTTTAAAAAACAATCAGCTAGACATCAGTAAAAGTTTTATATACAACAAGTTAACAGGCTAAACTTACTAAAATAAAATGCTAATGTTTTAAAATATTATTGCATTATTGTAAATATAGGTGTTAAATAAATATCACTATAAGCGCTTATTAAACTCTAGCAATAGAGTGTGAGGGGTGGAGTTTATTAATTAACCATAAAGAGGGATATTATGCCTAAATTTAATTCATCCAATATTACAATCAATACAAATCTTTTGATTCTAATGATTGGTTTACCTTTAGTAATTTTAATTTCCGTTTTAATTACTACAGATATCGTTAAAACACAGTTAAGTGTTTTATCAACCGGTATCATGAAAAATGTTTCAGATATTCAAAAAACCAATAGTAGCTCTAATACTTGTGCCAATCCAATAACTCAACAAAGCAATGGATCGGTTACAGTTTCTAGTTCTAATAGTAGTCCTACAACTAATACACCAAATAATTCATCCACTAATTCTTCAATTACTCCAAGTTCAACCACAGCTGTAGGTGATTATGTCAACGGTTCAACTATGCCAGTTTCAAGAGTTGTCACAACCGACTCTTACAATACTTACACCTATAATACCGAAACTAACACTTCTACTACAACCGACACTACAACTACCAATAATACTTACACCAATAGTTACAATACTAGCAGTAGCTTTAATAAAACTGTTAAATCTAATAATCAATTAAATTCCAATAATACCAATAACGCACCATTAAACTCTAACAATAACGATAATAATACTGTAGCTTCCAATAATAATAATGGTAATACTGTAGCTTCCAATAATAATAATGGTAATACTGTTAAATCAAACAATACTGTTACTAAAAACGCTCATAGTTACAATCAAACTGAATCCAACAACAATAACACTTCCAACAATCAATCAAATAACACCACTAATTCACACAATACTAAAAATTCTCAAAACAATACCAACAACAACAATCCAACAAATAACAACAACCCAAGCAATAACAACAATCAAAGTGATACAAACAATAACAACGGTGACACATCTAATCAAGTTTCAACTACTAACAGCAACAACTCATCACAACAAGGTTTAACCCTATAAAAACCAATTAAAATAAACAATTAATAAAATAAACCGGACTTTAAAACTCCGGTTTATTATTTATATAATCAAGTAATAAATTAGTTGATTGATCAAAATTAAAATTATGATCTGATTGATAAAATTGATTTTCTATTTGATTAGCTAATTTTTTACCTAATTCAACACCATATTGATCAAATGAATTAATTTGCCAAATAACACCTTGACAAAATATTTTAGCTTCATAAAGTCCGATTATTTGTCCTAAAGCTTTAGGATTTAAAGATTTTGCTAAAAATATATTACTCGGTCGGTTACCAAAAAATTGTCGGTTAACATCCACCACTTGGTCGGTTTGCCCAAAAGCTAAAGCTTGAGCTTGAGCCAACATATTAGCTAAAAGTTTAGTCCGATGTTTCAAATTATCATGAGAAGAAGTCATAAAACCAATAAAATCAACTGGTACAATTTCTGTACCTTGGTGAAAAAGTTGAAAAAAAGCGTGTTGAGCATTAGTACCAGATTGACCCCAAACAACTGGAGCAGTTAAATAATCAACCACTTGTCCTTGTCGATTAATATTCTTACCATTACTTTCCATAACGGCCTGCTGCAAATATGTTGGCAACCAACTTAGATGATAGCTATATGGAATAATTGCTTCAGTTCGAAAATCCCAAAAATTATGATACCAAAGACTAATTAAGGCTAATAAAACTGGTATATTAGCAGTTAGGGGAGTGGTTTTAAAATGTTGATCAATTTGATAAAAACCCTTTAAAAATTCTTGAAAATTTGACCAACCAATACTTATCGCAATAATTAATCCAATCGCCGAACAAACTGAATAACGTCCTCCTACCCAATCCCAAAATTCAAAAATATGATCACTAACTATACCAAATCGTTCAGCCTGAAAAGGTTGAGTGGTAATAGCAAAAAAATGGTCTTTAAAAGATTCTGGGCCTAATTTATCATTCAACCAAGCTTTAGCAGATAAAGCATTAGTCATAGTTTCATCAGTTAAAAAAGTTTTTGACGAAATTAAAAAAATTGTTACAGCTGGGTCTAAATCTCTTAAAACACTATAAAAATTATCATGATCAATATTTGAGATAAATCGTATAGTTAACTTAGGGTTAGCGTAATCACTCAAAGCAAGGTAGACACTTTCTGGACCAAGATCAGAACCACCAATACCAATATTAACAATATTTTTTATAACTTGACCGGTATAACCCAACAATTGACCTTGATTAATTTTTTGACTAAAATCTTTCATTTGTTGTAAGACTCGTTTAACTGGTAGTTTTAAATCTTTACCGTCTAAAATAAAAGGACTTGAACTTTGATCTCGTAATAAGAAATGAAGAGCCGGCCGATCTTCAGTATAATTTAATTTATCACCCCTAAATAATGATTGTATCTGATGACTTAAATTGGCTTCTTGAGCTAATTTCATTAAACCATCAACAATTTCTTGATTAATTAAATTTTTTGATAGATCAATTAATAAATCATCTAACTGAAAACTATATCTGTTAGCTCGATCAGGCTGATTGTCAAATAGATCTCGAATTGATAACTTTTGATATTTATTTTTTAATTTAATTAAATTTTGCCAAGCATCACCGTTAGTTAACTGACTCATACTACAATAATAAAGCTTTTGCTTAGTAGCATCAAACTATTCATAACGAAGAGCTTCAATCGCATCTTTATTAGCAGCTCGTTTAGCTGGTAAAGTTCCGGCTAAAAAGGCAATAACGATAATCACAACAATAATTACTACAGAAGATTGAATTGGAAACGTAAATAAATTTAAACCTGGGAAAGATTTCAAAAAACCATTTGAAACTATTTTATTAATAATACTACCAATTAAATTAGCAAATAAAATACCCAAAAAACTACCCCAAAAACCAATCATAACGGCTTCAATGCTAAACAAGGTAAAAATTTTTGATCGACTTAAACCTAATGCCTTCATTAAACCAATTTCTCTAGTTCTTTCTTGAACTGACATCAATAAAGTATTAATAATTCCAAAAGAAGCGGCCACTAAAGTTATAATGGCAAAAAAATCTAAAACATCAGTGGCTGAATTAATAACCGTAAAAACAGTTTGAACTCTATTTTGAATAGTTTGAGCTTTATAACCATCATGATTTAAAACACTAATTAATTGATTAAGCTGTTTAGACGATAAATTGGATGGAAAAATTGCCACTAATGATTTGTAGACATTTTTTGCATAACTTGGTAAACCTTCTTGTTGATAATTCTGTAATTGATTAGATAAATAATTATTAACATAAATTTGAGTTGAACCAATTAAAGTAGATTGTTGAATACCCACAATTGTTGCCGTAAAAATTGTTTGTTGGCCTAAACTATTAGAAATACCAATTTGTACTTTTTGACCAATTGCCTGAGTAGAATTTCCTAGATTAAGATCAGCTATATCATTAATTGGTAAAGTAACTTGAGATTGATTAATTTGATTATTAACATTATGACCTCGAACTAAATCAAGTTTAAGATTACCAAATGATTGCGCTAATAAAAAACTATATTTTTGACTATTAGCATGTTGAATATAGTTGGGCAAAATATTATAAACCGGTTCAACTGATTGAATATTTTTAATTGATTTAATTTTATTAATATCTTGATTAGTTAAAGCGACTGAATTACTACCAAAAGAACCTATAATTTTTCGCTGATTAGGATTATAAACTGTTAAACCATTGCTTGAACCTACGCCAAATTTTTGAGCTGATTTTTTATTAGCTGTAATAGTTAGGGAGTATGGGTTACCCAAATTAGAAACTTGAGAATTAATATACGATTTAATGCCAGAACCAATTCCATTAGTTAAACTTAAAGTTGTAGCACCAATAAAAATTGCTAAAACAGTTAAAAAAGTTCTCAGCTTATTGTGCCATAAACTAGCGTTAGCCATTACTAATAAATCAATTAATTTCATGTTTATTTTTTCACCATTTTTCCGTCTTGAAGATTAATTCTTCGTTGACATTTTTTAGCTAAATCTTCATCATGAGTCACAATAATAAGTGTAATTTTCTTATCTTTATTTAGTCTAAATAAAAGATCTTCAATCATTTTGCCATTAATTGAATCAAGATTACCAGTTGGCTCATCGGCAAAAATAACGGACGGTTGATTAATTAAGGCTCGAGCAATGCATAATCTTTGCTTCTGACCACCGCTTAAATTAACAGCCTTTTCGTGACTCTTTTCTAACAAATCAACATCCTCTAAAGCTGCAATACCTCTTTTGTTTCGTTCTGAACGACTAACACCACCAATCATTAAAGGCAAGACAACATTTGACATTACCGAATCTTGAGCATTTAAAAAAAATTGTTGAAAAACAAACCCAAAATTCTTATTTCTTAAAACATCAATTTTCTTATTAGATAATTTGGTACTACT